>CANIHJ010000068.1 GCA_947467385.1 Deltaproteobacteria bacterium | reverse complement strand
GGTGCTGTTGCCGCAGAGGTGGTGCAGACCCGAGGGCTGTTTCTTCCCTCGCTCCTTCTCAAAGGTTTTCATCGTTACCGGCCGGGATCGTACCTCTCGCGAGTCAAGCAAGGGCTCGTTGATGTTTCGCTCGGCCTGCTCCGGTGTGCCGTTCTCTTTATCGCCGTTCTGCCAGTGTTCGTTGTGATGCTGGCCCAATCCGGTTCCGCAATCGGCTTGGATGGCGAACAGGTTTCCGGGGTTCTGTCGAATCTTGTGTGGTCCGTGGCGCTGCGCGCCGGAGCCGTGTTGGCCCTCGTCGCAGCAGTCGCCTACGCCGTGGTGCGGTGGCGGTTCTTTCGCGAGAACCGCATGTCGCTGCACGATGTGCGCGAGGAGCACAAGGAGAGCGAGGGTGACCCGCACCTCAAGTCAGCCCGCAAGCACGAGCACCGTGTGCTCTTGATGGCGGAACTTGAGCGGAGAGTGAAGCGTTCCAAGGTGATCGTGGTGCGAAGGGCGCCATCACCAAGCGGACCAAGCAGTAACGGTGCGTAGTAGTTTGAAGGCCGATATTCGGCCGATCGTGGATCTCTTAAGATGGCGCAGGAAGCCGACGAAGGCAGTGTAAAGAGGCTCAGGTTCGAGAGCGGCCCCGAGGCCACGCCTTCTGCTGTGGCCGCACACCTCGCCGAATCCATCTCGCACGAATTAGGCTGCGACGAGGTCTCAGTAACCCTTATCCATCAAGGGCGCTCATTCAGGGGCGCCTATCCCCCCGAGGGCTCACAGCGCGGCTCAGGCGAGGCGCCCATCTTCTCGGTCGCAAACGGCCAGGCGAGCTTCGGCGAGCGAAGCTGGACACTGCCGATCGTCATCAACGACCTGCAGCGGGCGCGCGTGCCGGGCGACCTGGCCCTTGAGCTTGCGGTCCGCAAGGTGCGCTCGGGCGGAATCTTCCCCGTCTCAACGGGCGCAGGACTCTCTGGCGTCATCGAGTGCTTTTTTACCCGCTCGTACCACCGCTGGCGACAGGAGGAGCTCGACGCGTTCTCTGAAGTTGGGGCATCGCTTCACTTTTCCGGTCCCGCTCCCGTAGCGGGGAACCCACAGGCGAGCTCGATAGCAAGCTCAATGGCGCAGGATGACCTGCGCAGCCAGTACCGGCGCATGGCGCGCTACGGCAACATCGTCATCCTTATGACCGACGGGGAGTTCCGCATCTCCGACGTTTTCGGCAACACAGAGCTCCTGCTCGGCATCCCTGCATCCCAGATGCTAAGCAACGCTGGGATCTGGGACCTCATCCTCCACCCCAAGGACAGGGACCGGCTGCGGCGCAGGATCGTTCGCCTACGCGTTGAGCGGGACGAGCTCAAGGAGGAGGTGCGCGTTATCCACCAGCGCACAGGAGAGACGCGCTGGATGATGCTGCGGGCGGTGCCACACTTCTCTGCCAAGGGAGCATTCCTCGGCTGGGAGGGGTTTGGGATCGACATCACCGAGCGGCGTCAGGCCCAGGAGGATCTCGTGCTTCAGAACCGCCGGCTTGAGGCGCTCTTTGAGGTGTCGCGCTCGCTGCGCGGGCAGGTCGATCCAGCCGTTATTGCGCTTAAAGGTCTGCGGGCCGTGCTCAGCGCCTCTGGCTCTGACTGCGGCTACTCTGTGCTTGTGCCGTCGGATGAGGGGCGCGAGCTTGAGGTAGTTGCGGCACAGGGCCTCTCTGAAACCTACCTGACGGGCATGCATGGTGTGCTGACGGGGCCGAGCCTCTTGTGGCACGCGGTCGATACCGGCCAGGCCATTATGATTGAGGATCTTCAGACCGACGCCCGGGCCAACACCGAGCTTGCCCGGCGCGAGGGACTTCATTCGGCCATCGTGGCCCCGCTAACGGCAGATGAGCGGGTACTCGGGGCGCTCGTCATGTTCAAGCGCACGGTTTCTGCCTTCTCTGCGCCCGACCTTGAGCTTGCGCAGGCGGCGGCAGCCCAGATATCGCTCGCCGTAAAGCAGGCTGACATGTTTGAGAGTGAGCGGCGCCACAGTGAGTCCTTAAGCGCCCTCTATCGCCTAAGCCACGAGCTTGGAAAATATCGCTCGATCCGCGAGATCGCCGAGAACGCCTTCCCCCTTCTTGAGCAGGAGTTTGGGCTCAAGCGCGGGTGGCTTGGCGTCATGAACGAGCAGGGGACGCACGTCATGGGGCAGACCGGCTTTGGGCCCGGCGTTAAGAAGAAGCTCCAGCAGGTGCAGATTGAGCTGGCGCTTAGGCATGACTTCTTTGATGACGCTATCCGCACACAGCGCCCGCTTATGGTCCAGGGGAACCAGGAGATGGAGTGCTCTGGCCTAAACTCGATTATGCAGCACCTGCGCTGCGGGCTCGTGGTTATTATACCGCTTGTGTCGCTTGGGCAGGTCGTCGGCGTGCTCGTTGTTGAGCCGCGAAACGGCGAGCAGTTTGTGCGCGAGGGGCGGTTGCAGCTTCTTGTGAGCATGGCAAACGAGATGGCGACGGTCTTTATGGCGCGGCGCTTTGAGGACCGCATGTCCGAGTCCTTTAAAATGCGCATGGCGGGGCTCCTTGCGTCGGGCGTTGCGCACAATTTCAACAACCTGCTGCAGGCTATCTTGGGTCAGGTGTCGCTCATTGAGCTGCAGAGCTCTGGCAACGGGCCGATCCTTGAGTCATCGCGCCTCATCACCGACGCCGCAAAGCGCGGCGCCTCGCTCGTCTCGCAGCTTCTTAACTTCTCGGCACAGGCGCAGCCCTCAAAGCAGAACGTCTCGCTCACTCAGCTCATCGAGGGCTCGATGCAGCTCTACGAGTCGCTCCTTAGCCGCAGAAACAAGCTGATCGTCAGGCAGTGCCCAGATTGCCCAGAGGTCGTCGTCGATAGCTCACAGATCCAGCAGGTCGTAACGGCGCTTCTGGCTAATGCCAAAGAGGCCATGAGCCCCGATGTGCAGGGAGTCGTGACGCTCTCGACCACAAAAGTTCGGCTGCGCACCGGCGAGGTGCACCCGGAGCTTGCGCCGGGTGTCTACATACGACTCGACATTGCCGACAACGGCGTCGGCATGACGCACGAGCAGCAGCTGCGGTGCTTTGAGCCGTTCTACACGACCAAGAACGTTGACCGCGCCACGGGCGTGGGCCTCACCGGTAACGGCCTTGGACTCTCTGCCGCCTACTCGATCATCAAGCAGCATGAGGGCATGATTACCGTCCAGAGCGTGCCGGGATCGGGCACAACCTTTAGTGTCTACCTGCCGGTCTTAAGCGT
>CANIHJ010000067.1 GCA_947467385.1 Deltaproteobacteria bacterium | reverse complement strand
TCGTCTCTGAGTCCGAGAGGTCAATCCACTTGGCGGCAGACTTGAGGATGTCGCCCGTGTTGAACTGGCCGAAGTCGGCCGAGGTCGTGTCGCACCCCAGATCCTTCACCATGCCGAGTGGGTAGGCTAGCTCGCGGCTCGGGCACACCACCACAATTGACCGGGTGCCCGAGAGATCGGCGTCGCGCACCAGGAGCGCCTTGTCGCCTTTAGCCGGCGTTGGCTCGGAGGCAGGCTGGGCCGCTGCCGACAGCTTGCGCCCGAAGTTCGCAACCGTTGAGGCCGCTGCTGCTGCGCGGGAGTGCTGCTCGATCGGCATGTACTCGTTCTCTTTGCTGAACGAGGAGAGTCCGAGCGAAAATGCCACGAGGTCGGCGGCCATCTCAAGATCTACGCTTACCTGACGCGTGATACCCTTGGGAGGAAGACGCTTGACGATCACCGTAAGCCCTGCACGCGCAACGGCGTCAAGGAAGGCGCGCTGCCTAGAGTCGTCTTCGTACGGGATGAGGGTGTAGTAGCGGGCGACGACGGGATTAAGGCCTGACGTGACACCGCGAACGAGGGCGCTCATGTCGACCTTGCGGTTTATCCGGCGGGTTGCGCGGTCGAGGCCAGTGCCGTCGATAAAGAGTCCTACGACGCGCCGTTCGCGCTTCTTAACTACTCCGCCACCAAGCTCTTCATACTTCATGCGCGCCTCCTGCTGCGGGCACCGTCCAATTTTTTGGGCGATTGCACGCACTATCCCGTCTACTCGTAATTCGAAAATCTGGAAAACTTATACACCCTTCCTAATGGCGTGTCGAATGCCGCATGGTGGCAGGATTCAGGCGAGGTTACCGAACCTCGACAACTGTCCCAACCTGTACCGATTGGAAGATCTTGGCCATGTCGGCAGGGCTGATGCGAAGTCCCCCAATCTCGCTCATGCCGATCGGGCCAGAGTGGATTGGGGTCTGCTCATTCAGGAAGAGAGCCTGGCTTCCGAGCGCGCCTCGCTTGAAGCGATCCTTGCTGCCCTCGGGCGGAAGGCGCAACGAACGCTGCCTGAAGTATGAGTCCGGCGCGTACCAGAGGGGATTGGACTGCTTCAGCGCAACGGTATAGCGGCCCGGCCTCATCGTGCTGGAAACCTGCGCGTAGAAGGACATCGGCGGGCTGTCCGGCCCCTCAATCGAAAGCTTTCCAGCCGCCCGGCTTACCCGCAGGGTTGTCACCGATGGCTGAGCGCTCTGCATGCTGGCGGATGGATTCATGCGCGAGCGGTCAGGGGAGGCTACGTTGATCGGCGGAAGCGGGCGCGAGATGGCGAGAGAGCCATCTCGAAGCCACTGATGATCGGGCTCTTGGCTTAAGGATGGCAGCATCGAGCAGCCGCTGAGAATGGCTATCAGGCACGACAGGAGAGCGGCAAGCGGAGCGCCTGATGCCGCCGTTATGCCTTGCCCGCTATCGCCTGTCTTCAAGCTCCCCATAACCCCTGGAAAAAAACCGTGATGAGCGGGTGTCCCGGCAGATCTCGTCAGACCCGTTTTTTACCCGCACCACTTAGGATGCAGAGTTGGTTTCCCCGGATTGGTCGATGTTCGGGTGTCGAGCCCAAACAAGGCCGCCTGAGGTTAGAACGTTAGTTTGTGCGAGGTGGGCTAGCTTTTTCAGTTACTTATAAGCTTTTTTTTAAATCTGGATCCGTGCAGGGAGGCTCTGCTGCTTGCCGCTGCCGGAAAGTTGCGCTGTACTGCTGTGGGTGGATGGGCTGCTCTAGAGCCTGCATCCCCACTTATCTGTTGTTTAGGAAACCTCATGCGAACGCTGCTAAGCCGCCTCCTGGTGGCGCTTTTTGGAGTAGCAATCCTAGTCCCGTCCGTCGGGTGCAGTATACTGGGTGGTCGCCCCGACGGCGACCTGCAGCTCGCTTCAGAGGACGACGAGGACTCGTTTGATCTCAGCAAGGGTCGCCGCCAGCTGGCCATCCAAACCGCGCGCGTCCTTCCTAAGCCCGAATTCGGCGTCACCCCGGAGGTTCAAGCCGAGCTTGACCGGTTCATGAACAACGACCGCGCCACCGTCGAGCGTGTCCTCAAGCACAACCCAGAGCGGATAGAGAAGATGGAGGCCGTGTTCGAGGGGGAGGGGGTACCGACAGAGCTCCTCTCAGTGGCAGCGGTAGAGAGCGGCCTCAACCCTTCGGCGGCGAGCCCAGCTGGGGCGCGCGGCTTGTGGCAGTTCATGCGGACCACGGCGACGGTGTACGGCCTAAAGGTTACCGCCAAGCAGGATGACCGCCTCGATCCCGACCGATCGACCTTGGCCGCCGCAAAGCTCCTGCGCGACCTCTTCGTGAAGTTTAACGATTGGCATCTCGCCCTTGCCGCCTACAACGCAGGCGGTGGGGCGGTAGGCAAGGTGCTCGCGCGCAATTCGAGCGCCGACTTCTGGGACCTCGCCCGAGACGGAAACTTTCCCGGAGAGACCAAGAAGTTCGTTCCACGCGTGATTGCGCTCTCCCTCATCGTGAGCGATCCCTCGCGATACGGCTTCTCGCCGATCGCCGCCGGCTAGCGCCGAGCTAGTTTTTCGATCTCTGCCGGTGTGCACTGCTTGCTTTGAGTGATAGAATCTCGGGGCGCTGAGCCCCTTGCGGCGGCTGCAGGAACTGCGTGAACGCGAAGTTGAGATGCGACTCCTGAGAAAAACCATCCGTCTGATTTTTATCCTGGTTATTGTCTTGTGCGTGGCGGCGTATGCGCTCGTGCGCAGTGACACGTTCGTTGTGTCGTACCTGCTGCCGTTCGTGAGCAAGCAGCTCGGCACGCCACTCTCGGCCCAGCACGCCCAGATCGACCCCTTTACCGGAATCTCGCTTAAGGACCTGCGCTACGACTGCGAGGGCAGCGCCGCGGACTGCCGTCCTGAGGCGCCGTTTTCGCTTCATATCCCCACGCTGGACCTTACGTACGACTTCTGGCAGCTCTTCAGCGGCAAGCTCCACATCACATCGCTTAAGGCTGACGGAGTAAGAGTCGGCATCCTCAGCGGCGACGCCCCGCAGGAAGCGGATCCCCCGCCGTCGGCAGGCGAGACCCTGACACCGACACCGACACCCACGCCCGAGTCTGGCTCCAAGCCGCTCTTCACAATCGCGCTCTCTGATGGCGCGATCACAAACGCGCGCGTGCACTTCCACAGTGCCCAGGGGGCGGAGCGTTACCACGGCGAAGAGATCTCCCTTAAGGTGCCGCAGGCTGAATCGCATGGCGACAGCACCATTGAGCTGAAGACGGTGGTAACGATTCAGGGCGCGGGTGTTCCGCTTGAGAAGGAGAAGCTTTCGGCGGTCGTCACGCTTAAGGAAGCAACTTTCTTTCAGCCCAAGGCGATTGACATCGACCTCTCGGCCGGCTCGTCAGTCCCAGCACCCCTTGAGATCGACGGCGAGCT
>CANIHJ010000066.1 GCA_947467385.1 Deltaproteobacteria bacterium | reverse complement strand
CTTGTGAAGACCGCCATCCACGGCGCCGACCCAAACTGGGGGCGCGTGCTGGCAGCTGCTGGAAAGGATCCTGCGGTTAAGGTTGATCCTCGCCGGGTGGACCTTACCTTTGCGGGGGCACCAGTCATGCGCCGCGGAGAGGTTGTTCCGCACGACCGAAAGCGCATCAGAAAGCTCATGTCGGTGCGCGAAATCCCAGTACAGCTCAACCTTAACCTGGGCCGTGGCGCAGCAACGGCGTGGGGCTGCGATCTGACGCACGGGTACGTCGACATCAACGTCAGCTACACATAACTGCCTCTTGAGGCTTGCGCGCTACCAGCGTGGACGGGCGCGCGCCTCGTTGGAGGTCTGTGCGATCTGGCCACGGCGCTTCATGGAGCGCTCCTCATCGAGGCTCGCAAAGTCCTCCTTTTTGAGGCTAAACAGGGTCAGGACCGGATTGTGAAATCCATACGAGCCTGACGGTGCCTGGTACTGCGACACCACAGGCACGGTGTCGAAGACCTCGCGAATTCGCTGCCGCAAAACCGGATTCGACTCTGGTTGGTTGAAGTAGCGTCCGTAAAAGAGGCTCGAAAGAATCAGGTAGTCGGCGCCGGAATTGCGCAGCACGCCCGGGTCAAGCTCAGGAATGATGCGGGCGCGCTGGATGTGCTCAACCTTGAAGCTTGCACGGTTAAGCTGCGGGCAGTACGGCTTCCAGTCCATCAGCACAGTGCTGCCGGCAGGAATATTCTCCTTCATCCACGCCGCGAGCTGTTGGCGAGTGTCGACCCGCACGTCCCTCGCAAGCGAGAGCGTTCGGTACGCAGGCGCCACGAGGAGCACAATACTACACAGGGCGGCACCGCCATGTCGCGGCGTAACGTAGCGCCCGAGCGATCGCACGAGCTGGGCCAGCGCGATGGCGAGGAAGGGCACGCACGGCAAGATATATCGCTCAGGCTGCGGAGCGGGCTTCGCCTTCACAAACTCCGCCGGCAAGTAAAACAGTAGCGCAAGCGACACCACGAAGAGATCCTCAATCCGGCCCCGCCGCAGCAAGAAGCCGAGCCCCACCACGGACGCAATCGCTATCACCGGCGTTAGGCCTGGCAGAATGCTGCGGTAGAAGTGGTACATCCAGAGCTGGGACCACGGGTCGATCGTGTTAGTGTGACCAAGCTGCATGTGCCGCGACTCGGCGGCAAAGTCCTTGAGAAACTTTGCCTGGTCAAGCAGCGCGTACGGTGTCGTCGCAAGGAACCCAAGGGGCGCAACGCACACAGCCGCAACCGACCACGGCAGCCAGCTCAGGTCCGGCTTCCAGCTGCGGGAAGCAAGCCAGGGGGCCGATGCCGGGACAATGACGAGGAGGATACCGGAATACTTCGCGCCCGCCGTCGCGCCAGCGAGGAATCCTGCAATGAGGAGCACCCAGCGCCTCTTAGACTGAACCGCCACCAGGGTGGCGAGGATGCAGCTCAGCGTCACGAAGGTCAGGAGCGCGTCCTCCTTCAGGTACCTGCTGCATGTGACATGCAGCGGAAATACCGCAAGGAATGCGGCGGCGACGAGCCCCACGTTCCTTGAGATGAGGCGCCGTCCGATCTCGTAGGTCAGGGCGATGGAGAGCGTTCCAGCTATTGCGCTCACGATGCGCCCCGCGAGGAAGGCTGTGTCACGGAAGCTTCCCTCAAAGCCGATAGCCTGGAGGATGACGTTCACAAAATACGTGCAGTACAGAAGAAGCGACGGGTGAAGAAAGTACTGGGGGTTGAGGGTCTTCTGCTCAACCATGCGCATGATCGCATTGACCTTGGGAACCTCGTCCGGATGAAAGTGCGCCGGAAGGCCGAAGTCGATACCGTAAAACCGCAGGGCTGCCCCGCCCGCGACGATGGCGAACAGCCACACCAGCGGCATGGGCGCATCTTGGGAGTCCGACGATGCCGGAACCCGATATAACATCGCCATGCCCCCCAACAAGGCAACGGCAAAGAGGTAAAGCGGGAAATACTTGTCGGAATCGACGGTGCCAAACTCAACCATGCCGAGCGTTGCCGCCATGGCGATCACGAGGCACGGGGCTCGCAGCGAGGCCAGCTGCCCGGGGGCATAGTAGGCGCACAGCGCAAGCAGGGCCACGCAAAGCAGCACGGAGGCGAGCGTTGAAGGCGCCATAAGCGGGAATCCGAGAGCTGATGTTACCCGCAGCCGATAGATCTGGGTTCCAACGGTGCGGTCCTCATCCTTCTCGTGGATAACGAAGGTGTTGAGCGCCTTGATCGAGACAGAGATGGGCGAACAGCCTGACGGAATCCTAAACGCGTAGGGAGCACGCTGGGTAATTGAGAGCTCCTGCGGGGGAGCTCCGCACACCGAAACGGAAACGCGAGGTGGGCCATCACCTGCCAGCCGAGTCGGCTCGAAGGTAAGCTCAACCACGTTAGCCACTGTCGAGAACCCGCCCAACGAGATGGCTGCCTCATCACGCAACCAGCCATCGACGTAAATTCCGCGCTCAGCAAGCTGGGCGACCTGGCGCCCGCTCCAGTCGGAGGTGTTAAGCCGGGAGGCGACGAGAACCGACACAGCTAGCACCAAGGCCCCAAAAAGAGCCGAACGAATGAGACCGAGGGATCGAAACGCCATTTTCCCGCCTATCCTGCAATCTTGTTGTCATGCTGTGCCGAAGCTGCCGCCACCTTCTCAGTCTCATCCTCAAGGAGCCTCAGGGCCCTTACGCCTTCGGGTGCCGGAGGCGTCCATCCGCGGGCCTGAAGGTGTGCCTTGAGGGCCTGGACGTCAACGAGGGTGGAGTATGAGTCGATGAACGGCACGAACGGGTACCGCGCAAGGTTTACCTCTTTAGGAAGCTTGGAGTAGGCATACTCATTGAGCGGTCTTGAGGTGAGCTCCTTGTTAAGGATGTCGAGGGGCGGGAAGAAGTTAAGTGTCTCAAGGGTCCCCGGCCTAAAGTCTGCGCGCCGGAAGACGAAATACGTAATCCCTTCGGGTTCAAGAATGTTTACAAGCTCCTCAAGGGACCGGGCATAGTGTGCCCGCAGGGATATCTCGTTACGGCGCTTCACCTCCTGGCTGTACCGCACGTAGAACGGATGCGCAGTCTCAGTCGTGATAAAGCCGCGCCGAGCGCCAAAGAGCATCAGCCCATCGATGTGGGTCGGATGGCCGGCGACGAGCGCATTGAGCGGCGTGTTGTCCTTAACCCAGTCAAACACGTAGCCTTTCTTGTGGACGCTGTAGTTGAAGTTCATGGCCCCGCGCAAGCCCCAGCCCGAGCAGGCGTAGATAAAGCCCACAAGCGCCACCAACCCAAGGGCGCTTCGCCAGCTGTAACGCAGACGACTGTCCTTGAGCGCACCTTCCGTCTCGGTTGTATCGTTTCTGCCGCGATGGAACGCTCTCCACACGGCCACCGTGAATGTGGAGATGAAAAAGAATGCCAGGGGCAGCTGCAGGTGCCGGTCAGGGACGTAGAGCCTGAAGGCCAAGAGCCGGGAGAGGAAGTACACGGTTAGGGACGCGCAACCAAAGATGAGGAGCTCAGCGGGAACGGTAACGCGCCTGCGAACAAGCCCGACGAGGATGAGCAGCGCAAGAGACCCGAGAATGAGCTGGGCCTCGTACTTGCGTATTGCCTTGTGCGGGTTGTGGAAGCGGCTGACGAACGACTCAAGCCCAACGAAGCGT
>CANIHJ010000065.1 GCA_947467385.1 Deltaproteobacteria bacterium | reverse complement strand
CAGGGCAAGATTCCTTTGCTGCGACTCAAGGACTCAAGCACCACCGGCACACCCTCCACGCAGGTGGGAATGTGGGCAGACGTGCTTCTGGCTCTCCTGACGAACCTCGGGGTCGGAAGCGGCAGCGGCGCCAATCGGCCCCCGGTATCCCCGGAACAGCTCGTCGCCAACCTCGTTGATTACATCGACACGAACGAGGATGACTTCACATACAGGAACTTTCACGGGATCGAGAGCAGCCTTGAGGAGGGACAGAAGTTCCGAAACGAGGGAAAGATTGAGTCGCTCGCCAGCGAGCTCTCCGCCATTCCCGGCTTTACGCCCGACGTCGTGCAGCAGATCCTTCCTTTCGTCTCAACTGCAGATTTTCAGAAGGTGAACATCAACTCAGCCCCACCCCAGGTTCTCATGGCGCTCGACGCAACGGTGACCCCCTCTATTGCGACCGCTATCATCCAGGCACGGGATCCCGTCCAGGGAGGAGCGCCATTCACCGAGAGCGATATGGGAAGCAGGCTCACCGCGCTCGGGGCGGATGCCGAGGCGGTGCGGGCGAAGGCGGCGTCTTCGGGCAACAAGCTCTTTGAGGTAATCGCCAAAGTTGAGTACGGAACCGCCACGTATATGGCGAGTGCCACCATCAACAAGAGCCCACGCGGCGGGCCTGGCAGCGGCGGCCCTGGGCCACGGATAGAGTCACTACTGATCTACTAGAGCACTGCAAGGCATTGAATATGCCCATCTTTTTGTTTTGGCTTGGGTCGGCAGTCCATGCCCTGGCGCACTTTGACTTTACTCGCCCACCAATATATCCTTCCGCAGCTTTAAGTTAGAGGAAGTTTCTATGTCTCGTCGTTGCTCCATTTCAGGCATCACTCACCAGAACGGTAACCGCGTCAGCCACGCCAACAACAAGACGCACCATAAGTTCGAGTCAAATCTTCAGTCAAAGCGGCTCTTTGTGCCGGAGCTCGGCAAGTACGTGCGGGTTCGGGTTTCAACCCGCATCCTGCGCACGATCGACAAGCTGGGCTTTTTGGGCGCGCTCAAGAAGCATGGCCTCTCGGTAGCGGACGTTACTCGCTAGCCCCCTGCGTAATTTTTTCGTTTCTTTTGGCGACTTCGGGCGCCCACAGCACAACAGCGCTCTGAGCTGACGCTAGTGGAGCGGTCCCTTGCGTTGAGCGTTTAGCTTCTCGGCTGAAAGCTGCACGGCTTGCCATCCGGTCATGACGGCTTGGCCGCTGTCGACGCTGTCTTTTTCCACAGCAACACGCAGGGCCTTGTAATCGAGGATTCCCAGGCGCTGCGTGCGCGGCACGAAAATCTCGCTGCATGCCCGGCACTGAACGACGACGATGATCCCCTCGTACGTGACCTTGGTGAATTCGGTCGAGAAGTTCTGGTCGTCCGATCCGACGGTGCCGCAGCAGGGGCACGTGATTGAGTCGACAAACGTTTCCGCCAGCCCCTTAAGCCTAAACTTGAGCGCCATATGGTTACCCTCTCCTTAGGTGTTTTGTAGACTTTCGCAGGGTCACTTCAGACCCATTGTGATCAAATGAGACCTCGTCAACTGCGCTCGATATGAGCGCGAGCCCGCGACCAGAGCACGAAACTGACTGGGCGCTCTTCTTTGCCTCCGGCATGCCCTTGAGATTCAGAAACCCCTGTCCCTCGTCCCGAATCGAGATATGGAGCACCCCGCTTCTGTACTCAACTGCCACGTAGACACTGCGCTCCGAGTACTTCGGATCCAGCAGGCGCTCGCGGCGCACTTCGGCGAAGCGGTCCTCGCCGTTGGCCCGAACCTCCTCCTTCCACCTCGACTCAAGGCCGAGATTGCCGTGCTCAAGAGCGTTGAGCACCGCTTCCTGCACCGCAAGGCGGACCTTAAGCGCCTCGCCATGGTCAAGCGCCCCGATCGACTCGAGCCGCCCAACGATCGGCAGCGGCACGGTGTCGAGCTCGATAATGTCCGCGCACGAAAACACCATCTCCGTCCTTTCGCTCGTGACAAACTTGTACGAGAGCCTCTCGCGCTCTTCTGTACGGCGCGAGCACACGACCTGCCGCACTACCCGCTCAAGCCAGCCCAAATCAACCGGGCGCGCGAGCATGTCCGTCGCGCCGCTGCGAAAGTAATTGAGGGCCTCGTCATATGAGGACTCCTTGCCAAGGGCGATGATGGCCTGCGTGGGGTGCTTCTCAAGGATGCCGCGCAGCAGCGCCAGCGAATCGACCCCGGGGAGCGCAACATCCGCGATGACGATATCGTAGCGCGCCTTGTCGAGGGCGCTATCGAGGAGGCTTGGCTCAACCACGACATCATAGAGCCATCCGTGCCGCTCGAAGAACGAGCCTAACGTCTCGCGGCTGGAGGCATCCCCGTCAGCCAGCAAGATATTGGGTGGTGTCGACGCTACGCTCATGGGCCACAGGTTCCACGGTTACATCCACTCAGTTCACCGCAACAACTCGCTCCGCACTCCGTACTGCCCCCTACTTGTCCTCGGGCAGTAACTTGTCGAGCATGAGAAGCTCGAATGTCTCTTTCACAAATCCATTGAGGGGCTTCACCATCAGCACGCCTTTCTCTGCCTTGAGGCGCTTGTAGCACATGAGCACCTTGCCTATGCCGTAGCTGTTGATGATCTGGGCGCCGGAGAGATCTAGCACGATGGTGCGCTTGCCCTTGTCATAGACATCGTTGAACGCTGCCCTAAGCGCCTCTCCCGCAACCTCCGTGTCGAGATCACTGGTCACCCGTATGTACCCCTTGTCGCCAACGATCTCGGTCGGAAAATCCATAGCAATTCCCTCAGAAAACTATCTGCCCATAAGAACTAGTCGGCTGGGATCTAAATTTTCTTGAGGCTCGCGCCGGAATGAACCAACTGCCCCCATCCAGGCGAAAATAACCCACACCAAATCAGGAGCTTATGCGCCTCCTGTGGCAAGGCGTCGGGTCTGGCTAGGTAGGCGCAATTCCTTGATCTTTATGCCTGCCCCCCGCTATACTTCCGTCCCGAATGTATAAACATTCCTTGCAGTTACCCTGAGGATACGGCTCGGGGCGATCAGGCACTGCCCCGTTTTATCTCCGTAACTTTTTATCTCTGTACCGTTTTGTGTCCGCGCCGAGTCAGCGCGGATTGAGGAGCGCATGTCGATCGCCTTAAACAACCCCGCTGAGGCAGCTCAAGAGATCGTCCGCTACGGCGACGAAACCGCCGACATTCACTCCTCCTCTGAGGAGTATGCGGCACGCTTCGGCGGCCCTGTCGGAAACTGGATGCTTGAGGTACAGGAGCACGCAGTGCTTCGGGCGCTCGACGATGAGTGCACGTCAGTGCTCGATGTCGGCGGCGGACATGGTCAGATTGCGCTGCCGCTCGCGCGCGCCAACCGTGACGTGATGGTGCTCGGAAGCTCTCATACGTGCGCTGAGCGGCTGCGAGAGTACATCGAGTCGGGCCTGATGGCGTTTCGGGCCGGAAACCTTGTTGAGCTTCCCTTCGAGTCGCGCTCCTTCAACCTTGTCGTGAGCTTCCGCCTCATGAGCCACTGCACCGCCTGGCGCACCCTCATCACCGAGATGTGCCGGGTCTCAAACCACGCGGTGATAGTCGATTACCCGGTGTGGATGAGCGCCAATATCCTTACCCCACTGCTCTTCAAGCTTAAGAAGAGGCTTGAGGGCAACACT
>CANIHJ010000064.1 GCA_947467385.1 Deltaproteobacteria bacterium | reverse complement strand
TGGCAAGCCTGCGGACATCCACGACATCATCCCGCCATCCATAATCTTGATGTTTGTGATGCCCGCTGCTGCAAGCGTCTCAGCGGCTTTACGAGCCCTACCGCCCGAGCGGCAGATAACGATGCATTCGCGCTGTCCCTGCGTCTGCGAGCGCACGAAGTCAGGATTGAGCTCCGTAATAGGGTGCGAAAGAGCCCCGTCGATATGCATCTCGGTGTATTCGGCCGGGGTGCGCACGTCGAGCAGGAGGGCGCTAGCCCTGCGGGTGTTGGTGTCGGAAGGGCTAATTGAGCTCAGTGATGTTGATTCCATGAGCTGTTTTATAGCGCGCTGACGGAGCACTGACCAGCGCGAAGACGGTTCTAAGACCAGGCTAGCGGCTCTTGCGGGCGTGAGCCCTGCGCCACACAAGGCTCGCGGCGACAAGCCCCATGGCCCCAAGGATAAGCCAGATGGCGGTGGTGTTGGGAGGTGGGGGAACTGTGGCGGGAGCGTCGGTGGCCCCGGCGATGGAGATGCCCCGAAGGACGCTTTGGAGCTCGATTTCCCTAAAATAGGGGTGATCGGCCCGATCTAATAGGGTCACGGTGTAGGTGCGGTCGGGGAGCATGACGACCATAATGAGGGACTGCATCGGCATGCCCTGGTTCATGTAGCGCGCCGTGGTGTGGAATGTTTCGAGGCTGCCGAGTGGCTCCATATGTGAGTCGGAAATGACGGCATCGGTGAGTCCTACTTTTTGGTATTCGTTCTTCACGCGCGCTTCTAGCGCGGCCACTCCGGGTCGCAGGGAGCTGCCTTGAGGCGGATCCTGAACCACGTTAAGTGTCGGAAATCCTGAGTTTTTATTGCGAAATGCACAGAGTACCGATGGATACCGCAGGTCGATCGACTCGAACGATTGAGGAACAGGGATGGAGATGCCCGTGGCCTCTCCACATGGCACCATCGAAGCAGAATCCTGTGCCCAGAGCCGAGAGGTTTGCGCCCCGCAGGCGAACGCGCACAGGATGATCTTCGCCAGTAATGAACGTCGACCTCCGCGCAAGAGGCTTACTTTCTGCTGATGGGAGCGTGTTTTTTTGCGCATTATGCTGAAAAATTATTATTGATCATTCGTGAGAATTGTAACTATCATCCACGATGTTCGCATCTGACGACGAGATCTTATTTTCAAGCCGCCTCAAAAACGGCCTAAAAATAGGGCTCCGGCAAGGGTGACATCGAGACGGCAACCATCAGCATGATGGGCTTCGGCTCGATGATGATCGTGCATCGTCGAAGGAACCTGTTCCGAGACAAGTCTTGCTAGAGATGGCGAGGCAGGTCCCAGACGGTGCGCGACAGAAACGGTAGATACATACGAATTGTATTTTGGAGATTAACGTATGGCAAAGAAGCCAGCCAAGAAGGCAAAGAAGATCGCAAAGCCCGCTAAGAAGATAGTAAGCAAGGGCAAGGTTGTAGCAGGACCAGTGTCGAAGGCTAAGATGTCGTCGAAGCCGCGCAACACTTCGACCCTCAGCTACACGCAGTCAGAGTTCGTAGAGAACGTTCGCGCGTTCTGCGGTCTCAACAAGCGCTCTGAGGCTAAGCAGATCGTTGAGGACATTGCTAACTTCGTGATGGATTCACTGAAGAGGGGCTACAAGATCCCACTCATGGGTCTTGGTAAGCTCTACGTTCGTGAGAGCAAGGCTCGCACTGGCCGCAACCCGGCTACCGGCGAGACCATCCAGATTCCGAAGAGGAAGCGTGTTCGCTTCACCGCTGCCAAGGCTCTCAAGGAGAGGGTACTCTAATCCTTGAGGAGTTTTTGCTCCGGAAGGGCGCGTGGGCCGAAAGGCCCCGCGCCTTTTTTGTTGCCTGTTATTCCGCTCGAAATGGCTCTGGGTGTCGCAAAGCCAGCCCTTTGTGCGGCGGCCCAGACGTTGTACACTCGTCCAGATGAACTCTCCGCTCGTGTCAAAAGAAGCTATTATCGAGGCCCTCAAGACGATTGAGGATCCCGATCTCTTTATCGATATTTACTTTCTTGGGCTGATCTACAGCATCAATATCGACGAGGGTGCGGTTGCAATCGACATGACCTTTACAACGCCGCTGTGCCCGTCGGGGCCTCAGCTGAAGCATGAGGTTCAAACCAAGGTGGGCGCGCTGCCGGGAGTCGCAAGCGTTACGGTCACCATTACGTTTACGCCACCCTGGCAGCCCTCGGAAGAGGTTAAGGGACTACTAGGGATGATGTAGGAACATCATGGAGCTTACCGCCGACCACCGCGAGCTGCAGGATCTTGTTCGCGGCTTTTTTGCAGAGCATGTTAGCTCCGAGTATCTGCGCAAGCGCATAGAGTCTGGCGCTCGCTCCGACGGAGCGCTGATTGAAACGCTTTCGCAGCTTGGTCTGCGCGAGGGGTTTTGTGGGCCGGATGCTGCGCTCTCCGTAGTGGAGCTTTCGCTCGTTGCGCAAGAGTGCGGCCGCGTGCTGATGCCTGAGCCGGTCTGGGAACGGCTGCTGTGCGAGGGGCTCGTGGAGCGGCTTCTGGCGGAGAGCGAGGCGAAGGAGCTGATCGCCTTCCTCGGAGACGCGCGAACGGCGCTCGCTCCGCAGGAGTGCTGCTCACTTTCGTGTGACGCCAAGGACAAGGTGCTCTCGGGCGATATCTCGTGGGCGACTGGCGGTATGGGGGCAGGCCGGGTCTTTGCCGTCGCCACGCTTGGAAATTCGTCGCGCGTGGTGTGCTTTAACGCAGCTGGCGCCGGGGTGAAGCCCATCGAGCTGCCGTCGCTTGACCTCTCAACGGCGCTGACCGGATACGCCATAAAGAAGGAGCCGTGCCTTGTGCTCTCAGAGGGGGCCTCAATGCTTCTTCTTGACCTGGTTGAGATTCTTAAGGCCTCAGAGGCGTACGGCATCACAAGCCGCGTCATTGAGTTCACCACTGAGTATGTAAAGACGCGCGAGCAGTTTGGTGTGCCGGTAGGGGGCTTCCAGGCCATCCAGCACAAGCTGGCCGACTGCTATTCTCAGAGCGAGGCGCTGGGAGCTCTCGCTCGTTTTGCGGCATGGAGCGTTGAGCACTCGCCGGAGCAGAGGCCCCTGACGGCGCGCTCGGCGATGTCGCAGGCTGCGCAGGTTGCGCCGCATGTGTGCGAGGTGGCGATGCAGTGCCACGGCGGCATCGGGTTTACGTGGGAGTATGAGCTGCACCTGTTTTTGCGCAGGGCAAAGCTTATCCAGATGGCCTTTCCGAATTCAGAGCGAAGAGCCGGGGAACTTATCGCCCGCGCGCGCTAGGGCTTCCCGCTGCCGATCGTCTCCAGCAGCTCACACCAGATGTGGATTACGGTGATATGGGCCTCTTGGATGCGCTCAGTGGCCTGAGATGGCACGATGATCGGGGCGTCGCACATGGAGGCTAGCTTGCCGCCGTCCTTGCCGAGCAGCCCGACCGACTTGCAGCCTTTTTCCCTAGCTTTTGCTGTTGCCGCAATGACGTTGCGCGAGTTGCCCGAGGTTGAGATGCCGATGAATACGTCTTGCGGGGTGCAGAAGGTCTCGGCACAGCGCGCGAAGGCGTCGTCGAAGCCAACGTCGTTGCCCCAGCACGTAAGCATAGAGGGGTCCATAAAATGCATGGCGCGAATCCCGGGGCGGGATCGCTTGTAGCGCGCCACCAGCTCCTCGCACAGGTGCATAGCGTCGCAGGTCGATCCCCCGTTGCCGCACGCGTAGACCGTGCCGCCCTGGCGCACGGCCGAGTCGATGAGGGCAAACGCGCATTTAACGGCACCAACAAAGGCAGCATCCTTCGCCAGTGAGGCCTTAAGCTGCGCCGAATCATTAAGGATGCCCGATATCGTTTGGTCCATAGAAATCTCTCCGATACCGGGGGCGTGTGGGGTACTATCAGGCCCGTCACCGGCTCCGCCCCAGATAATGCTATCGAAGCGGGCCGAGTGAAAGGGGGTAGTCACGGCATGCCCTTAAAAAGTATGCTTTGCGGCGGATAGTAGGCCGCAAATAGCGGCGTTTTTGGCACAAAAGGGCTTGTATGAAGGAGTATAAGATCTGGCTGGCGAAGGTTCTCACGGTGATCGTGATTATCCTGGTTGTGGTCCCCATAATCAGCGGGGCGGCGAGTGCCGTAAAGAGCGTTCTGGGGCCCAAGGTCGCCGTCATTGATCTGGCCGGCGTTATTGAGGACGCAAGCGATACCCTTAAGGCCCTCTACACCGAGGCGCGGGATGACAACACTAAGGCTATCGTGCTGCGGGTAGATTCCCCGGGCGGAGCGGTTGCGCCGTCAGAGGAGATATACAACGCCGTACGGAGGCTCAAGGCCGAGAAGCCAATCGTTGTCTCCATGGGCTCCCAGGCCGCTTCCGGCGGGCTGTACTCGTCGCTGGCCGCGAGCAAGATCTTCTGCCAGCCCGGCACGCAGACGGGCTCAATCGGCGTAATCCTCCAGATTCCGAACTTTACCAGCGTCGCC
>CANIHJ010000063.1 GCA_947467385.1 Deltaproteobacteria bacterium | reverse complement strand
GCGCACGGCGGTGGCGTTTTTGTGCACTTTTCGGATATCTCCCCGTACACGCGCTACGGCTCGTGGGGCGCGCTTGAAATGGCAGGCCAGTCATCGTCTCCGAAGTACAACGCACTCCTCGAGTACGCGGGACTTTCAGTCGTGCCGGGGCCCACCCGCTTTCGGCTAGCAGTAGAGAAGAATCGGGGCGGAAGCGTCTCGACGGCGAGCGGCGCTATCAGCTGCGGCACGCACTGCTCGGCGCTCTTTACTCGCAACTCGGTCGTGCCGCTGACTGCCAAGCCGGCGCGCGACTACCGCTTCGTGCGGTGGAGCGGGGCGTGCACGCATCGCCAGCTGCAGTGCCGCGTTCCGATGACCTCGACCAAGACGGCTGAGGCCCTCTTTAGGAGGCGGCCTCAGTAACGGACCCTCATTCGACGTTTACTGAAAAGGTGTTGCCGCCCACGTTTGTCGGGGCGGGATAGAGGTACTGGCGGGCGAGGAGATCGTCAAAGGCGGGATCTTCGCGCAAGGACTCAAGGTCGGGATCCTCCGCCGCGGCGGCTACGAGCTGGGGCCGCAAGACGAAGGCGCGCTCGAGGCTCTTAAAGGCTTCCTCGCGCTTGCCGGCGAGAGCCTGTACGCAGGCTGAGTTATAGATGAAGACAGGGTTCTCAGGATCAAGGGTAAGGCTCTTCCGCATGGCTTTTTGCGCCGAGTCACCATCGCCGCGCCGCGCGTGCACGAGCCCCAAGAGATTGAAGCCTGGGGCAAAGCGCTGGTTCTTGGCGACGAGGGCTTGGGCGATGGCCTCCGCGCCGGTGAGATCATCGCTGCGGAGCGCCTCCTCTGCGCGGCGCGCTTCGGCCTCGGCAACGGGTGACGCGCTGTGTGTGGCCCGTACGCCGCGCTTTGCGACACGACCCTTGCGGCGCGCCTGCTCGTAGCGCTCCTGGGCAAGCGGCAAGAGCTGAACCACGAAATTATAGCGTTCCTCGTGCCGTGGATGGGTGCTGAAGAAGGCACTTCCCCGCTCGGCCGCAACGGCCATCTGGTGCGACCACATGTCAGCCGCTGCCTGTGGGTTAAACCCTGCGTCTGCCATGAGGAAGAGCCCTACGAGGTCGGCCTCGCGCTCCTTGTCGCGCGAATACCGCAGCGTCGTAAATCCGCCTCCGACCTTCATCGTGGAGTCCATCACGGTGCGGACGTCGCGATCCGTCGCCCCAGGGCGGCTGGCCACGGCGGCTCCGGCCGCGACCGCAACCAGCACCGCCATTGCCCTGCCCCACTTCTCGTCCGATGACTCAATCTCGTGCTGCGCCAGGCGGTGCGCAATCTCGTGCGCAAGGACCGCTGCAACCTGATTATCGCTCGGAACGGCATCGAGGAACCCGCGGAAGATGTAGATGTGGTTGCCGACCGTTGTCATGGCGTTCCAGGTGGGATCGTCGAAGAGGATGACGCTCCAGTGACCGCTGTCTGGAGTAGCCTCAAGCAGGCGCTTGAGGATGCCAGAGACGCGCCGCTCTGCCTGCGGGTTGTGCCACACCGGAACCTTTGAGACGAGGGCGTTATGAAGCCGCTGCGCGTCGCGCAGCTCGGAGGTGTCGGTGGGAGACGTGGGGCTCGGTATCTCTCCCGGCTTGAATCGTATCTGCGGCGAGCACCCGACCAGAAGGCAGGCCAGCAGCGCCACCAGCACGCGGCACATAGAGCACCACAATTAGTTGTTATTCTTATGGTATCAAAACGCCGCAAAGGGCGCAGCTTCGTTGTATGCCCCGGCGCCAAGAGGGCGGAAATGACCGCCGTTACAGGGCTCTATCCATGGGCGGCAGGCGGCGCCAGGAGCCCCAAAAGCCCATACAATCACGGTATTTGGAGCTTCCCAGTAGCGTGCCACCCCTGAGTACATGATACCATAGGGGGATCGTCGCAGCGCTGCGGCCGGGTAAAGTTTCAAGATTTCGTTATGTCAAAAGGTCTGGTCGCAGTCACTGATTACATTCCAAAGTGCGAGGCGCTCTTCATCTCGGTGGACACCTCAGATTACCTCATAGACTACTACCTGCACCGCAAGACGCACGCGCCGGACACCGACCCGGCGCACGACGAAAAGCTCAAGGAGCTCATCACCTGCTTCGCAGTCCACCTCTCAGCTCGCACCTCGACCGAGACGCACGCATGGACGGTGCACCTCGTTGCTGACACCCCCTACTCGCTCTTTGTGACCGGCAACACCGGGGTCATCGATGAGTCCGGCATCGCCCACGGCTTTATCGTCGGGCATATCCTGACCGATCATATCCGGCACACTGATGTCAATTCGATTCACGCGCAATTCTCAAACCGTGGCAGATCGTTCAAGAGCCTGGTCAGGTGCGACACGAACGATATCCCGCGCATGGTTGAGCAGTTCTACTCGCAGAGCGAGCAGTATCCACTTAGGCTTAAGCTGTCAGACAATAGCGACACCGCAATCGGGCTTGTGGCGCTTCCGGAATTCGATGAGGAGTGGATTCGCTCGGTCGACATCAGTTCCGTGGCGACGGCGACGGATATTACCCGCAGCCCGATGCGCACTGTGCACTTTGCGTTTTCGTGCGACTGCTCGGCTGACAAGCTGCTTCCCTTCTTCCGCAGCATGTCGCCAGACGCGGTGAAGGAGCTCTATGGGGACGACCAGGAGCTGCAAATAACCTGCCCGCGCTGTGGCAAGCAGTTCGGCATCCACCGCTCAGAGGTCCCTGAAAACTAGGCTTTGGGGGCTACAGAACGTCGCCGACCGAGTCGGCAAGGAGGACGAAGGGCTTGGGATTGCGCGCAACGCCCTTGTAGATCACCTCATAGTGGACGTGCGGCCCAGTGGCGCGACCGGAACTGCCAGAGAGTCCGATGCGGTCTCCCCGGTCTACGGCCTGGCCGACGCGCACAGTTGCCTTTGAAAGGTGCGCGTAGCGAGTCACCACGTCGGGAGTATGCTGAATGTCGACGGTGAGGCCATAGTGGCCTTGATACTCAACTGTCTTTACGACTCCGGCTCCGGTGGCAACGACCTTTGCGCCGCGCGGGATCGAGACGTCGATGCCCTGGTGAAACGACGATCGGCTTGAGAACGGCGATGAGCGGTAACCGAAGCCCGATGTGTAGCGGCCGATGACGGGCGTGCCGATCGGAAGGCGCTCGGAGATAGACGAGAAGTAGTCGAGGGAGTCGATAAGGCTCTCCTCCTGGCTGCGCACGAGCTCAGCATCAAAGAGGGCGTTGAGTGGGGCAACGATGAGCTCGTCCTCCTCCGCGTCGGTGCTAATCGAGATCTTCTGCTTGCGCGCACCGGCGATGCAGCCCTCACCACTGGCACACTTTGATGTGTCGGTATCAGCCTTGCCTGCGCGGCCTTGCAGCTCGGAGGACTTAAGAATGGCCGCAAGCGAGCCTGATTTTGTTGGCTCGTCGCTGTCCTTGTCCTTGCTGGCTGCCTTCTGCTTGGCCTTAGAATCTCCATCTCCGAAGAGGCTCATCGCACCGGCAGTGATCAGGGTGTTCTCTAGGCTTGAGAGCTTGGCGCGCACTTCCTGGCTAAACTCAACCTTGCGGGCGTACTCGTGCTGGAGTGCCTTAACCTCGCGCTCAAGGCGCTGGTTTGAGGCCGCAAGCTCGTCTCGCTCGCCGGTCAGGCGGTACACGGTGTAGACGTCCCGGGCCTGCTGGATCAGGTTGGTAAAGAAGCTTCCGGCCGCAAAGGTTGCCACCCCGGCGGCGACACCGAAGCTTAGGCCACCGATCAGGGCCAGCCGAGCCGGCACCTTAACGGAGTTCACCCCGTAACGCAGGCAGCGCGCCAAAACTATGCGGAAGGAATCCCTTTTTTGGACGGTCGTCATGCAGCCCTATCCTGCCTCCAAACCCAAGCGGGGTCATGGTTGGCCAACTCCAGACGCTACCTTATCCAAATGAGAGGGGCAAATTTCAGGATTCGGATCAAACTGTTACAGCTTGAATCACTTCGATCCGATCAGCTCTCGGGCCGATGCGCGCGAGGCCTCAGTGATCTTATAACCAGCTAACATTCTTGCAATTTCGTCGACCTTCTCATCCTCAGAGAGCTGTTTCACCACGGTGATGGCACGGTCTCCAACCTCTTTATTGACCAGGAAGTGCCGGTCAGAGAGGGAGGCCACCTGCGGCAGGTGGGTGATACACACGACCTGAGAGCGGCCGGAGATCTCTTTCAGCATCTGCCCAACGGAGCGGGCGACCCCACCCGAGATGCCCGTGTCGACCTCATCGAATATAAGCACATTCACCCCGGAGCGCTCGCGCAGGATTTTTTTTAGGACGAGCATGACACGCGAAAGCTCGCCGCCAGAGGCGATCGCCGCCAGCGGGGCGTACGGCTGTCCCTTGTTGGTTGAGATGAGAAAGTCGACCCTGTCGAGTCCGGTTGGTGAGGGGTCGCACTCGGTTAAGCGCACGTCGAGTGTCGCGTCGCGCATGTTGAGCTCGGCCAGATCCTGTGCCACAGCCTTGCACAGCTGCTTGGCTCCGGCGGTGCGCACCTTGCGCAGCTCCTTCCCGGCTTTCATCACGGCATCAAGGAGCGCCGCGACCTCGCGCTCAAGCTCGCCGTATCCCTCGCCACCGGAGATGGCGTCCAGCTCGCGCTGTGCAGCGTCGCGCAGCACAACGAGCCCGGCGTCATCGGTGCGGTGCTTGCGCTCAAGGCGCGCTATCTCCGACAGCTCCTCGCGCAGCGACTCAAGGGTCTCCGCGTCGACATCGAGCGAATTCACGAAGCGGCTAATCGAGATCTCGCTGCGGGAGAGGGCATCGCGCACCGACTCAAACTCAGAAAATATCGGGGCTGCGCCCGGATCAAGCCGCACCAGCTCCTGCATCGAGCCGGCGAGCTCCTTCATGCCAAGCGTGATTCCCTCATCGCCCGACATAAGCTCAAGTGCCCGCTGGCCAACGGAAATGAGGCGCTCGGCGTTGCCGATGCGCTTAATCTCGCGCTCAAGCTCAGCACGGCGGCCCGCCTTTAGCTTAGCAATAGCCGACATCTCGGCGATGACCGCCTCAAGGTCCTCGCGGCGTACTGCGCCCTTGGCGCGAGCTTCCTGCAGCCGCTCAAGCTCCAGGCGCTTCTCCGTCCAGCGCCGGTGCGCATCGCGCATGGCAT
>CANIHJ010000062.1 GCA_947467385.1 Deltaproteobacteria bacterium | reverse complement strand
GCGCTCGCCCGTGGGGGGCGCCGGCTTTTTTTGAATTTTATTCGAAGAAAGCGCTTCCTATACTGGCGTAGGGACCGGGTTTCGATTGAGCCCGAGTGCGCTCCGGCCGCCAGGCTGGAAAGCGCAGAGCCTTAGCCCCAAAAAAAGAACGGAGCACCGCCCAAGGCGTGGCGGTGACAGTGGAGGTTACGTTTCGTGACGAAGAACGGAGTATTCTGGATCGCAATTATCATCTTGGCGCTCAGCGTATGGAGCGTTGCCAAGAAGAGCAATGAGCATGCCGAGAGCCTGAGCTACAGCGAGTTCCTCCAGCAGGTCGACAAGGATAACGTGCGAGAGGTGCGCATGGACGGTAGTTCGATCTACGGCGAATACCGCAACACCTCTGGCAAGTTCCAGCCCTTCATGACGGTGTCGCCGAAGGATGACACCTTGGTGCCAAAGCTTGTCGGAAAGGGGGTCAATATTACCGTGCAGGAGGATGGCGACCAGTCTTCGTACCTGCTGTTCCTCGTCAACGCTCTTCCGATGATATTGCTGCTTGGAGTGTGGTTTATCTTTTGGCGGCAGGTCCAGATGGGCGCCGGCAAGGGAATGAGCTTTGGGAAGTCCAAGGCTAAGCTCCTGACTGAGAGCCAGCAGAAGGTGACCTTTGCGGACGTGGCCGGCATCGACGAGGCGCGCGCAGAGCTTGAGGAAATAATCGACTTTCTGAAGGACCCCAAAAAGTTCACGCGCCTTGGCGGGCGCATCCCGAAGGGGGTGCTCCTGATCGGTTCACCTGGAACGGGAAAGACGCTTCTCGCCAAGGCGATTGCGGGCGAAGCCGGGGTGCCGTTCTATAGCATCTCGGGATCGGACTTCGTTGAGATGTTTGTGGGGGTCGGTGCCTCGCGCGTGCGAGATCTCTTTATTCAGGGCAAGAAGAACGCGCCGTGCATCATCTTTATCGACGAGATCGACGCAGTGGGTCGCCACCGCGGCGCAGGCATGGGGGGTGGTCACGATGAGCGTGAGCAGACCCTCAACCAGCTGCTCGTTGAGATGGATGGCTTTGAGAGCAACGAGGGCGTGATACTTATTGCGGCTACGAACCGGCCCGACGTGCTCGATCCGGCGCTGCTCCGGCCCGGACGATTTGACCGCCGAGTTGTCGTGTCGCGGCCAGACCTCAACGGTCGCCTTGGGATACTCAAGGTGCACACGAAGCGAGTGCCGGTTGCTCCAGACGTCGACCTCAACACGATCGCGCGCGGAACCCCGGGCTTTTCTGGTGCGGATCTTGAGATACTGGTCAACGAGGCGGCGCTGTATGCGGCGCGCAAGAACAAGAGCGTGGTCGAGAAGAGCGACTTTGAATACGCAAAAGATAAAGTCATGATGGGCGCTGAGCGGCGCTCGATGCTCCTTTCCGAGAAGGAGAAGCTCACGACGGCCTACCACGAGTCAGGGCACGCCCTCGTTGCCAAGAAGCTTCCAAACGCAGACCCCGTCCACAAGCTTACCATCGTCCCGCGCGGAATGGCGCTGGGGCTGATGCAGCAGCTTCCTGAGGCGGACAAGCACACCTACTCACGTTCGTATTGGATGGACCAGCTTGCGGTGTTCTTTGGCGGGCGCGTTGCCGAGGAGCTCGTGTTTAACGAGATGAACACGGGCGCAAGCTCCGACATACAGCGGGCGACAGAGATCGCGCGCCGCATGGTATGCGAGTGGGGCATGAGCGAGGCGCTCGGGCCGATCCACTACAACACTAAGGAAGAGCATGTGTTTCTCGGCCGAGAGATCGGCAAGTCGCGCGAGCACTCGGAAGCGATTCAGCTTGATATCGACCGGGAGGTGAAGCGCATCCTCGACTCGCAGTACGAGATCGCTAAAAAGATCGTCGGCGAGCACGAGGATGTCCTGCACCGGCTGGCCAAAGCGGTCATGGAGAAGGAGACCCTCGATTCCGAGGACATAGAGCGCCTCGTGCGTGGAGAGTCACTCTCGCCAGGGCCTCAGGGCGGCCCGGGCGGTTCGGGCGAGCAAGGGGGAACGGTTTCGGTTGCTGCGTAGCTTCGCCTCGGCGGGCTGATAGGATTTTTTGTGTTTCGGTATGGGATACAGCGTCTTTGGAGTGTCGACATCCCTGTTCGTCCAGGCGCTCGATATCCTGATTGTGTCCTTCATCATATATCGAGCGCTCCTTATCGTACGCGGGACGCGCGCCGCCCCGATGCTGGTCGGGCTTGCTTCCATAGCGCTGGTGTACGTGCTCGCCAAGCCGCTTGGGCTCGTCACGGTGGCGTGGCTAATTGACAACTTCCTTAACTCAATCATTCTGGTCATCGTGGTCATATTCCAGGACGAGATTCGGCGCACGCTTACCAAGGTGGGTGTGAAACCGTTCCTCTTTGCGCAGCCGCAGCGGCAGGCTGCGCACAATCACTTCGAGGAGGTAGCGGTCACCGTGAGCAAGCTGGCCAAGGCCAAGCTTGGGAGCCTCATCGTGATTCGTCGCGATGTGGGTCTTGAGGAGTTCATGGAGGAGGGGGTAACTCTCAACGCCGACCTGAGCCGCAAGCTGCTCTACAGCATATTCGTCAAGGAGTCGCCGCTCCATGATGGGGCGGTAATCCTCGAGGGCCCCCGCATCAAGGCGGCAGGGTGCGTGCTGCCGCTCAGCTTCAATCCGGACCTCGATCCGAACTTGGGGACCCGTCATCGTGCTGCCCTAGGGCTGACCGAGCGAACGGATGCGATGGTGATCGTAACCTCGGAAGAGTCGGGGGCGATTACTCTTATCATTGAGGGTAAGTTCTATCGCAACCTCGATGCGGCGACGCTCCAGGAGCTACTTGAGAAGAACGATGGAGGCTTCGCGGCGATGACGGCAACGACGCGCCTTGTTGATGGGGGCGCCGCATGACGCGCAACCTCTCACTTAAGCTCATCTCGCTCATCGCGGCCATGTTGCTTGCCTACTCGCTGCAGGATGCGAGTAATACGAGCGTCGTCAGCCTCTTTGTGCCGATCGAGATACGAAATCCGCCGGCGGAGAAGGTGCTTGTTAAGCGCATGAAGCAGGGGATTCAGGTGACGGTTAAGGGCCCATCGTTCCTGATCGGTGAGGTCGCAGCCTCCCCGCCGGCGCTTCGGCTGAAGCTGCCTGATGATGTCGAGGGAAAGTATGTGGCACAGCTCATGAGCAGCGACATCTCTCTTCCCCCGTCGGTGAGCGTCCTTGCCATGGATCCGCCAGAGGTGGAGCTTGTGTTTGAAAGCGTGGAGGAGCGGGCCATCAAGATTGAGGTGCCACAGCTCGGCTCGCTCTCTAAGGAGATTGAGCTTGTCGGCATTGAGGTTGACCCGCGAACGGTGACGGTGCGAGGGCCGCGCTCCGAGATTAAGCAGCTGCGCTCGGTTGAGACGGAGCCGCTTGACCTGCGGGACATCAAGGAATCTGAACGGGTAACGCTTAACTTGCGCAGGCCAGGAGCGCTATCAACCCTCTCGGTGTCGAGCGTTGCGGCCTCCGTCGAGGTCCAGCCGAAGCCGGTTGAGCGGCAGTTTGCCGCCAGGCCGATTGAGCTGCGGACGGATCTCGACAGGAAGTGGATTAAATTCAATCCGGGGGCGGTGCAGGTGACGCTCATGGGGCCCGAGGAGATGGTCGGGGAGCTCTCTCCGAAAGAGATTCTCCCGTTCCTTACGCTGGGGAAGATGCCAGAGCGCTCCGGAGAGCCGATCGATGTGCAGGTTGAGATTCCCAAGGGCACTAAGCTCGTTAAGGTGTCTCCGGCGCAGGTGACTATCTGGTATAACGGACCCTCGAAGGGTACAGCAAAGAGCCAGAGTTCCAAGAAGCGGTAAGCGCGGAATAAAATGATTCAAGTTGGGTGAGGTACTATGACATCAGAGAGACGATATTTCGGAACGGATGGAATTCGCGGGGTGGCTGGGGTTTCTCCGCTCGACCCAGAGACCCTCGTGCGCCTTGGCAAGGCTGTCGCGCAGGTGTTCATGCGCGGCGAGAAGAAGCGGCGCATCCTGATCGGCAAGGATACGCGCCTGTCGGGCTACATGATTGAGAGCTCGCTCGCCGCTGGAATAACGGCAATGGGTGCCGACCTCATGCTGAGCGGCCCGATCCCGACCCCGGGCGTTGCGTACCTTGCCAAGAGCATGCGCGCAGACGCGGGGATCGTGATCTCGGCATCGCACAACCCGTTTGAGGACAACGGCATAAAGATCTTCGGATCTGACGGATTTAAGCTCCCGGATGAGCTTGAGAACGAGATCGAGCGGCTGCTTGAGCCCGGAGTTCTCGACGGAAAGGCAACCGATGCCGGCCACATCGGCAAGGCAGCTCGAATTAACGACGCGGTTGGGCGCTACACGGTGTACCTCAAAGAGAGCTTTCCGCGCGAGCTGTCGCTTGAGGGGCTCAAGGTTGGGCTCGATTGCGCAAACGGCGCTGCATACGTCGTGGCACCGCAGACGCTAACGGAGCTCGGGGCAGAGGTGGTCTCGCGCGGGGTTAGCCCGAGTGGACGAAACATTAACGCTGGCTTCGGAAGCCTCTTTCCCGAGGTGGTGGGCAAGCTCGTCGTTGAGCAGAACCTTAACCTCGGCATCTCGCTTGATGGCGACGCTGACCGCTGCATCCTCGTTGACGAGAAGGGCAGGGTGCTCGACGGCGACATCTTGCTGGCCATCTGCGCGCTCGACTTGCTTGAGCGCGGGCTGCTGCGCAAGAACTCTGTGGTTGCGACGGTTATGTCGAACCTTGGGCTCGACAAGCTGCTTGGAAGCCACGGCATCTCGGTGGTTAGGACCGGAGTCGGCGATCGTGCGGTGCTTGAGGAGATGCTGCGCCAAGGCTGCCAGGTCGGCGGAGAGCAGTCGGGTCACACGATCTTTTCTGACTACTCAACGACCGGCGATGGTATGCTCACGGCCCTTATGGTGATGGCCGTGATGTGCCGCAAGGGCAAGTCGCTTTCAGAGCTCGCTGCGCCGTTTGTGACCTTCCCGCAGAAGCTCATTAACATAAAAGTGGCGCAGAAGCCGCCGCTTGAGAGCATCCCGGCGCTCGTCCAGGCGATCGCCCAGAAGGAGAAGGAGCTTGGGCATACCGGACGGGTGCTCGTGCGCTACTCCGGCACTGAGAACAAGGTGCGCGTCATGGTTGAGTGCGAGGACGAGGACCAGTGCAGGAAGCACGCGACGGACCTGGCCGGAATTATCGAGAAAGAGATCGGAGCAGTGTGAGCGGAATCGTTTCAGGAAGTTTCGCCCCGGTTCGCGTTGCCTCGGCTGAAGAGAGCGCGTGG
>CANIHJ010000061.1 GCA_947467385.1 Deltaproteobacteria bacterium | reverse complement strand
GGCGCCTCTCTGTGGCCATCATGGCCTGCTACTGGATGCTCGCCATCAACGGCTGCTTTTTGTGGCCCGAGTCGGGCTCTCCGGCCGAAGGCGCGGAGGAAACGGAAGAGTCGGCAAATGATCAGGAGGAGGATTCGAACGAGGATTCCTCCTCCAGCGATGACGACGAGGAGGCCAAAGAGATCAAGTCCGAAGACTCCGCAAAGCTTACGGACGAACCGGAGGCGGAGCTGGTCCAGACCTCCAAGCGGGTGTACCAGGCTAAGGCATACAGCGCTGCGCAGGATTCCCTCGTGTCGCTCCGCGACCGCTACCCCCTCGGCGCTTACGGCCAATGGGCGGCGATCAAGGCTGCCGACGCATTCTACTACAACAGCGCGATGGATAAGGCGGCCGCGGCGTACGAGGAGTTCCTCAAAAACTTCCCCGGCAGCGTCGACACCCCATACGTAAAGCTTCAGGCAGCCCGGGCGCACTTTGCGTCAGCCCAGGGGATCGGCCGCGATCGGCAGCCGCTTGAGCGCTCCCTGCTCCTCTACGATGAGCTTGAGGCCGATTACTCACACACGCCCTACGGCGTTGCGGCTCGGAGCGAGCGCACACCGGTGCTCGATGAGCTTACGGCCTACGACCAATTCATCATCGACTTTTACCAGCGCACCGGGAATCCGGACGCCGTCAAGGCGCGCCAACAGATGTTCAAGGAACGCTGGGGCAGCCGTATGAACGCTGGAGAGTTCAAGAACATCTCCGAGGAGATCCCCCTTGAGCCACTTCCACAGGCGGATCTCGTCACACAGGCCAATGAGGCACAGGCCGAGGCGGCTGTTGTT
Organism: Deltaproteobacteria bacterium; assembly: GCA_947467385.1. GTDB lineage: Bacteria > Bdellovibrionota_C > UBA2361 > UBA2361 > OMII01 > OMII01. The sequence goes on along the minus strand of CANIHJ010000061.1, from coordinate 5,100 downwards.
GCCCATGAGCGCGAGGCAGAGCCGGCCGAAATCATAGAGGAGGAGATCTCCGTTGTTGAGGGGGTACAGTGCGACTCGTCGAAGATTCCGTATGCCGTTGTGCAGCTCTCGAGCTTCCCTGCGGAGTATGAGCCTGGCAGCGTGATAGAGGAGCTGCATCCATCCAACGGTGTGGTAGAGGTGCCCTATCTCGCCGCCAGGTCCGGGCAGCCCTCCTACGATTGCTTCGGCCAGGGCGACCTCTTTGTCTCTCAAGGAGGCCGCATATCGCTTCGCACGAGCTCAAGCGTCATTCTGACAACCCGCGCGACCCCCTCGCGCATCGTACTTACCGTGGTGCAGCGCTAAGCGCCCTTATGCGGCATTTTTTTCCCGTTTGATGCCGCGGAACCGCAGTAGAGCCTTTTTTTGGCCTCCCCTGCAGATTTCACCAACTTAGAACAGCGTTACCTCATCTTATCCGCGATGGGATGGGTGGGATCTACTTCCTTCCAGGCCCTGCCGCGAAGGCGCCGAATGCTGTTGGTTTCGCGCCGTCGATGGTAGCTAGTCACAGAAGTCTTAAAGGTTTTTAAGAAACGCCGTGAACGTATCGCTCTCGCTACAGTCATTAAAAGGGCTCGACTTTAACGTCGTTGCCGGCCGTTTTCTGCGGCGGCAGAACATTGCGCTCTTCGTGCGAGGCGTCCAGTTCTTATGCGTCGGCATCGGCATCGTTCTTGGACTCGTCCTCGTTTTTACCTTTATTCAGGAGACGCTTACGCGGAAGGGCCTTGAGGGCGAGCTCGCCAGCAAGATCTCCTCCATTAAGGCAGCCTCGACCGAGCAGGTGGAGAGCCCCTTCAACAGCGACCGGGACTGGACCAAGGTGTCGGCCTTCGCGGGCTTTGGAAAGCTCGGCGTCGAAAAGCAGGAGGCAACCGGGCCGGCCACCCCGCCCCAGACCCCGCTTATGCTGACCCTGATCGGCACCTTCATCGCCGGCGGCCAAGAGCCATATGCGATTATTGAGGACAAGAAAAAGCAGACTCAGGACATGTTCCTTCTTGAGCAGTCCGTCTTCGGGCAGGCGACCCTCAAGAAGATCATGCAGGATCGCGTTGAGGTGGAGCGCGCAGGAAAGATTGAGGTGCTCAAGCTCGACGACTTCGGGGGCGGAGACGGCGGTCCCGGCGGCGGGATCTCGTCGAATGGGGACGACTTCGTTGTGGACGAGGCGGAACTCGACAAGGGACTTGAGAACCTTCCGATGCTCCTCACCCAGGCACGGGCCGTGCCGTACTTCAAGGAGGGCCGCTCAATCGGCTTGAGACTCTTCGCCATCAAGACCGGAAGTCTATACGAGAAGATCGGCCTCAAGAATGGCGACATACTCAAGTCGATCAACGGAAACAGCCTCGGGGACATCTCTCAGGCTCTAAAGCTTTTTGAGCAATTGAAGCAGGAACGCTCGATCTCACTGACGCTCGAGCGAGACAAGCAGGACAGGGAATTTAGGTACACCATAAGGTAACCCATGAAAGCGCAGCGCATACTCTCCCTCATTCTCGCAAGCTCCATGGCGCTGCTCTCCGCGCCAGCCCAGGACATCCTCGCCCAGCCTGCCCCCCCCGCTGAAGAGGGCGGAGTCAACGAGAAGGAGTACGGCAAGGACGCCAACACTGAAATCAACGTCAAGAACGCCGATATCGCCGCGCTCGTGCGCATCTTCTCGCGCAAGACCAAGCGCAACTACATCCTCGACGAGAAAGTTCGCGGAAAGGTTTCCATCTACCTGCCGGGCAAGGTTTCCCCCGACGAGGCGCTCCGCATTCTTGACTCCGTGCTGGCCCTCAAGGGATTCACCTCAGTGCCCATTGGCGACAACCTCTGGAAGATCGTTCCGTCAAAGGAGGCGCGCCAGTCAACTATCCCAACTATCACGGACGGCGGGGCCGACAAGCCCTCGGCAGCGGTCGTCACAAGGCTGGTCAGCCTCAAGTACGTCAACGCGCAGGACATCCAGCAGATCCTCTCACAGCTTGTTTCTCCTGACGGGCTCGTTAACGCCTATACTGGCACCAACTCCCTTATTGTAATTGACAGTGAAGACAACATTCAGCGCCTCGTGAAGCTCGTCGATGAGCTTGACGTCCCCTTCTCCAACCGCGAGATGACGATCATCCCCGTTAAGCATGCGGACGTTGAGGATATCGCCGAGAAGCTCAACGACATCCTTGGCGAGGGAAATAAAAAGGAGGGGGGCTCACTCGACCCAGTTCGCGCCAGCATGGGTGAGCCAGGCCAGCCTGCCGGAGGCGCCAATGCCGCTGCGGCAGCAACCAGGGCCGGCGGACGCATCGTGTCTGCCAGGGGGCTTGAGCCCAAGATCCTTCCCGATCAGAGAACGAACTCAATCATCGTCGTCGCGGACGATGAGACAACGGCCCGCATCCGTGCGCTTATCTCGCAGCTGGACAGCAAGATCGACCTGTCCGGAAACAAGTTTTATGTCTATCGCTGCCAACATGCAAACGCAGAAGAGCTGACTCAGGTGCTTGCAGGCCTCGTCGGCGGCGGTGGCGCTTCGGGCGGAAACTCTTACCAAGGCGGAATGCTTGGCGACAACCAGCCAGGCCTCGAGGGCAGTCCCTCCGGAAAGAGCGACTCGGGAGCAACATCTGTTGACGGAAAGAAGTCCCGCAGCTCGAAGAAGTCTTCCGGGCCGACGAGCGCGAAGCTTGGGGAGAACATCTCCATCACTGCGGATCCGGCGACAAACTCACTCATCATCGCGGCCAGCAAGCCTGACTACGAAAAGATACGCACCCTCCTTACCCAGATCGACGTCAAGCGCAGGCAGGCTCTGGTCGAGGCCACCCTCCTTGAGGTTTCAATCGACGACAACATCCGCGAAAGCATGAGCTTCCTCACCTCAACCGGCGGATCTGACGGTGGCGGGCTCATAAAAAGCGACTTCGCCCCGGCGAACGGAAGCCTGCAGAGCCTCTTCTTTGATCCCAAGGCGCTGCAGGGCTTTACCCTTGCCGCGGCGAGCTCTGGCTCCCTCACCCTACCGGGCAATATCACTATTCCGACGCAGTCCCTCCTTATCTCGGCTGCGCAGAATAACAACAACGTTAACGTGCTGAGCGCCCCAACGATCCTGGCCACCGACAACGAGGAGGCCGAGATCGTCGTTGGACAAAACGTTCCATTCCTGGCGAGCACATCGACCAATGCCACAAACCTTAACAACACCTTCAACACGGTCGACCGTCAGGATGTCGGTATCACCCTTCGCATCACGCCGCAGATCAGCTCGCGTGATTATGTAACTCTTAAGGTCTTCACCGAGGTGTCAGCTGTGATACCGTCGACAATCAACTCCTCTCTTGGGCCCACGACAACCAAGCGCCAGAGCGACACGACGATCATCGCGAAAGATGGGCAGATGATTGTGACCGGAGGCCTCATCGCAGATGACGTGTCCGAATCGGACGACGGCATCCCGTACTTCAAGGATATCCCCGTGCTCGGGCATGCGTTTAAAGCCAACTCGTCCGTCCGGCTGCAGAAGAATCTGCTCATATTCCTCCTGCCCCGCATCGTCAAGGACCAGTACGATGCGCGCGATGCGACAATCGAGGGCCGCGAACACATGAAGGACGTAATCGCCGCATACGACGTGGCACCGCGCCGGAGGGACCTGCTTGAGGATCCACACATCGATGAGGTTGCCGAGACAGCCCCCTATGAGGGCCCGAAGCCAGGCACGGTACTGGCGCCTGAGAGGATGGCGAAGTCGGCCCGTAACAATCAGGAGCGGGTCCAGCCAGCCGACAGCACTACGATCGTGCTCGACGGCTCAAAGGACGGGGTGATTCAGCTTGAGACCACAACCCCGACCAAAAAGGAGTCGGAGGTAATCGACCTCAATTCCCTGCCCACCTCATCGGAACCGCACGGGGCCCTCAAGAGCTCGGCCATCGAGCCCGAAGCCCACGCCCTGCCCCAAGGCACCTACGTGCTCCTTGAGCTCACCAACAAGGCCGACTACGTGAAGGATCTGCCGTTCCTTGAGGGGGCGCGCGCCAAGACAGCCGGGCTATTCCTGCCTCATGACAGCTCGTCACGGGCGAAAGCCTTCTTCAAGGCGGGCCAAACCTATTCATACATCTGGAATGGCCAGCGGATTCAGGTGAAGATCAAGAGTGTGGTGCACGGCACCCCAGCCCGCGGTGGCGGCTCGGCTCAGCCAAAGAGCTGGCACTCGCTGTCACCGTACGAGATAATGAACCTTGGAAACGCTACCTGGCTACAAGGAACTGGCAAATGAGTTCAGGCTCACCCCAAGCACCGACATCTCCCGCTGCAGCGGTCCCCGGTAACTCGATAATCGGGTCTCAGGGGCGCGTCATGGCGCAGCTGCTCGGCCTGCAGTATACGGATCGGCTTCCTGACCCCGCCCCACCACGCAATCCGGTGCGTGGAGACTTCGACCGCATCGCCGGCTCCTGGGGCCGCCAGTTCCTGACGGTGCCGATCGGCGGCGATGACTCAGTTGTTATCGTGGCAACCGCGGATCCTCTGAACGTGGAGGCGATTGAGCAGCTCCGCATCTGCTACGAGAGGCCCATTCGGGTCATCGTTTCCTCGCCTGAGGAGGTTACAAAGGCGATCAACTCGATCCGCACAAGCCTCATGAGCGACCGCTCAAGTAATCTCTCCGACTCCAGCAACAAGGACGATCCGGATGACCTGAGCAGCCAGCTCAAGATCGACGTGACTGACTCGGACGACGACGATGCCCCGATTATCCGCTACGTCAACGCCATCATCTTCAAGGCCAGCTCTGAGCGGGCCTCCGACGTTCACATCGAGAGCTTTGAAGACAAGCTCAAGGTGCGCTTTCGCGTCGACGGTGTCCTGTACGACGTGGCATCCGAGGAAAAGGCGTTCCAGGCCTCAATCATCTCGCGCATCAAGGTCATGGCCGGCCTCAACATCGCCGAAAAGCGCCTGCCCCAGGACGGCCGCATCGGCCTCAAGATCGCCGGCAAGGAAGTTGACATCCGCGTGTCAACCGTGCCGACGCAGTTCGGCGAGCGCATCGTTATG
>CANIHJ010000060.1 GCA_947467385.1 Deltaproteobacteria bacterium | reverse complement strand
GTCAGTCATGACTTTCTGACTTTTTCTACACACCACACGAAACTGTCCAAGCCAGGACTCGATAAGTGTGTGTGTCGCGGGATATTCGAACCGTAATTCAATTATTGCCCCATCACGTCACCCAACGTGGCGGCAGACGTCAGGATGTGTTTTTCACCCCGGGGGACCGGTCCGTATACCTGGAGTTGCTCACTCTCCACGCGCAACGTTACGGTCTTGAGCTCTTGGCGTACACTTTAATGACTAATCACGTGCATCACTTAGCTGTTCCCCATGAGAAGGACTCCCTGCGATGGACGTTCCAAATGACGCACAAAAGGTATGCGGAATATATCAACGCCCGAAATAAATGGAGCGGACACCTCTGGCAGGCGAAGTTTTTCTCCAGTCCGGTCGATGACACCTATTTTTGGGTTGCCCTTCGATACATCTACCGCAATCCAGTTGAGGCGCGATTAGTGGCGCATCCGGCAGATTATGCGTGGTCAAGCGCATCGGCGCACTGCGGTAACAGCAGAAACCCCTATGTCAACACCGAAGGCCCTTATGGCCTTCGCATCGCATGTAGGGCGGATGTCTCTCAGTGGCTGGAAGAGCAGTCCGATCCGGAGCACGTCAAGCAACTCCGAATGTGCACAAGTCGAGATTTGCCGACAGGCTCCGAGGATTTTCTGGATTCGCTGGAGCGGGAGTATGGAGTTCGGGCACGTTCGCCAAGGATCGGCAGGCCGAAAAAGGGGGAAAGTCATGACTGACAGGGGTTTTCCCAGTTGTAGTAGAGCGCCTCGCTGTCCTTAAGGAGGACAAAGCCGCCATCACTCAGGAGGAATCCAGGATCGTACTCTTCAGGGCTTTTTCCGGAACCTTGGGGGAGCTCTTGGCCCCTACCCCAGTACGAAGTGTAGTGGCGAGTTGAGCCATCGGGCTTAAACTGAGTCACTTTCATGAGCTCGATCCAATCGCCCTCGTCGAGGTAGCCGAACTGCTCAAGGACCTCTCCGCCAGCAAGCACTGTGAGCTTGAAGGAGCTGCTCGAGGGACTCCAGGTATCCTGCTGCCAGTCGCCATTGGCGCTGCACCTCCAGATGCCAAAATGCAGGTGCTCGTCAGCGCAGAGCACCCGGCCGTCAGGAAAGGGCTGGGCGTGCTGAAGGTGAGGCAGGGGCGATTCAATCCAGGATCCGTCCCACCGCGGGGTCCACATGGAAGCAGCGCCAGAATTTCCGGACAGGATGCGACCGTCGGGGAGGTCTCGCACAAATGTGGCCGGCCCGGCCGAGCAGGATAGCCTCTCATGCCGCCACGAGCTGTCTGATTCCGGAGTGCTGATGAGCAGGAGTTGCCCGCGTGTGGCCGCAATTATGCGTCCTGCCGGAGAAACTGAGAGGGAGCAGATCGGATCGTTCTCGCTGCGAATAATCTTACAGCTCCAGTCGCTGATCGGACCGCATTCCCAGAGGCGAATTGTTCCGTCTTCGCCCGCGGAGACGATACGCCCATCGCGCAACGGCTCGATGAGGCGCACAGCGCCGTTATGCCCTTGGAGGCATCGGGCAGACCACCTCTGCCCGTTAACTCTCTGCCACACGAGAATGGTTCCGTTCTTTCCTGATGAGACGAAGGACCGTTCGTCGATGGCCCGTAGGGCCGCGACACCTCCGGCATGCAGAAGGAGCTTATGCTCCGAGCGATCGGGAGTAATAACGAGTATCGTTCCATCAGCACAGCCGAAGCATGCCGTTTGGTTTGGAAGGCCATCAGCGCACGTGATTGTTCCCGGAACAGGACCGAGCTTGCGCCGTTCCTCAAAGTTCTCGCGCTGCGGGAGGTAGGGGCGGCGTAGCGAGCCGGCGAAAAAAGAGCTGATGCTCTGTAGCTGCGCGGCGAGAATCGAGAGCGTTTGCATTACGGATATGAGCGATTGGTCGCCTGCAGAAAGGAGGCAGTGGGCACGATCGAGGCTTGCAGCGCGCCACGTGGCGTCAGGTGAAGGGATGTTCTGGCGGGTCTGGCACGACATAGGCAACGGCTCAAATCTTACGATATCCTATCAGGGTACTCGCTCAAGGGGCGCCCGATGAGGATTCAGCCCGGCGTGCCCCCGCAGAAGGCGTAGCTTCAATAGGATACGGCAGCGCCTCGCCCTAGCTTCTGCGACTAGCTTTACCCTGTCGCGTTAAGAAGATAGCCTCTTCCTTCTGCCATGGAAGCAAATAGTCCCGCTCAGGTATCAACGAAGGCGAAGCTCCTTCTCGTTTTTTTTGGGGTCCTTCTGAGCGCGCTAGGGCTTGAGGGAGCAGTCCGTCTCATCAGCTCGCCTCCGAGTAGCAAGAAACAGCGCCCAGCATGGAGCGATCGCCCGTACGCTTTCTTTATGCCGGCGGACGCCGGCACGCTGCAGGATAGCAACAGGCATCCAAAGGCCCCCGGAGCATTTCGTATCGCCGTAGTTGGTGACTCATTTACGTTCGGGCCCCACCTGCAGCTTAAGGACACCTTCCCCAAGCAACTTGAGTTGATGCTTAACCTTAATCCTGAGGCGCCGCGAGTAGAGGTGCTCAACCGCGGGGTCAGCGGCGCCTCAACCGAGACAGAGACCGAGTTCGTGCGCCGGGCCCTGCGGGAGGACCTTGAACTTCTTGTCCTTGAGATCACCCTCAACGACGCAGAGCCGCATCTGCTCACTCCAGAGGAGCGGCGCGAGCTGTTCGAGGCGCCGTGGCTTGAATCGCCATTCTTTAAACTGTGGCGCACCGCCGGCCTCGTCGCCCAGCGCATCCACAATTCACTGACCGTCAGCCGCTACATCGACTACCACACGAAGTTCTACAAGGAGCCGGAGTCCTACAAGCGCTTCAGCGCGGCTATTAGGGTCATAGCTCAGGACGCTAAGAACGCCGGCGTGCCCATTATCGCCATCGTTTTTCCGTTCTTTGATTTCCCGATCAATGACCGCTACCCCTTCAAGGAGTCCCACGAGATTATCGGCCGCACGCTCAAGGAGGCGGGCATTGCCGGATTTGACCTTCTCCCGGTGTACCGAGGCATTCCGCCTGAGCGGCTCCAGGTCATCCCCGGAGCTGATAGCCACCCGAATGAGATTGCGCACCGTATGGCGGCCGAGCGCCTGCTTGCGATTCTTTCCCACCAGAAGCTCGTCCCCGAAACCTCTGTTCCAACGCGAGTGTCCCGTGAGCGCGACGCATTGAGGACCAACTCGGGAGATTTCAAAAAGAACATGGGCCAGGGATTTCGTCCGTTTGCCTCGCACGAAGCGCCGGCGGCCACTCGTGAAGACATTCGTTAGCGGGATGTGACAGCCGTCCGGATCTTCTCTTCAATCGTGCTCACTACGCTCGCCATGTTCGTGGCGGCTCGCTGAATGGCGGAGAGCGCCTGCTCAGCAGAGGGTGACAGGCCCTGGCTCGAGTGCGCTACGAACGCCATCGCCACAATCTCCTGCAAGGGATTATTAAGGTCGTTGCGGATGTCGGCGCCAAGCTCAGAGATCTTCGCGGCAGGAGCCGGCTGCTGGGTGTCACTCGGCGCAACCTGCTGCCGAATGGAGACGCGCCGCAGCTCGACAAACCGGTAGCCGGGATGCGAGCCGATCTCAGAGCGGGTGGTCGTGAGATCGCTGATGACAACGAGCTCTGGAGGAGGGGTCATAAGCTCAAGAAACTCATGCAGCTTCGCCAGAGGGCCGTCGGGCAGCACCGAGCTTGACAGGATAATGTCGATGCTGCGGCGCTTTAAGATCCAGAGCGCCAGGTGAAGCGTCGGCGCAAAGAGGATCGTTGCGCCCGGAAGGGTTCGCGAGAGCTCAACTGTTATCTCTTGCGCGAGCCCCTGGCTTGCGTTGATGACGAGCACCGTGCTGGTGTCCTTTGAGGCGCGCGCGGAAGGGGGAAGGATCGGAAGGCCCTCAACGGCGCGAGGCGAGACGTGCCCGAGGAACGGGTCCTGGTACTCGATCTGCCGCTGCGGACGGATGATTCTCACGTCGCTCTGCGTGGCAACGTCCTTTACCACCTTGTCAGAATCAAGGGTCACGGTGCGGCGGTTGAGGCGCGGCTGGCTTGAACTGCTGGACATACCTACTCCATGGGACTTCCACAGGTTAAGATGATCCAAGCCCCGCCCGCAGTTTCAGAAAGTTGTAGAAAAAATTGGATACTCGCCCTCATAAGCGATCCTCAGCCGATCGAAATTACGTTGGGCCAGAAATAACCAAAGAAAACGAGGCTCTAGCGACGCGCCCGCCTGCGCCTGCGCTGCCTCGCCTTCGGCCGCCGGCGCAAAATCTTCGGCCGCTGCAGGATGCTCGGCGTAACAAGCTCCTCTTCTTTGCCCTGCAGCTCAAGATTGCTGATGAGAGCGGCTGGGCTAATTGTACTGATCGGAATGAGCCCTGACTCTGCGCCACAGTACCCATTGTCGAGCTCTGGGGTATCACCGATAGCGATGATGTTGCTCAACGCCTGAAGAGGCGTTCCCACGAAGTTGACCCCACGCACGCACACCTCTCGCCCGTTGGGATAGACGAGCGTCGCGTACGCAATGTCGCCCGAGAATGCCTGAAAGTCGTAGTTAGTCGTGTCAGTCTCGCCGCCGTTGGTTTCGTACACGATCATGCCAAAGGGCTTCTTCTGTCGGCGAATCTCAAGAAGGAGCTTCGCCTTAAGTCGCTCAAAGGGCAGCCCCTTCTTGCTTTCAACGATCGTGACCGCCATGCGGCTTATCGGGCGCTGGTGATGCTTTGTGCGGGCGTGGCCATTCGACTCGTGCCGCTCTTTCTTGTGCGCGGCGCGCGTCGAAAGGAACCCCTTGAGCACCCCGTCCTGGATCAGTACGGCATTCTTTGCCCGCACGCCCTCGTCATCGTACGTGTAGGCACCCACACAGCGCTGCCCACGGTAGGAGTGCATCGATGGGTCATCACGGATAGTGATTGGAAGCTTTAAGATCTCCTTGCCCTCTTGCCCCCTAAACGTCTGGCCCTCGCCGGCAGCGAGCAGCCTGCTTCCCTCAAGGCGGTGCCCGACCGCCTCATGGAATAGAAGCCCCGCAGGTCCAGGGTAGAGCAGCACCGGTCCTGAGAAGGCATGGATCTTCCGGGCCCGAGAGAGGCGCATGAGTCGGTCATATTTTTCAAGCACAAGTTTTTTAAAGCGCTTGAGATCTGGGAGCTCTCGCTCTGCCCCTACGTTAATAACGAGCTCTTGCTCAAGCCGCGATCCCTCAGATGTCAGCTTATGCAGGTTAGCGCTGAGCGAAACAACCTGCGAATTCTGCACGGTGACAGAGCCTTCCGTGCTGACAAAAATGCGGGTTTCCTGCGATAGGTCAAACTCAACCCAGCTTCCCGAGAGGCGCGGAAGGCTTGAGAGCCACAGCGAAGCACGCTTGCAGAACTTGCTCCACTGTTCATAGTCGATCGTTTCGAGCCGCTTGAAGCGGCGATACGAAGCACGCTTGACCCGGGTGAAGGAGCGAATGCTCTGGTTTGGATCAGGGGTGCTAATGCGGCTCGCCTGGCGCTGATTGTAGTCGGAGAGCGCCTCACGGAACTTGCTCTCCAAAAGTCGCCACAGAGTGAGCCGTAAGCCGTCGAATGCCGTGTCATCGATCGGGACAGTGTGGAACGAGTGGCTCTCAAGATCCTCGTCAGGCTCTCTCAGTCCCCCTTCGGTCACCTGGTCGTACTCGTAGGAGCCCACGCGCAGGTCGCAGCACACGGTGCGAGTACGATCGGTCGTTGAGCGGCCCGTAGAGCCGCTGCTGGCCCACGTGTTGAAGGTATCGATGTCCTTCAGGAGAAACGAGCAGAAATAGGGCTTGGAGAAGCCCGGAACGCGCATGGAGAGCGCGCGTCGAGCATCCCTTTGAAGTATTGGGATAAGGCTCTCGACGGTCGCTTTCGTCAGCATACTTCTAGATTACGGGATTTTAAGGGCAATTCTCAAATTGGCGGATGGAAGCAAAACCCTAATTGTTTTGATATCTTATTGTATAAAATGGTTCAGGTTTCCGCCCGTTTTTTTGAACTTTTTCGCTACCAGAAATCAGTCACTTACGGTCGATTTTTCGCCCGTTGAAATCGAGTTATCCACAGCCTTTCCACACCCCAAAGGGTTAGGGCCTAAGGGGCCATTTAAGGTCCAAGAAAGGCAAAAGGGGGTAACCCATCGACAGGGCGTGGAGGGTACGAAATCCCCGTACCGAGGGTAACGGCTCACGCAAGCCCGTACTCCTTGAGCTT
>CANIHJ010000059.1 GCA_947467385.1 Deltaproteobacteria bacterium | reverse complement strand
TCGTGCTCGCCTCGGCCTCGCACCGGTCCATGGTCGAACGGGTCGCGAAGCGCCTCGGTTTTGTGTCCGATGTAATCGCAACAGACGGTACGGTTAACTTTAAGGGCTCCGCAAAGGCTAAGGCCATCAACGCTCACCTAGGCGACGTGGCGTGGGAGTACGTTGGCGACTCTTCCGCGGACTTGGCGGTATGGCGCGAAGCGTCAAGCGTTGTGTGCGTGACGTCGAGCGCGAGCTTCGGGCGCAGGGTACAGGCCGCGTGCCCAGGGGCGCACCTCATCTCAAAGCCCGCATTTACCCCAGCGGTGCTGCTCAAGGCGCTTCGCGTTCATCAGTGGCTAAAAAACCTGCTCCTCTTCGCCCCGATTGTCCTTGCCCACCAGTGGCTCAACGGCACGGCCTTGCGCGACACGGTGTTGGCTGCGCTCGCCTTTTCCCTGTGCGCCTCAGGGGTGTATCTGATGAACGATCTCCTCGACCTTGAGGCTGATCGGCTCCATCCACGCAAGCGCAAGAGGCCGTGCGCGGCGGGGCGCATGCCGCTTGCAACCGCCATGGCCCTCACGCCGGCGCTGTTTGCCATATCGTTTGGTATCGCTGCGACGGTGAACCTTGGGTTCCTCGTCGTGCTCTCAATCTACCTCCTTCTGACGAGCGCATACTCCTTTCGGCTGAAGGCGCTTGCGCTGGTCGATATCATCCTCCTAGCGTTCCTGTACACCATGCGGGTCGTGGCAGGTGGCGTGGCAGCCAACATCCATCTCTCGCAGTGGCTCCTTGGCCTCTCGATGTTCCTCTTTCTTAGCCTCGCCTGCGTCAAGCGCTTCTCGGAGCTGCTGGTGCTGCAGCAGCGAAACGAGAGCCGCACGTGGGGGCGAGGGTACTCGGTGGGCGATATCGAGCAGATAGCCTCGTTTGGCTCAGCAAGCGCCTACATCTCGGTGCTCGTCCTTGCCCTCTATGTGAGCAGCAAGGAGATTGCCGAGCTCTACTCGACCCCCGAGGTGGTTTACTTCGCATGCCCGCTGCTGCTCTACTGGGTCAGCCGCATCTGGCTCCTGGCCCGCCGCGGCCTTGTGCATGACGATCCCCTCGTCTTTGCGCTCCGCGACAAAATTACGTATGTTGTTGCGGCTATCGGCGTAATCATATTTGTTGGCGCTAAGTGGTAGGTCCCCTATGGGAGCTCGATCCTTCGCGTTGGCGCTCGCGTGTGTCTTTGCCTCATGCGCGCTGCCAGCTTCTCACCGTGAATTCTCTGTCCCCGCAGCGCCAGGCGCTGGCGGCGAATTTGCCTCGTCACAGGACCTGCTCGTCGCCGGGCTCGTGACGGAGGCGATGGCGTACTCAAAGCTGGGCCGCTTCCTTGAGGCCGAGAATCGGCTGCGCCAAGCCGATTATGCGACGCCGCACAATCCGCGCATCCAGTACAGCCTCGCCGTGGCGATGAACCAGACCGGCCAAAGCGACGACGCAAAGGTCCTTCTTGAGCAGCTCTTGGCGAAGAGCCCCGATGACCCCAATTATCTGACCGCCATTGCAGACGTCGAGTACAGCCTTGGCTCAACCGCCGACGCAAAACATAGGCTGAAGCTCGCCTTCACCCGCTTCAAGGAGGCGGGCAACGCGGCGCAGGCCGCACGGCTGGCGCGCTCGATAGCGAACCTTGCGTTCATCGAGGGCCGCGAACAGGAGGCGCTCTGCTACTCGTACGAGGCGCTCGCGCTTTCCCCCGTGCCAGAACAGCTCGGATGGCATGCGCGGCTCCTCGTGGCGCTCAATTATCCTGACCAGGCTGAAGAGATGATCAAGGCGGCGATGGTGAAGAACCGCGCGATCGTCAACCATGCTGGGGTGCAGCACTCGCTGGCGCTAGCCCGCTACGCTCTCGGAAACCTTTCGGGTGCGGTTGAGGCTGAGGAGTTGGCGATCGACCACATCCCCGACTCCCCTGAGCTGGGCTCCGAAATAAACGCTGCCTGGTACCTGATGAAGCAGGAGCTGCCGAATCGGGACACGAGCGCTGACGCTGAGGAGCTCGACGAGCAGCAGCGGGAGGCCGCGGTGATGTTCCGTGAGCGCGCGAGGTACGAGGTTGTGGCGTGGCCAGTCAAGCTGCGTGAAAAGCTCGATGCCGTAACCGCTAAGGAGTAGCCGGCGCGGCGCTTGAGCCTATCCGACGGCCTCTGGCTCAAGGAGGGTTCCGAACTCAGTTTCTTCAAGGTTATCGAAGCGGGTGCACTCAGCCGAGAAGGCCACGCGCACAGCGCCTGTCGGTCCCGAACGCTGCTTTGAGATGATGATCTCGGCTACGCCCTTGTCGGCGCTCTCCTTGTTGTAGACCTCGTCTCGGTAGATGAACATAATGAGGTCCGCGTCCTGCTCAATCGCGCCCGACTCGCGCAGGTCCGACATCATCGGTCGCTTATCGTTGCGCGACTCAACTGAGCGGTTGAGCTGTGAGAGCGCAATGACCGGCACGTTAAGCTCCTTGGCCAGGGCCTTGAGAGAGCGCGAGATATCCGAGATCTCCTGCTCGCGCGAGTGGCTGTATGCCGGGCTGCGCAGGAGCTGAAGGTAGTCGACGACGATCATGCCGAGCGGGTGGTCGCGGTGCAAACGGCGCGCCTTTGCTCGCAGCTCTGTGATCGTTAGCGCTGGGGTGTCGTCGATAAATATCTCGGCGTCCGAGATGCGGCTTGCACCGTCAACGATGCGCGCAAAGTCGCGCTCAGAGAGATCGCCCGTGCGGACCTTTGAGTTGTTGATGCGCGACTCGCTGCACAGCATTCGGAGCACGAGCTGCTCCTTCGACATTTCAAGAGAGAAGAACGCCACCGGCCGGCGGACGTAGATGCCGACGTACTGCGCCCATCCAAGCGTGAGCGCGGTCTTTCCCATCGACGGGCGGGCCGCGACGATGACGAGGTCTGACGCCTGAAAGCCTGCGGTCAGCTTGTCGAGCTTATCAAGACCCGTGGCGACGCCGGTAACCGGCTCCTTCTGGTCGTAGAGCTTCTCGACGAGACGGATGGAGTCCTGGACGACGTCCCCCACCCGGTGAAACGAGGCATTGATGCGGAAGTCCGAAACCGCAAGGATGCGCTGCTCTGTGCCATCAAGGAAGTCCTCGAGCTCGCCCTCAAGGTTGAATGCCGACGTGATGATATCATTGGACTCGTGAATGAGCCGGCGCCGAATCGCCATCTCCTTAATGACGCGCGCGTAGTAGGCGACGTTGGCGGCGTTTGGCACCGAAGACGCCAGGTACGAGAGCGTCGGCGCCCCTCCGACGTTCTCAAGCTGCCCCATCGCGCGAAGCTGCTGCCCGAGCGTCACGATGTCGATCGGCTCGCGGCGATCGGACAGGGTAGCCATTGCCTCGTAGATGGTCTGGTGTGCGGACTTGTAGAAGTCCTCGGCGCGAATGCGCTCCATGCAGGTGTTGATGGCCTGGTTGTCGAGCAGGATGCTCCCGAGAACCGATTCTTCGGCCTCAAGTGACTGCGGAGGAATGCGGCCGGGAGGAACGTTGAGGGGACCAGCGTTCTTCTGCTTGTCGCGGTATCGGCGTGCATTTTCCATGGGGTGTGTTCCAAAGGCGCGCCGATTTCCGGCAGGCGCAAGCAAGGTTGAGGAGTATTCAACAGGGGTGCGGGGAGGTCAACGGCAAACTGCCCAATTTGCCGGCGTGCCGCGGGATGTTTCGGGCGGTCCCTAGATGCTCTGAAGGTACTCAAACAGCTTAGAGCGCTCAACGTCCTTCCATGACAGGGGCGCCCCGTCTGAGAGCTCCTCGGTGTAGCGAAATACCTTAGTCATGACCTGCTCAGGCTTGCTGATGGGAGGACGGCCCTCCTTCTCTGTGTCAACAACTAAGCGCCTGATCTTGCGTGGTGCCTCGTCGTAGCCGACGTGGACCACTAGCTTGGTGACTCCCTTGTTGCTGATGAAGGCCTGAACTGAAGAGTTCTCTGGCCCTATGTCGCTGACTGAGGCCTTGCATGTGTCGGTGCCCTCAATCCACTCAACCCGCACATCAGTAATGTCGCCGCCGGTTGCATGTGCCCACACGTCGGCGAGCCTCCCCGCGGTCTCATACGCGGCGTTTGCGGCTACGTTGTTTGCGGGAGGCACCTTTGAGCCAAAGGCGTCGAAGGGCGAGACGATCGTGTTAACATCCGGGTCGAGGTTAACGAGCACCTCAAGGGAATTCTGGAGCGAGGTTCTCACGTTTGTCATGGACTCGCTGCGGCTGAGGTCGTTGGCGACCCTTCTGATGACCTCTTCGTATCCCCCGAGCCCTTGGCAGGTAGCGGCTGAGATGCGCCCTCGCAGCTGGCCTCCGATTGGGTTCCTGGCCTGCGCGAAGAGCGACTCGTCAGGATAAATGCCGAACAGGACGCGGTCGAAGCCGGTGCGAGAGCGGGACTTGAAGCTTGTCTGAAGGCGCAGTTGCACCATCTGAATGCCGCCGAGGAGCTCCAATACCTGCTCGGTGGTAGCGGGCGCGACACTCTCGAAAGCGACGTTTTTGAGCGGACCGATGTCCGTTTGCAGGCTGAAGCTAAGGAGCGAGTCGAGCGAGGCGCCCGAGGCGATGGCATCCCTGCCTGCAGTGTCCTTACTCAGCTTGTCGAGGAAATTAAGTGCGTGGCGGCGCTGCTCGGGGTTGCCGTTGTGCAGGATCTCTGCGGCCCGCAGTAGGCTCTCGCGCACCACCGATCCCGCCTCGCTGATGCCACGATCGTCACGCACTATCCAGCCGACGAAAGCCGAGAGGTCTGACGGATCGGCCTGAGCCACGAGGATGCCGGCGCAGTTGCCCACGCTGACCGAAATCTTAGCGCCCGAGGCAAGCGACTCCGAGAAGATCGTCTCACCCTCGGTGCGCAGCCCCTTCAGGATAAGCTCGTCAACCTGGTCGAGCGGATCGTGAGTGCTTTCCTCTTCGACGGCCTGGTCGCGGCGGCCTGGCCTGCGCGCCACCGGTCCTCCAGAGAGTTTCTCTCGCAGCGACTCAAGGCCGTGCTGCGAGAAGTGGCACATGTTCTCCCATGTCAGCCCCAGCAGGGTCTTGTGCACGAATTCCAAGGTCGGCTTGCGGTATTCGCCCTGGGGAGGCATCGACGCTGAAAATGAGTCCTCCGACACGAGGTTTCCGTCGCAGTCAAAGACCTCCGCGTCGAACGCCACCTTTCCACGATCGAGGAGCAGTGTGGCCTTGACCGAGAACAGGCGGTCATCCACCTGCTGCAGTGACACGAATTGCCGATCAAGCGCGAAGGCCGGGCTGTTCGCAAACTCTGCAAAGCTCGGCAGGATCCGTCTCATGACCGGTGCACCGTCGGGGGCCTCCTCAAGCTTTGTCTGCTGCCACTTGAAGTCGCGGAACATAGACACCTTTGTCTGAAGCTCCTCAAGGATCTGATCAGCCGATTTTCCCTGCTTGTCACCCTCTACGATTACTTTGGCAAGCTCAACAGCCAGGCGGCCCCGGATGTCGGGAGTGATCTCGTAGCTGCCGAGTCGGCTGCCGTTTGGACCAAGCGCTACTACCGTAAGATCTAGCACCTCTAGCTCCGCGGCCTCCCTACTGATAAGGCTCTCGATCCTTGCGCGCTTCCCGTCTATGACGTTTTGGCTAAGGCATCCAGGAATCCTGAGGCAGGCGTTGATGATGTGCGGCTGGTCTGGGAGTCCGGGAATGAAGAGAGGCTGCTCCGCGGGTGCGGAGGTGTCGATCGCTGCCCTCATGTTCCCAATATGCCTGACCACGGAAGTTTCCCGGAAATATCGCGGTATTCTCACTAAAGCCCTCAGCACACACAAGGGTAGAGGCCGGCAGCGCCGGATTAAAACGACAAGGTGCTGTTTTTACCGCACAATTTCAGTGTTTTGCAAAGCGGATCGCACGACCGATGGTGACCAAAAGCACCTTCCAGGCGCGGTGTGCCGCAAAAATGCTGCGCCGCCCACCGCAGCGCCTAAGCCCTGCAAAATCGCGTTAATCGCGCCAAATCGTCTCTGAGTCCGAGAGGTCAATCCACTTGGCGGCAGACTTGAGGATGTCGCCCGTGTTGAACTGGCCGAAGTCGGCCGAGGTCGTGTCGCACCCCAGATCCTTCACCATGCCGAGTGGGTAGGCTAGCTCGCGGCTTGGGCACACCACCACAATTGACCGGGTGCCCGAGAGATCGGCGTCGCGCACCAGGAGCGCCTTGTCGCCTTTAGCCGGCGGTGGCTCGGAGGCAGGCTGGGCCGCTGCCGACAGCTTGCGCCCGAAGTTCGCAACCGTTGAGGCCGCTGCTGCTGCGCGGGAGTGCTGCTCGATCGGCATGTACTCGTTCTCTTTGCTGAACGAGGAGAGTCCGAGC
>CANIHJ010000058.1 GCA_947467385.1 Deltaproteobacteria bacterium | reverse complement strand
TTGGCACGGGCCGGGTGCAAGCGGCGGTGCATGAGCTTCTTGGCCGGCTGCCAGTTGTGAGGGCTTTCCGGCTGAACGACAGGAATCCTGGCGAAACCGATGTGTTTTTAGCGTAGGGCCTAAAGCGTTAATTACATTGGCCTTTGGTTCTCTTAACTAATTCCGTTGGCGGCGCTATACTCTTCTTTCCCTAGTGAGCTGTATGTTATCACCCGAGCCCAACAATCCCCCACGCCCAGTCACACCCACCGCGAGAAAGGGAGTCCTTCCTCGCGAATCTTTCGCCAAGAGCGGTCTTGGCCATGAGGTGTCTCCGGGCCACATAGTTCTCTCGCGTCAGGCATTCCTGTTTGCCTGTGGCATTATTCACTTTCCTGATCGCGAAGCGCGTGAGGCGCTGAGGTCGTCACTGGGACAGAGGAATGAAACTGATCGCAGTGCAGGCAGCTTTTTCAGCCGTGACAAGCTACCCGAAGAGAAGATCGCTGCGCCCCTTGGGGCTTACTTTCTCAGGTTGCGCGATGCGTATACCTCAAATGTGATGTCACGGCGCGCCATCATGTCCGTTGCGGAGCCGAACAGGTACCAGCAGCTCTTGCTCGAAGTAGCGCCTGAGGTGGGGCTCTTCCAGAGCGCGGACGCGCACCTCCCGCAGGCACTCTCCTACGCAACGCAGCCGTGGACAGTAGTCCTGTCGGAGGATTTCGCGAAGCGAAACAAGGTGGCGAGAAATGAGCTGACGTGGCTTGAGTTCGCCCGTGGCTTCGCCCAGCCGGCATCCCGAGATGAAAGCATGCTTCAGGAGGCCCTCGAAAAAGGGTTCCGCGTGGTGAGTGACTACCTTGCTGCTGGAAACCTTCAGCCGATCGAAGCGATGCGTTTTGCCGGACTCGATACTTCGCCCTTCTCCCGCTATTCGCTGTGGTACTTCCATGCGGCACCCGACATCGTCGCTTCGTGTGCCCGGCAAGGTGCGGCTGGGGAGCTTGCGCAGGACCACACGAAGCGATCGCTCTTCTTCAAGAAGCTCGTGCGGGATGCTGCGTCGTGTTATGCAGCCCAAGGAAACGGAGAAGCGTGCGAGTCGCTCAGGAGCTGCTCGCGGCTCGCTGCGTCAGCCTACGAAGATGCGTTAGCGCGTATCGATAGGCTTGTGAAGGCCCTTCCGGGCCGCTAGCTCCTCTCGTTCCTAAACGTGTCAAGGCGTGGTACCATTCCGCCCCTATGCCGACCGAATCTCAGACGCCTCCCGTGCTCACCGTAGAGATGACAGCCCTCGCTTCAGGAGGTTCGTGCGTCGGCACCATCCAAAGTCCCGAGGAGTACGCGGGCAAGAAGGCATTCATCCCGTTTACCGCCCCCGGCGAGCTGGTCGAAGCCCGCATCACCCGCAATAAGCGCTCGTTCGTGGAGGGTGAGCTCGTTTCTATCCAGCGCGCCTCGGCCGCCCGGCGGACGGCGAACTGTCCTGTGTTCGGCAGCTGCGGCGGGTGCGACCTGCAGCACATTGAGCTCCATGAGCAGCGCCTGCTCAAGGCGAAGATGGTGGAGGATCTGCTCCTCGTCCACGGGGGCGTTCAGGCTCAAGATGGGGTCTCGCTGCTGGCGCCAGATCTCCCCGGATTCTCATACCGGCGGCGCATGTCGTTTCACATCAACAAGAAGAGGGAGTTCGGGCTCTACCGTAAGAATGGCCGCTCGATCGTTGAGCTCTCTCACTGCCCCATATCCACCGACACTATTAACTCGTTCTTGGGAGAGAACCTCGCGCTACTCAAGGAGTGCGCGCCGGAGATCGAGACGGTGACAGTTGAGGACCACGGCGGCACGGTGTACCTCGCGCTTGAGGCGCATCCGCGAAATTTCACTGCCCTGGAAACGCTCCTTCCGAAAGAGGCTTTTCGCCAGCTTGAGCAGCGGATACCAAACCTGCAGGTTAACTTCAGGCACCGGGCGATCTATCGGCCAGGCGAGAAGCTTTCGGATGCGCCTCCGGTGGGCCATTTCTCCCAGAACAATGAGCTCGCCAACGACGCCATGATTGAGTTTCTCAAGCAGCATGTTACCACCGAAAAGGTCACCGATCTGTACGCTGGCGCTGGCAACATATCGATTCCCCTAGCTGAGGCGGGGCATGTTGTCACGGCGGTCGAGGTCGACCCGGCGCTCGTGGCTTTTGGAAAGGTGCGCGCGGAGCAGGCTGGGTTGTCTGAGCGGCTGGTGTTTCACACCAAGAGCTGTGAGAAGTGGGTTGAGGGCTTCACACCGGACGAGACCGTTGTGCTCGACCCTCCGCGCGGCGGCGCCCTAGAGGTTTGCCAGAGGCTCTCCGCGCAGGCTTCGCCGCATCTTTTGTACGTGAGCTGCTACCCTCCGACCTTTGCCCGAGATGTGCAGGCGCTCATGGAGCGGGGCTACCGGCTGCTGAGCGTCGAGGTGCTCGACATGTTTCCTCAGACCTACCACAGCGAGCTTGTGGCGCGTATAGAGCGCGCTTAAATGCAGCCGCTCCCGAAAAAAAAGCGGTACCCCTCATCTGGGGAGGGTGATAGCGTTTGGGACATGAAGCGCATCCTCCTCGCTCTTTTTTGCGCAGCAAGCTTTCTCGGCCCGATGGCGGCTGCGGCGAGCGCCCAGGTTGTTGTTCCGGTCCCGATTCCGGTGCCGATGCTCGATCTCGTTCCAGCCAGCCCGAAGGCTCCCTGGGTGGATCTGCCATCAGTGCAGGTTGGCAACAACTCTCCCTGGTGGTCCCAGGTCCTTCTCTATATTCCGAACCGCGTGCTTGACCTGGTCGACGTGTTTCGCGTCGACGTTGGGGTGGGGCCATCGTTTGGTGCTGTGGTTCGGGTCACTGAGTATGGTGAGGCGGGTGTGCGCGAGATGCTGCCGATGTCCGTTCGGGTTGGTGACTTTGGGAGGCGAGCACCATTTCTCCTTGAGACCTCCAATGAATTCGGAATCGGTCCGCTGTACGTCGACTCATCGGACCGCAAGGTGTGCCCCGCAGAGGTTGGGCTGGGCGCGGACCTCCTCGTTGCCGGCGCGTACGCAGGAATATGCTTCGATGAGCTGCTCGATTTTGCGGCAGGGCTCATTTTCATAGACCTTAAGGATGATGACCTCTCTTAGGCTGCTGCATGCGAAAGATCGTAAGGCAAATAGAGCTTCTCCTCGCCCCCCGCCGGGCCCCTTGTCGCAAGGAGCCGCAGAGCGATCCTTTTCTCTATGAGGTGTGGTGCGGCCTGCGCAGGGAGTTTTTTCCCGAGAGGCACGAGCTGGATGGCTACCGGGTGGTGTGGAGCAACCGCTCCCAGAAGCGAGTGCTGGCTTCCTGCAACATTCATGAGCGCCGGGTCGTGGTTGCGCGCGAGCTCTTTGAGCCGGCCGCGGTTCGCTGGATCGGGCCTGTGCTGTACCATGAGCTGTGTCACGCGGTGATTGATCGTGATGTATCACGATCGCGGGCCGGCAAGCGGCAGTGGCACGGTGCTGAATTCCGGGAGTTAGAGCAGCGCCATCCCGACATCGGGGCGCTCCACGCATGGATAGCGTCGGGCGGCTGGGCGATGGCGGTTCGAAGCAACAGGACGCGCCGATTCTGGCAGCGGCAGCGGGGTGAGCTCGCGGCTGCGCGCAGGGCGGTAGCCCTTCGCTCTCGGTAGGAAGGGAGTTGTGAACGGACCGCGCACTCAACGAATGGTAAGCCGCCGGGCCTTTCTCGCGGGCGCAGGGCTGGCGCTGGGCGGTGCCGCGCTTGCGTCGAGCTACCGCGAGATGGGCCTTGACGCCTCGGCTGGGCAGATTCGCGAGGAGGTGGTGACGGTGCCAATACCGAACCTGCCGGCGGCCTTTGATGGCTACACCATCGGCTTCTTCACGGACATCCACCTTGGTATCTGGGTGCCCACGGAGTGGGTCGTTTCGGGACTGGACCGAATACGGGCCCATAAGCCAGACCTCTTGGTGCTCGGAGGAGACTACATCCTTGCGACAGAGAACCCTCTCTGGCCAATGCTGGGTTGGGTGCGCAATCCGCGCTATGCCGGCATGGATGTCTCTGACTCGATACCGTTCCTGTTTGCGGATGCGGCTGAGCTCCTCTCCACGTATCGCCCCCGCGATGGAGTTGTCGCTGTGATTGGCAACCACGAGCGATGGAACTCAATCGACCTTTTCTGGAAGGCTTTCAATTCCCACCCCGGCATTCGTGTCCTCGTAAATGAGGAGATCTCGATCGTTCGCGGCGAGCAGCAGCTCTTGGTGTTTGGCTCTGATGATTTCCTCACCGGAATTCCGAGAGAGCTGCCGGCTGTGCCGCAGGTGCCGAAAAGGATCTGCCGGGTTGTGGTGAGCCACAACCCGGACTATGTGTCGGCGCTTCTGCGCGAGGAGACCCCTGCGTTCAGTTTTGCGATGTGCGGCCATACGCATGGTGGGCAGATCTGCCTTCCGGGGATGACCGGGCTGGCCGCGCCGGTTAACGACCGGCGATTCGTCTCGGGCATGGTTGAGGTGTCAGGTAAACAGGTCTACACCTCGCGTGGGCTGGGGGTCGTTGGGGTGCCCTTCCGGTTGAATTGTCCGCCCGAGGTAACCATTTTTCGTCTGCAGACAGCGTAAGTACTTGTAATAACTATATCTGCTTGTATCGCGCTGGCAGCGATAATATGGCGGCTTGACGACTCAACAGCGCGATCTCTTTACATGTTCCCTCGTCCTTTGCTACAACCTCGTCTCCTAAAGAGAGCGCCAGAAAAGGGTTTAGGCCCGGGCAGCTTGTCGGGAAGGTCGCCGAGACGAACGGGTTGCGATACGCCTGAGGTAATCGGGCCGGCGCCAGCGTTAGCGGATACCGAAACGGAAGAGATATCGAAACGGAAAAGGAATGGTAGTGGGAGCTATGAACGAAGAAGTTAACACTGAGAAGCCTGAAGGCGCTACGCGTGGTTCGGAAGGTGAGAGCCGCGAGGGTGCTGTTTCAGAGGCTCCCCGCTCCCGTGAGCCGCGTCATTCGTCCTCGCATGGCGACGATCGCGCGCGGACCGGCCCGATGGAAGTAGCCGTATCCCATAACATCGAAAAGGCGATGAAGATCCTCAAGCGTAAGCTTATCAAGGAAGGGCTCTTCAAGGAGCTCAAGGCACGCCGCTATTTCGAGAAGCCTTCGGAGCGCCGCAAGCGCAAGGTGAAGGAGGCGCGCAAGAAGCAGCGTAAGGACGAGGCTCGCCTCAAAAAGGGACCTGGGCTGATGTAGGGCTCAGTAAAGCCAAAAAAGGACCCTCCGGGGTCCTTTTTTGTTCCTTGTGCCAGGTGTGCCATGTGCAGCAAACGGCTATTCTTGGGTCGGCACCGTTGTGCCGCTTGCTGGAGATGCATAGGGTCAGTTCGTGAAAATCCTTTCGCGCTACGTCTTGTTCGAGATCGTCTCGTTTTTTGGCATCAGCCTGGCTGCATTCACCGGGCTGCTCCTGACGCTGCGCATGCTGCAGCTTACGTCGCTCATCATCAACCGCGGAGTTGAGATATCTCAGATAGCGAAGGTCTTTGTCTCAATCGTTCCGACCTTCTTGGAGCTTGCACTACCGATGTCCACCCTTTTGGGCGTGATGCTAGCCTTCGCACGCATGTGCGGCGACTCGGAGATCGTGGTCATGCGGGCAAGCGGAGTGAGCCTTGCGAGCTTCCTCAAGCCGATAGCGGTGTTTGGGATCTCTATCGGCGTAATCGGCCTGATTGTGTCTTGCATCCTACGACCCTGGGGTTTTGACAGCCTCTCGCGAGCTCTCTTCGAGATAGCCCGCTCGAAGAGCGTGTCGGGACTAACAGAGGGTGTTTTCAACAAGCTCGGCGAGATTACCCTCTACGCCGACACGGTCAATTATCAGACGGGGGAGCTGACACGCGTGCTCGTCGATGACA
Organism: Deltaproteobacteria bacterium; assembly: GCA_947467385.1. Classification (GTDB taxonomy): domain Bacteria; phylum Bdellovibrionota_C; class UBA2361; order UBA2361; family OMII01; genus OMII01. Next base: position 1,907 of record CANIHJ010000058.1, on the reverse strand, counting down.
AGCGCGATGATGAGCAGCGCAAGGTCGTGATTGCAAAGCGGGGCAAGATCGTTGCGGACGACTCAAGTCGCACCATATCTCTCCTCTTGGCAGATGGGGTGGCGCACGAGACCCTCGACGGCCGGTATTCCCGGACTGAGTTCAACTCAAACAGCCTGACGGTCGACCCGAATGAAATAAAGAGCGAGACCCGCAAGGGGTTAGCGGTGAGGGAGCTTGGTATGTCGCGCTTGCGCTCGGCCATTCAGGAGTACAAGGCTATTCTCAGGGGCTCGGATTCGGAGGAGCTTGATGCGTTCGGCGAGACACTCACGCGGCCGGAGGTTGAGAAGAAGTACCGCCGGGCGAAGATCGAGTATGGTCAGCGCGTCTCCCTGCCAATAGCCTCAACCATCATGGCCTTCATCGGCATGGCGCTTGGAATCATGTCTCCTCGCACCCAACGCACCTGGGGGGCGGGATTTGCGGCGACCTTGGGCCTGGTCGTGTTCATTATCTATTATTCTATCTTCTCAATAGGCGTGGCGCTTGCGGACAGTGGGCACCTCCAGGTCGGGGTAGCGCTATGGGCTCCCAATGTGGTGGCGACTGGCATCGCGGTCTTCCTCGTGTACAAGATTACGAGCGAGAAATGGCAGTCGGTGTCCGGTGGGATGCAGGAGGCCCTTTCCTCCCGATGGGCGAGATTCCGCGGTCGAGAGGACGCATAATGAAGATCTTGCACCGTTACATCCTGTCGATCTTGGTGAAGAACTTCTTCATCTGCCTCGCCATGTTCGTGTTTCTGTTCCTGATGGTCGACTTCTTTGACAGGCTCGACAATGTGCTGTCAGAGAAGGCTTCGGTATGGTTGGTCATCCAATACTTCATCTTCAAGATACCGCTCATGGTATCCCTCATGCTGCCGATAGCGCTCATGTTTGCCACCCTCTTCACCTTTGGACTGCTCTCAAAGAGCGCCGAGATAACGGCGATGCGGGCCAGCGGCCTTACCCTATTTTGGCTGGCGCGCCCTCTTGTCGTCCTGAGCCTGATGCTCTCTGCCTTCTCGTTTGTGCTTGGGGAGCACATCGTCCCGGCTGCTGAGCGCAAGCAAAAGAAGCTGTACAACCTCGATATCCGCAAGAAGGACAAGAAGGGCAACTACAACCAGTCGGACTTCTGGTGGAGGAACGGCAACAGCTTTTTTACGACGGACCTCTTTAACTCCAGCACCAAGAGTCTCCACGATTTTTCTCAATTCGAGATCGACGACAGTTGGGTTGCGGTAAAGCGCACTGACGCTGAGAGGGCGAACTGGATTTCGAAGGACCTCGGCTGGGTCCTCCTGAATGCCACCCGGTACCATTTTGATACCCAGCCGGTGACGGTTGAGCACTTCGCGGAGATTCCGCTGATCGTGGGGGAGTCTCCGGAGGACTTTTACGAGTTTAAGGATGAGCCGACAACGATGAGTTACCGCGAGATTCGACACTTTATCAAGAAGCAGCGTAACAACGGAGTCTCAACCTCGCAGTACCTGCCCGACATGTATGGCAAGCTCGCCTCGCCCCTTGTTGTGTTTGTTGTGGCGATGATAGTGCTTCCCTTCACGTTCCTGCCGGCGCGCTCTGGCAGCATGGCTCAGAGCTCGCTCGCTGCGCTCTGCATCGCTTTTGCCTATTACGCGGTTAACTCCTTCAGCATCTCGATGGGTCGGGCCGACCTTCTGCCACCCATGCTCGCAGCCTGGATGGCCAACCTGCTCATGGGGGCGGTTGCGCTTGTTCTCAACTTGGGAGCCGAGGCGCCGCGCTAGGAGCTGCAGCTTTTGCTCCTGCCTAGTTGCCCTTGGCGTGTGATGTGACGATATCGAGCATGCGATCGACGGTCTGCTCGAGCGGCGTGTCCGAGTTGTCGATGATAAC
>CANIHJ010000057.1 GCA_947467385.1 Deltaproteobacteria bacterium | reverse complement strand
GGCGCGAGCCAACACCGCACTCAGCCAAAAACTTCTGCAGTCGAACTTGTGGCATACGATCCTCAACAACTCTCAGGATTTTTACGATTGGGCGGGCTGGTCTTGCCCCGAAGCTTGGTCCGTAGACGGGAGCGACTGATCAACCTCTGGACCATCAACCTCGCTTTCCTCCGCAGTCACTGACACCTCGAGCGCCTCGCCCGGCTCCTTCACGAGCGCCTTGAGGTCGCGCATGGCGGGCAGAGACGCAAGCGACGGGAGTCCGAAAACTTTGAGAAAATCCTCGGTCGTTCCGTAGAGCGCTGGCTGGCCGACCGACGCCTGGTACCCCAAAATCTTAACTAGGTTGCGCTCGATAAGGGTCTTTATAGTCGGAGCAACGTCGACACCGCGGATCTTGTCTATCTCGCTCTTAACAACAGGCTGCTGGTAAGCGATCACAGCCAGCGTCTCGAGCGCAGCCTGGGAGAGCCGCCGCGGCTTCACCGCCATAAGCTGGCGCACGTAGTCAGCGAAGAGCGCCTTCGTACGCAGCTGCAGCTTCTCCGCAACCACAACTACTTCAAGGCCACGATCCTCTCCCGCACACAACTTCTGGAGCTCATCAGCGAGGGCCAGAACCTCGGCCTTAGTGCAGACGAGGATCTCCTGGATTCGGGCAATAGAGAGCGGATCGCCGCTCGCCAGGAGGAGCGCCTCAAGCAGCGCCACCGCTTGCCGCTCAGTAAGGGCCGGCCGCTGCGGGGTCTCGCTCTCCTCCTGCGCTTCGGTAACCTCACCAGCACCCGCGGCCATGGTCGCGTCGGTTGCCTGATCCTCCTGTGCCTTAACGCCGTTCTCCTCGTGGGCTCCGGTCGTTTTTTCTCTCTCCGTCATGGCAACTCCTTGGTCGAAAACAAACTTGGTCGAAAACAAACTTGGCCGAAAACAAACTTGGCCGAAAACAAACTGCGCGAAACCATTCGCGTGAATGTTGACGGCTACGCAGCCACTTCCTCAAGGATCGGGTCCGCTTCATTGGCGGGCACCGCATCGGCGTCGGCCAGCCGAATCTGAATCTCGCCCTTTGGCCCCTCTTGCACCACAGCGATCATACGCCGACGGCACAGCTCCAAGAGTGCGATGAAGATGCCTATCGCCACACCCCGGTCGCGCGTGCCTCCAAGCACCCCTGAGAAGCTCGTCGCCCCGCCAGCAAACTTCAGCGAGTCGATCACCATCCGCATCCGATCCATGACGGAGACCGAATCGATTGTGATCGAAAACACCGAGCTCTTCTCTCCTAGCTTTTGCAGGACCTTCTGGAACGCCCGCGCGAGAAGCTCTGATTCGTGAGAGGCCAGCGGAATAAGCAACGGGTCAATCTTGGCTGCTTTCACCGGCGCGGCGAACACATCATGCCCGAGTGCCGGGCGCGAGCCGATATCACTCGCGGCCAGGCGATACGCCTCAAGCTCGCGCAGACGCTCAAGCAACTTCTCGTGAGGATCGATCATGTCGCCGTTTTCGTCGGGTATGAGCTCAACCGGATCGTTGAGAAGCACGCTTGCCTTCACCGACAGCAGCGTCGCTGCTATCACGAGGTACTCAGCCGCCACCTCGACGTCGTAATACTTAAGCGCCTTGATGCACTCCAGATACTGACCCGTCACGTCTGCCAGGGACACCTTCTCGATCGGTAGCTCTCGCTTCTTCACAAGATGGAGCAGAAGGTCGATCGGACCATCGAAAAGATCCAGGCGAACCTCAAAAAAACGGGAATACTGCTCAACTGAACTCATACAGAAACAGGCTACATTACTTTAACTCGCTTTAACATCCCCCATGTTTCTGTGCTGCAGTGCAGCCGCGTGCAGCATCACGGATGTTGCCTGCGACACATTGAGGGACGAGACCTGCCCGTACATTGGGATAAACACTCTAAAATCGAGCGCCTTCTGGACGAGAGGCTGAATGCCATCCCCCTCCGAGCCCATAACGATGGCACACCTTTCAGGGAACTGGAATTTTTCAAGCGGCGACGCGTCCGGGGCAACCACCGCCCCTGCCAGCCATACGCCCGCTTTTTTAAGGGTCTCAAGACCCTGGTGCAGGTTAGAAACCGGGCAAAGCTGGAGGAGCTCGCTGGCCCCAACGCTCGCCTTCGCCACAACCGGCCCAAGGGGTGCGCCCCTGTTCTTCGACCAGATTACTGCATCGATCCCGAAACACTCAGCCGCCCGCAGGATAGCGCCGAAATTCTGGGGATCAACAACCCCGTCGAGGGCCAAGATCCGCACAAAGGGCTCAGTTGAAGCAAACTCGCATAGGTCATCGAGCGATAGCAGATGCCTGGAAGATACTTGCGCCACTACCCCCTGGTGAGAGTCCGAATTCACCAAGGCATCGAGATCAGCGCGAGACACCTCCGTTACTGGCACATCAAGTCTTCGAACGTCGCTTTCAAGGGTGGCGCGCCGGCCATCAGGCGCTGCGCGCCCATGCCCCTTAGACTCCGCAATATACAAGTGCTCAAGCCGCTCCGGCCGATGGCGAAGCACCTCCTCGACGCAGTTTCGCCCCATTATGAGGCCCTGAGGATTCGGTGTTGGCTCACGACGAGCCTGGCTGGGTTTGTGGCGTCTAGACATACAGATTACCGGTACAAGGTACCTTTTTTTCGAGCCGTTGAAAAACGCACGGCTAGATTTTTGGAGTTTACCTCTTAAGAACCTGAATTTTATAGCTAGTGCGGTTTTGGCAAAGTCCTTATACTCCTGAAACTACAGGAGCGCTGGGAGGCATGGTCGGCACACCATGCCGAAGAGGGCGCCCTGGCACAAAAAAGTCGGATGTCGGGCTGTTGGGCGGCATCCTGAGTTTAAGGTACGCAGGCTGGATAAACAGCGGTTATCGCCCCCTTGCTTGGGACGGACACCCTGTTGAGCAGCCTTACGGCTAAGCGAAGGCGCTTTAGTCGGTGCGAGTGGCTGGACTGTCGTACGGATCTTCATGCTCCCCAAGACTAAGGCGTCTGACGATATGAGTTCGTTTTCAGGCTCTCAGAGACCCGTCATCTCAGACACGGAAGAGCCGCACATCCTCGTGGCATGCCCCTCATGTCGCACGAAATTCGCGGTTGAAAGCTCCGCAATCGCCTCGCTCGAAGTTCCCCGTTTTCACTGCTCCCGTTGCGACACCGTGTTCGTCGTCGAGGAGCCTCGTGAAGAGGATCCTCTATCCACCGCAGGCACCCCGCCCCCGGCGCAGAACCCTCGTTGGGTACTGACCGATCCTGTAAAAACACTCCTGCCCGATCCGCCACAACATGAGGCTCATGCGTCCCCGACCCTCAAGCCTTCCGACTTTTCGATCGGATCGGCATCATCTTCGAGCGCGACTACTGCCGCGGCGGCGCCACCCCCGTACTCCCCTCGCGTCATGAACGAGGACCTTCAGCGCGAATCGATATCAATGGGCTCTGGCCTATCGCTACTCGCGCAGGGCGAGGCCAACCTCGAGGCACATAAGCCGGTGCACCCGCCAGTAGGCACGGGATCTCGTCCAGCCATGCCACAGCCCCTCTCTCCTCCGCCAGCCTCCAAGGCCCGCAACAGCCGTCCATCGATCCCGGCCTTCTCTCAGCAGCCCGCCCTTTCAGCCGAAGAGGAGCTCTTGTTCGAGCAAGAAGGTCAGGCCGCAACGCGCGGATTTTTTGGCCGCCTGGCGGGATCTGTTGCTGCCAGGACCCGCGGTCTCGTGCGAATGTCGGTCCCGCTCGCCGTTATCATGGGAAGTCTCGTTCTCGTATCGTACTCTGCGCGCGTCAGTCCTCGATCAACCGACACCCTCCTAAGCCTTCTCATCCCCTCACCCCTTACCAACTCTGTGCCGCGCCTGCCGCCGACCGACCTTGCTATCCGCGACCTCTCGCTGCGGTTCGTCCGCACCAGCTCGCGCGACACCGTTGCAGTCGTGTCAGGGCGACTGCTCAACGCGTCCGGGAAAAGCATCTCAGACGTGACCCTCGAAGCCCTCGGGTTTAACGAGCGCGGCGAAGTCGTGACTAAGGCCCGCGCGCCGCTGCGCTCGGCACTCAGCAACGAAAAGGTGAGCGACCTTGACCGCGAGACGATAGTGAAGTTTCAGCACGCATTGGGCGCCCGAGACACCTCGATCGCGGCCTCAGAGACCGTACCTTTTACGGTCGCCCTGATAGATCAGGACTCACACTCAGGCGACTCGCCCGACCTGTCCCAGATTAAGTTTTTCTCTGCCCGAGTCTTCTCGGTCCGTTAGGGATCGCTGCCGATGCCAGTTAACTAGTAACTAGGGCACAACGGTCCGGCGACGTTTTCCGGCTACTTTGGCTCGTCTTTTGGCTTACTGTCGCCGGCTTGCGGGGTGACATCTATCTCAGACCCCTCCTTGTAGGATTTTTTGAAGTTGCTGATCGCCTTGCCGAGGCCAGCCCCAAGCTCGGGAAGCTTGCGCGTGCCAAAAAGGATAACGATGACCAGCGCTATAACTCCGATCTCCCAAGCTCCTAACGATCCCATCTCAACACCTTAGTGGTTTAGAAAAACGCCCCCTAGGGCCATGTCACGGGCGCAATCCCCAGCTCTGTTACTGGACGCGGCGCTTTGGTAACGTTACGCCATCACATGGCCAGCTTCAAGCCTTCGACATTTTCACGGAGTGACCCCCTTAAGGTTGGGGTGCCTCTCTCTCTCCTAATTCACGCGGCGCTACTGGCAGTTATCCTCTCCTCAAACGCGCCTCACCCCCCGCTGCCAACGGTTATCGACATTACCCTTGAGCCCCCGTCCCTCCTAAGGTCGCCCAAAAAAGAGATAGTCTCTCCCTCTGTGCAAAAGTCCGAGAAGCCTCCGGAGGACACCAACCGCCTCTCCGACCTCGATTCCGTAGCGATTCGGGAGCAGGTGCAGCGCGGCAACGACGGCGGCGCGCCTGGCCCCCGCTCCTCATCCCAACCGCAGCGCCAACAGGAGCAGTCTAAGCCCTCACAGCAATCGCCTGCTCAGCCAAAGACGCCCCCCGCCCCGAAGACGCCCAAAGAGGCGCCGCCGCAGCGGCAACAGCCAAGCCCACAGAAGGGAGAACACCTCTTGAAGAGCCTTAAGCTCGATGACGCAGAACTGGCCATGAAGTTTGGCGCGCCTGCGGCGCGCAATGCCCCTTCAAGCCCGGCGTCAAGCCGCTCAAATCTTTCGGAATACCAGGCGTTTTCTCGGCCGCCCGGATCTGGCGCAGCGTTTCTTGGGACGGCCGGTATCAGCGATCATCTGCCGAACCTCCCGGATGGCGACATCACGATGCTCAACGCAAAAGCCAATATCTATGCGAGCTTCGTCCGCCGAGTTGCAATTCAGGTATTCACGCAAATTCGCTCCCAAGGCTGGGAGCGGCTCAGCCGACAGCAGCTTCAGCAGCTCGATGATTTTGCGACGATTGAGGCCGTGCTCTCCAAAAAGGGCGACCTGATGGACATCAGGCTGATCAGCGGCTCCGGCAGCTCGGCTTTCGACTCGGTCTTAAAGCTCTCGGTCAATGCTGGCGCAAAGGACCCCAACCCCCCCCCGGGAGCCGAAGCTTCGGACGGCCTGATCCACTTCATCTTTAAGGCCCGCAGCTGGTCCCAGATGGCCGCCAATTCCCGCACAGGCTTTCCCGCCGAGCACCGTTGGTTGTTGCTCGCGACCGGGCTTGAATAGGGCAACCCATTAATTTAAATGAATACTTTTGCCATGGCCTTATGGCACAAAGTGCTAGGAGGCGCCCATAACCGTTTATGATAAAGTGCGCTCATCGGTAGATACGCATGTCGGACAGGTCGCAGGTCAAAAATCTCGATACACCAATTGCCCAGGGAGCTTCGCCCCTCAATACCCTTCGTGCGTCTAAGGATCTTGGCTCATCCCATCCATCAACGGACCACACCGCAGCACTTGAGACCGATCTTTCCCAGGCTTCTATCGCCGTTTCGGGGGTTCCTCGCGTCTCGGCAAAATCGGACAAGCGAATCCTCCGGCCCGGTCCTGCTAACAGCCCGGATCTCTCCCCATCTCCCGAACATGAAAAGGGCCAGCAGCAGGAGGCCGGCGCCAAGCGGCAAGCGAACTCCGGCATACTAATCAATCCGCACTATGGCTATCACGGGAACTTGCTTGAGCGGTTTGTCACGCTCATCGCGAATGTCCTGAAAGTACTGGAGCGAATTCTGCTTCGTCTCCTCGGCGGCGGAGACCCCGGCCCGGCGCCTGCCCAAAAGGCCCAGCCTATTGCCCGGCCCAGTACGGAGCCGTCAGCCGACATTGAGAAAAGTCGAAGAGAAGAGCGCGAAAAGATTCAGCGCGAGCTTAGCCATCACCGCTCGTAAGCAGCGAGTCCCCGACTGTCATCCGTCAAGGTCACACGACTGCTCTGGAGGCTTCTCCAGCTTCAACCTTCTTTCCGCCCTCGGCGGCGCTCTTAAGGTCAAATAGCTTAAGCCCATGCGCCCGCAGCAGCCAAAATCCGATGCTGATAAAAAGCACGTATGTAATGAGGTGGATCAGGAGCGAATAGGCGCCCCCATCAGCAGAAAGTGAATACGTTCCGTTCGATGATTGGACCCACTGTGAGTTCGGATACACAAGCACAAAGGCCGCTTCGCAGCCGAGCTGGAAGGCGCCCAGGAACCCCGGCGCTGACGGTGCCGCGATTGCCAGCGCAACGCACACGCCCAACGCCACGCTGAGCAGGATCGAGTGCTCGTGCGGAAAAATGAAAAGAAGCGCGTAAAACTGCAGCCACGCAAAGGCCCAAACGACCGCAGTGAGGAGGACAATCATACCAAGCCGAGACGGGGTCTTTACGACCGAAGCTCCGCGGATCAGATCACCCGTAAAATGATCGACAAGCCGGGCGAGCTTCTCCGGGAGGTAGCGCGAGAAAAACTTGACCGCCTCGGAGGTAAAGGTCGGGCAGAGGCAGGCGCACACGAGAAACGCAAAGAGGCCCGCGCTAAGTGTGGCGAGCGCGATGGCCCCATTCATGAGGGCCGGATTCACATCCGGAAGCATCGGCACGATCGCGGCAAACGCAAGCAAGACAGCCGAGAGGTCAAAAAATCGCTCTATCACTACCGACACAAATGCCGTTGAAAATGAGTATGACGTCCAGCGCGACAGGATCAGCGGCCGGATGAACTCGCCCATGCGGAAGGGAAAAAGAAACGTGGCGAGGTTGCCAAGCATCATCGAATCGAAAAGCTGCCGCAGCGTTGTCGAGGAGCCGCTTGGCTCAGGCGGGAGCAGGTAGCGCCAGCGCAAAGACCGAAAGAAGAAGTGGGCCGCAAAAAAGGCGATAAAGACCAGCACAGCTGGGAAATAGCTGGCGCGGGCAAAGCTGTCGCCGAGCCCGTCTAGGGTGACGTTATGAAACGCCAGCCAAAGCGCCACCGCCGTTATCAGGAAGGGAATGAGTAGGCGAGCGGCTTTCTTCATACAAAACGGTCCTTTCGCATCTGCCCCAGCAGGCTACCCCGTACACCGCGGCCATGAAAGATGGGTTCTATGCCGCCGCTTGCTTGAGGGGACACGTAATGGCGCAATCCGAGGCCGACCGAGCCTGGCCATTGAGCCAGCTTCCGAGCTCCTCCTTGATGATCTCCGTAATCCCGTCCAGCCACACTGGGTGGTCATTGAGGCACGGTATCAGGGAATACCGCTCTCCGCCGGCCTCGTGAAACTGCTCCTCCCCTTCGTTGCCCAGCTCGTCGAGAGTCTCAAGGCAGTCGGCAGTGAATCCCGGCGCCACGACAGCGATGTCCTTCACGCCGGATTCACCTAACTCCTCAAAGGTTTCATCCGTGTAAGGGCGCAGCCAGGGCTCCCGTCCAAACCGCGACTGGAATGTGTGGATGATCTGGTTGAGCGGCAGGTTAACTTTGGGAAGGAGCGCGGCCGTGGTCTCAACGCATTGGCAGCAATACGGATCGCCCTTCGTCACGTACTTTTCCGGAACACCGTGATACGAAAGGACAAGTCGCTCCGGCTTCCACTCAAGCTTCGCCAGGTGCTCGTTGATGATGGACGCCAGCGCGTTCACATAGCCTGGATGGGCGAAGTAGGGCTCAGCCACACGAAGGGTTGGAACCCAGCGGCGCTTGAGGATGTGCGGAAACACGGCGTCATAGGTCGATGCGGTCGTTGCTGCTGCGTACTGGGGATACATTGGGAAAAGAAGGATCTTTGAACACCCCTTCTCTATGAGTCGATCCAAGGCGCTTTCAAGGCTCAACTTTCCGTAGCGCATGCCGAATTCAACCTCTACGTTCGGAAACTCTTTGCGCAATCGCTGCTCCACCCCGCTAGCCTGTCGCCGCGTTATGACGAGCAGCGGCGATCCCTC
>CANIHJ010000056.1 GCA_947467385.1 Deltaproteobacteria bacterium | reverse complement strand
TGCGCTTGTTCTCAACTTGGGAGCCGAGGCGCCGCGCTAGGAGCTGCAGCTTTTGCTCCTGCCTAGTTGCCCTTGGCGTGTGATGTGACGATATCGAGCATGCGATCGACGGTCTGCTCGAGCGGCGTGTCCGAGTTGTCGATGATAACAGCGTCCTGGGCCGGCTTCATTGGTGCCGTTGAGCGTGTGGCGTCCCGGTTGTCACGCTCTGCTAGCTCATGGCTAATCGACTCAAGGTCTGCGCCTTGGCCCTTGCTGAGGAGCTGCTCGAATCTCCGCTTAGCTCGCACATCGAGTCGAGCCTCGACGAAAAACTTAACCGCGGCCTCAGGAAAAACAACCGTTCCCATATCTCGCCCTTCGGCTACGACACCCATGGGGGCAAAGGCGTCGCGCTGAATTCCAAGGAAGTGCTCGCGCACCTGGGCGTGCTTGGCAACTTGGGAGGCTGCCTCAGAGATGTCACGGGCCATGAGCTCGGCCTCGTAGGGTTTGTCGTTGATTACGACGATAGCTCCGAGAACGGGGTCGTGCTGTAGGATGATAGAGTGCTGCTTGAGCTCGGCAGCTATGCGTGTCCCGTCATCGAGTGGGATTCCGGCGCGGTGGGCAAGGAATCCCGCGGAGCGGTATAGGAGGCCAGAATTGAGGTGTGCATACCCGAGCCGCTCGGCCAAATGGCGCGCCAGGGCGCTCTTACCCGAAGCGCCGAGCCCATCGACGGTAACAACCTGCCGGGACATGCCTTCCCGTTGACCCATCTGCTCTCCCATCCTCTTCAACCTACCACACCCCCGACCCCCTCACAGCCCACTAGAAACGCACTTCAAACTCTTAGGCACCTTATGGTCTTACCGCCAGGAGTTCTCTGAGAGTTTGTCATTGGCTATTTTATTTAATCGAATCCGCCTCTTGCGGCATCGTACGTATTAGAACCAGAATATGGGATAGTGACACCGTTTATTAAGGTTTGTCCAAAACAGCCGATCCTAAACGTTAGGGACCACTGGAATTCAAGGTTTTTATGAGGAGACGGCCTCAGGCCGACGATCAGAAGGCGGTCAAATTTCGAAAGTCGCTTGAGCCCAACAGCAGTGACATCGGGATCGTATTGTCTGGGGGCGGAGTCCGCGCTGCCTATCAGGCGGGGGCGCTCAAGGCCGTCGCGCAGGTGCTTGGCAAGGACCTAGACAATACCTCCATCGTTCTGGGGAGCAGCATCGGGGCGGTGAATGGCCTGGTTCTCGCGTCGTGCCTCAAGAAAGGCATGGCCTATTCGGTGGAGACGCTTGAGGAGCTGTGGCGCGAGAGGACCTTCAGCAACACCTTCTCCGGCTCGCGCACCCTCGCCTTCCTACGCGCAATTCGCATCGCCACGCAGCAGTATCTGGCGCCAGGTCCGCACGGGTCCAAAACCTCGGTCCTGAATCCCGCTCCGCTTGAGCATCGGCTCAACGGGGTCATGCACCAGGAGGGAGGCTTGCGCCCAGAAAATCGCGCGGCTTCACTGCGCGCAGTGGGTGTCATGACCACCATGGAGGGAAGCCAGCGCCGCCCTCTCCTGTTCCTGAGTTCGCACCATCAGCTAAGCGAGGAGGAGCTATCTGGAGCTACCTTTGATGTGTGTTATGTGCAGGAGCTTAACTCCCGCCACGGCTTCGCCTCGGCCGCGCTGCCCTCAATATTACCGCCGGTGGAGCTCGACACGGACCGCGGCAGGGTTCGGCTTGTTGACGGCGGGATCTCTCAGAACATTCCGGTTGACCCGGCTGTGCGGCTGGGCGCACATCGCATCGTAGTCATCGATATCTCCGGCCGATCGTGGTGGCTCGACCAGTACGGGGAAGCGCACGACACGCGCCCGAGCTGGGAGGTGCCGGCTGGCGATGATACATTCTGCCTGCGGCCGCCGGAGACCCTTACCATCCGAAATCCTGGAGCGCTTGGGGGGTATCTCAAGCAGGCTGTAGGGAGCTCTCGCAAGCGCTTCATGGACGCGTGCGGCGCGCTCTGGCCACTCTTCACCCTGGTCAAGGCTAAGCTGGGAGAGGAGGCTGCCTACGAAGTCATGTCCTATGTGGCGCTCGACCCTGAGTACCTTAACCTTTTGATTGAGGTGGGATACCACGACACGTTCTCGCTTTTGCGCCGCAGGGCTCGCAACCCGTTCCTTGCCCACGAGGACGAGCAAGACAAGGAGCTCTCGGACACCGAGGTTATCCCGGCGTAACGGAAACCGAACGGGCCTGTGCTACATCGGACCGCCGAAGGAGAACATCGTCTGCTGAGCCGCCTCTCCCTCTTGGCGGGCTATAGGATAGCCGATCTCGAAGCGGATGGGGCCCATCGGGGAGTTCCAGCGGATACCGTAGCCGACGCCCTGCCGCAAGCCGCTTACCTCGAATGCCTCATTGTCATCGTATGCCTGGCCAACATCGTAGAAAACAACTCCCCGCAAGCCGGCAGAGGTTACGAGTGGAAAGATGAGCTCAACGTTATTGATGAACTGCTTGCTGCCTCCATACTCCTGGCCGTTGATGTCCGCAGGGCCGAGGGTGCGGTTCTGGTAGCCTCGCACCGAGTTGATACCTCCAGGGAAGAATCGCCGGTAGAGAGGAAATGGGTCGTCGTTAAGGCTCTGCCCGTACCCGAAAGAGGTACGGTCGGCCAGGGTGAACTCGCCGAATTCGCCCTTAAGAAGCGGGTAGTACCACGCGTTTCTCGCCTCAAAAAGATAAAATTGCTGGTCTCCGCCCAGACCCGCGAATTCAACCGTGAGGTTTTGGCGAGAGCCCTTCGTGGGATTGCCTGGGTTGTCGAGGGTGCTGCGCGAGAGTCCCGGGGTCACGGCCGAAGCCGAGGATCGACCGACCGAGTCCTTTACAAGCTGCGCCGAGTCATCTGCCACATCGCGGATGTCGGTTGCGAGTATCTCGTACTTCGCTGTCATTGCGATGTCCTGCGCCCACTCGCCGAACACCAGCTCAGCCGGATAGCCGAGAGAGGTCGAGCCTCCAGCCAGCTCGCGGTTAAAGTCTTGGTATTGCCGGGTTGTTCTCAAGACGTCGGCACCGAAGGAGAAGTGGCTGTCATTCAGGCGCGGGTTGTCGAAGGACAGCACCTGGTTGGAGATTTGGGATCCGAAGTCGAGGTTAAGGTTAAGCTTGTTTCCGGTTCCAAACAGGTTGTTCTCGGAGAGCTTTGTGTTGAAGACGGCGCCGTTTGCGGTGGAGTATCCTGCTCCCGCAGTAAAGCTTCCGGTTGAGCCCTCCTTGACGTTCACGTCGAGGTCGATAACGGCGGGATCGGCGGTTGGCTTGTTGTTGACGGTAACCTCGTCGAAGATGCCGAGCCGCTCAAGCATCGTCTGGCTCTTGCGCACCTTTGTTCCGCTATACCGGTGCTGCTCCTGAATGCGCATCTCGCGCCGGACAACGTTGTCATAGGTCTTTTCGTTACCCGTAATCGTTATCTTGCCGATCTTTACTGGCTTGCCCTTGGTGCTGGAGAAGTCGAGATCGACCGTGCCATTGTCCCTGTTGAGAGACGTGTTCGGAACCACGTTGGCAAATGCGTATCCCTCGTCACCGAAGCGGTCGGTGATGGTAAAGATGTCTGCCCGCACGTTCGAGGCGCTAAAGACCTCTCCCCCCTCACTCTTGAGGTCCTCGACGGTCTTTTCCTTCGACCCGTCGACGAGGTCCCCGCTGGCCGTAATCTTGCCAATTTTGAACTCCTGCCCTTCGGCGACGTCGAATACGACGTACAAGCCGTCCTCGCGCTTCTCGATCGAGGCGTCTCCGACGTTGCTCTCGATATACCCGTGGTCGAGAAGGTACTGCTTCAGGATCTGCTTGTCCGCCTCCGTCATCTCCTCACTAACCTTGCCCGTCCCAAAAAGCCACGAGCTCCACCACTTATATCTTTGGGTCTGGAGCGGAGCGCGCATCTCATCCTCATCGAGGTCGTGCACCCCTTGCAGAACGACCTCGCGCACGTAGTAGCGCTTTCCCTCGTTTACATGGAACGTCACGTCAACCTCGTTTTCGCCTACGGGGGTCGACGAGTAGTCGAGGGTGGCGTCGTAGTAGCCCTGGGCCTGGTAGTAACGCTGTGCCTTGCGCATGAGGGTCTGAATCTTGCTGCGGTCAACGAAGCGGCGGCCCTCCAGCTTAAGCACATCGGCCAGGTCATCCTCTGAAACCTCGTCGTTGCCCTTGATGAGTATCTTCCGAGCAATTGGCTTCTCGGTGACCGTGAATTTTACTGTTACGGTCCCATCCCCGTGCGGCAGAATGCTTAAGAGCACCTGGTCAAAATATCCGGAGTTATAGAGTGTCTTTACGTCCTCGCTTAGCTGGGCCTCAGAGACCCGGCCGCTGAGGTTCTCGATCTGGGAGCGCACCGCACCCGTGTCGATGCGCCGGTTGCCATCAATCTCGACGTCCCGCACAACAAAAGATCTTGCCTCCTGTGCATGAGCCGGAAGCGGCAAAATGCCTGCGGCGGAGATAGCCAACGGCACAAGCAGGCCAAGCATGTTTGCGAAAAGCCGCATTATCCTATCTCCTCTCGTCCCGCATTCTTCGCGCGATGCTCAATTAATCCTCCGCCCGGAAGCATCTCGACGACGAGATCCATGGTGCGGGCAAGCTCGTGGCTGTGGGTGACGACGATAAGCGTGTTCTCAAGCTCCCGGTTCATTTGCATGAGCAGCTCCTGCACTTCGGCTGCCGTGACGACGTCGAGGTTGCCCGTGGGCTCGTCCGCAAGCACGACTCGCGGCCGTGTCACGAGCGCCCGTGCTATCGCGACGCGCTGCTGCTCACCACCCGAAAGTTGCGATGGTCTGTGATCCTCGCGCGGCTTCATCCCCATCCGGTCAAGGAGCGCCGACGCGCGTTCGTGCGCCTCATCGTCGCGCATGCCCGACATGATGAGGGGCAGGGCCACATTCTCTACTGCGGAAAATTCTGGCAGGAGATGGTGAAACTGGAAGATAAAGCCAACGTTTTTCGCACGAAATGCGGCGCGCGCGTCAGATTCGAGGGCGCTAATGTCAGAGTCCCCATACAGCACCTGGCCCTCAGAGGGAGTGTCGAGCCCGCCAAGAAGGTGCATAAGTGTTGACTTGCCGATGCCGGAGCGGCCGATGATGGCCACCGTGCCCCGCTCGGGAAAGGAGAAGGTCAGCCGATTAATAACCGTCAGTTCCCGGTCGGCATCCTTGTACCTCTTCGAGAGGTTCTTAAGCTCTACTCGCATCGTTCCTCCTGCGGTAGGGAATGCCGCGGCCGTTGAAAGCCCCTAGTCATAGCGAAGCACCTCGCTCGGCTCAAGCTGCGCTGCGCGGCGTGCCGGATACACCGTCGCAAAAAAGCAGATAAGGAATGCCGCGATGCCTACCACCGCGAAGTTGAGAGGCTCTATCTCGACGGGCAATTGCGACATCTGGAAGATGCGCTCATCTATCGGAAAGCCGAACTCGCGCAGGCCGACGCAGCCCACATATCCCAAAAGCAGGCCGAGCACAGTGCCGACGCCGCCGATGACTGCGCCCTGGATGCGGAAGATTCGGCTGACACTCTTCGTTGACGCGCCCAGCGTCTTCATAATTGCGATATCCTTGCGCTTCTCGATGACGATCATGATAAGGGTGGTGATAATCGAAAAGCTCGCCATCACGATAATGAGGAGCAGCACGATGAAATACACCCGCTTTTCGAGCTGAATTGCGTCCCACAGCGGCCTGTTCGTGGCCGTCCAGTCGCGCACCAGGAAGTTTGAGCCCACGCCGCCAAGCTTCTCAAGGATGCGCTTGGCGATAGCCGGCGCCTGGTTGACGTCGTTGACCCGCACCTCAAGTCCGGTTACGCCGCCTTTCATGTCGAAGAACTTCTGGGCCTCCTCAAGGCTTATGTACGCCACGCCGTTCTCGTACTCGACGAGACCTGAGCTGTACGATCCTACCACCACGAAACGGCGGAACTGCGGCACAAGGCCAAACGGCGTCGAGGTAACCTGGGGCGAGAGTATCGACACGGGCGTGCCAGCGAACACTCCGAGGGAGGTTGCCAGCGACCGCCCGATGAGGATTCCCGGAATTGCGGCTTCGCTCTCCTCGCCCGAGGCCGTGAGCACCGTCACAGGCGGGGGACTAAAGAGCGTGTCGAGTGACTGCTTGGGGCCGAGGTAGCTCTTGATCTGATCAGCCGAGGCGCTGCCCTTCTCTATCCCCCGCAGCAGCAGCCCAGACGCGCGGGAATCCGATCGAATCAGCACCTGATGGTAGGTGAACGGGGAGACTGACCGCACTCCCGGCACATCCTGAACCGAGGATGCGACGGCCTTGTAGTCGTCTATCCATGCCGAGTGCTTGCTGCTAATGACGACGTGGGAATCCGTTCCGACTATCTTTTCCCGGAGCTCCGTCTCGAAGCCCGTCATGACCGCCATAACGATGTTAAGAACCATCACGCCGATCGCCACGCCGACTACGGATATAACTGTGATGATCGAGATGAATGCCTCCGAGCGCCTACTCCACAGGTAACGCAGCGCTATCTTTCGTGAGAAACTCCAAGAGGTCATCGTGCGAACGATAGCTATCTGGCTGAAATACGTCAACGAATTCGCCGAAGTATAATTCCTCCGGAGGCATTGCCTCGACAGTAAAACATCGCTTTGAAGGCGCGGTGAGGCGATGTGTCTTTTTAGCCGCTGAGCAGCCATGTGCGCGGCCCCTTGGATTCTTAGTGGGCGCGCCTTCGGGCGGCCCCTTTTTGCTCCGAACATGGTCGAAAAAACGCGTCTTGTCGGCGTCCTTTAGGGACCGTAAATCCCGGTAATCGCATCATAAACATGGGGAAAAGTGTCTGAGGAATCTGCCCTCGGCACGGCCCCCCTGAGCCCCGCGAAGGTTTTCAAAATCATGATGCTTCGGCTTCGAAATCTACTGGTCGTTGCGGCGTTGCTGATCGTCGCGACTCGGCACGCAGCCGCGCAGGATACAGCTCCGCGGGTGGTCAAGCCGGGCAAGCGCTACATCCGCTCCATCACGATCAAGGTTGGGGACATCTTCGAGGACTACTCAACCCTCCCCTACAAGGTTGCAGATGGCATCAAGTACAAGACACACGAGAGCGTTATCCGAAACGAGATTCGATTTCGAGAGGGCGATCCTTTCGACCCCTACCTCCTTAAACAGACAGAGCGAAACCTCCGCCTTCAACGCTACCTGCGTGAGATTCGCGTCGTTCCGACCTTCGACGGCGACGCCGTCGATGTCTTGATCTCTGCCCGCGACAGCTGGACCCTCGTACCCTACCTCGCCTACTCGTCAGGCACGGGACAGAATAATCGCGGTGTCGGTATCGCAGACTCGAACCTTTTAGGTGGCGCCACTCGCGTCGAGGCTCGCTACCAGGAGAGCGCATCCCGAAAGTCTTACGGCGTGGCGATTACCGATCCACAAGCCTTTAGCACGCTGCACAACATGGTCATCGCCGCTGCCGACCGTTCTGATGGCGAGGTTTACCAGTTTATTTATGGGCTGCCGTTCCGCGATCTTGAGCAGCGGGATGCATGGCAGATCGATGCCGGCAAGCAGAACACGGTCGGGCGGCTATGGTACGCGGGCACCGAAAACTACATCTTTCGCCAGCACCTCGATGACGTGACCGCCCTGTACACTTTCGCGGGCAAGGCAGCTAAGCCGGCGGCGGAGGATGACCCCTACACCGGAATCTACAAGGGGCAAACGATCCTCTCGCAGCGCTACTCTGTCGGCTACGGCTACGACAAGGCCACGTTCTTCCAGGCCACCGAGCAGGACTACGAGGATCTGGACCTCAACCCTTCGACCGTGAGCAACAACATATCGGGCGTGCCGGCGAACCGACGATTCTCAGGGCCCATGCTTCAGTACCAGTCTGTCGAGCCCAAGTTCATTACGATGAACTACATCGACCGCTTCGATCGGCCTGAGGACTATAATCTCGGTGATGAGTCCCTCGTGATCGCGCAGGCAGCGCCCACATCGCTTGGCTCGATGTACAACGCTGGGCTCTTTACCGGAAACCGCAATAAGGGCTGGCGCACATCTGACCGGTCATTCCTGCGCGGAGAGGTCGGAGGCTCAACCCGCGTTGCGCAAAATGATTTTCAAAATACCCTGCTGCGTGGAGAGGCGAAGTTCTACTCCGTTATAGGCGACATGTTTGCCGGGGATCTCTTCCTCGGCCGCCACACCTTCGCCAGCCAGTTTTACCTCGACTGGGGAGAGGACCTCGACAAGGATCGGCAGCTCCTGCTTGGCGCCGACACCGGGCTTCGTGGCTATGAAGTCAACACGTTTTCGGGCGACAAGCGATTCTCCCTCAACCTGGAGGAGCGAACGCATCTGGTGGATGACCTCTTCCAGCTCGTGAGCCTCGGCACGGCTGCCTTCGTCGATGTCGGCGCAGCCAACACTAATTCCCTCGGCGACCTGTTTACTCAGGACGTCTACAGCGACGTGGGCGTGGGTCTGCGCTTCTGCTTCCCTCGAGCGACGGGCGGAGGCATCGTGCGGATCGACGTTGCGGTGCCCCTGCGCGATGGGCCAGATGGCAGCCAGGCAGGTGAGCCTCGTATCATCTTTGCCGCCGGCCAGCTCTTCCACGCCCGCCTCCGAAGCGAGGTAGTCGGGCCCGAAAATGCCGCTGCCCGCCTGGGATTCGATCGTTAATTCAGGGCTTTATCCTCGACTATCTTAGCCCCGCTCCCTCTGTTACATATCCAGAAGTCGTGCCGCACTACGGTGTGCAAGGCCAAGCGTAGCGCATGCAAGGGAGATGTATCATGGCTGCTCGTCACGGATGGTT
>CANIHJ010000055.1 GCA_947467385.1 Deltaproteobacteria bacterium | reverse complement strand
TCGGAATCCGCCTCGCCGGAGGCCAAGGAAAGTTTAAGGGCAAGGTCATACGCATCGGCCACATGGGATACGTGGACCCCTTCGATGTCACCGCAACGATTTCAGCGCTCGGACTCTCGCTCAAGTCGATGGGGGCCCCGGTGCAGGCAGGCGACGCCCTCGCCGAATGCCTTAAGGAGCTCGACGCATGACATCGCTTCACGAACGCGCATCTGCCCTGTTCAAGGAAATTCAGTCTCACATCTGCTCTGCGCTCGAAACGGTCGATGGCTCAGCTCTATTCCTCAGTGACGAGTGGTCACGAACGGACGCTAACGGGGGGCACGGTGGCGGTGGCCTGACCCGAATCCTGGCAGATGGCGCCGTTTTCGAGAAGGCCGGTGTCAATTTTAGCTCGGTGAACGGCACGATGCCGGCGAGTTTTGCGGCAAAGCTCGGGGCGAGCAGCGAAGATCTCCCCTTCTGTGCTACGGGCGTGTCGCTCGTCATCCATCCGCGGTCCCCGATGCTGCCGACAACTCATGCGAATTATCGCTATTTAGAGCTTGGGGACCAGGCGTGGTTCGGCGGAGGGGCCGATCTGACCCCGTACTACCTCTTCGATGAGGATGCCCGCCACTTTCATTCCGTCCTCAAGGCTGCCTGCGACAAGCACTCTCCTGCCTATTACCCGCGCTTCAAGAAGTGGTGTGATGAGTACTTCTTCCTTCCGCACCGCGGTGAAACTCGCGGCATCGGAGGGATTTTCTACGACTACCTGGGGCGTGATGACGGCGCCGACCACGAGCAGCTTTTTGCCCTCGCACGCGATCTCGGCTTTGCTTTCACCGACCAGTACGTGCCGATCGTCGAGCGCCGAAAGGCCGAGCCGTACTCCGATGAGCAGCGCCACTTTCAGCTGCAGCGCCGAGGGAGGTACGTCGAGTTTAACCTGCTCTACGACAGGGGTACCCACTTTGGCCTGCAAACGGGCGGCAGAATTGAATCTATCCTCATGTCCCTGCCGGCTCTTGTTCGCTGGGATTACTGCCCTATCTATGCCGAGGGATCGCCCGAAGCGCGCCTCATTGAAGCCCTAAAAACCCCCCGAGACTGGGTGTAGACTGCGGTAATCGCTGCGTTCTCAAAAAAAAGCCTAGAATTTCGCCCCAGATCATCAACCTCCCCTAAGAATTATCCGTATGTACTGGTAAGAGCTGTTGCTGGGCACAAAATGGGTGCCTCATCAACGAGCTGGCTAGACATCACGTGGG
Source organism: Deltaproteobacteria bacterium (assembly GCA_947467385.1). Lineage (GTDB taxonomy): Bacteria > Bdellovibrionota_C > UBA2361 > UBA2361 > OMII01 > OMII01. The sequence continues at coordinate 7,669 of CANIHJ010000055.1, read as the reverse complement.
GGAGTTGCTCTATGCAGGAAAACATCAACAACAAGTCCAATCCAGTAAAGCTGTTCCTCGTGGATGATCACCTCGTGCTGCGGCAAGCTCTCTCGAAGGCCCTAACGGAGGAGCATCGATACGAGGTCATAGGACATGCGGGCGACGGCACGGAGCTCCTCTCGCAGCTTTCGTCATGCTCACCCGACGTCATCGTGCTCGACTATGCCCTTCCAAAGTGTAATTGCCTTGAGACCATCGAGGCTCTTCGGCGCATGGGATGCAATGCGCCGGTGCTTATTCTTTCGGCGGTAGAGAACAGCAGCAACATCCGTGCTGCGCTCAAGGCTGGCGCCCGCGGGTTCGTTCCCAAGCAAGCCGGTCTGTCGGAGATGCAGTTTGCTATCGACGCCATCGTTGACGGCGGCACCTACCTGAGCCCGAGTGTCACAACCCGGCTTATGGCCGCAGACGCCGCGCAGCAAGAATCAGCTTCCGCAGTCACCTCGCTCTCGCATCGCGAGCGTGAGATTATGATTCTGATAGCCAATGGCAAGCGCAACCGCGAGATCGGCGTGCTTCTTCACATCAGCACGCGCACGGTTGACACGCACCGCTCAAACATACTCAAGAAGCTTGGCGTGAAGACAAATGCCGAGCTTGTAAAGATCGCCATCAGCGAAGGGCTCGTTTCAGTGTAGTGGTCACACCGAGCTACTCGGGGAGCTGATCCCTCAGGCTTCCTCCCGCACCCTCCTCCGAGAGCGCCCTGTCGACGCAATCCCAGGCAAGGAGCGCACACTTGATGCGTGCCGAGTGCCTCTTTACCCCCTCAAGGGCGAGCGCATCCCCGAGATCCTGAAGGCTTGCGCCCTCCTCCTGGCTCTTAATCATCCGGCGGAAAAGGGACGAGAGGCGCCTTGCCTCCACTTTGGTTTTTCCTAAGAGCAGCTCCGACATGATTGAGGCCGTGGCCTGGCTGATCGAGCATCCATGCCCCGCAAACGCGATCTGCGAGATGGCATCCCCGGAGAACTTGACGGTTAGGGAGATCTGGTCGCCGCAGAGCGGGTTATGGAGGTCAACCTTGCAATCGGGATTAATGAGCACCCCTTGGCAGCGGGGCCTCTTGTAATGGTCGAGGATGACCTCTTGGTAGACTTCATCAAGCATGCTGTCCTGGCGTGTGAGTCCGCTTCTGCGGAACTCTTCGATTATAGCCCCTCTCAGGGGCTATCCGTCAAACTGTGGCCACTGCGCGCAGTTGCTCGGCATATTGAACAAGTTACTGGCTGCGCCCTCGGGCACACTGCTCAAAGAGGGCCGTGACCTGCAGCAACACCTCTGGATCGCCTCGAAAGGACAAAAGATCGGTGAGGAAGGCTTTCTGGGGAGTAAGGGTTCCAGACACAATCTGCTCGAAGGTTCCAGAGCTGCCCTCGATCCATGCCGTGGCGGTGGTGCCATCCGTTGCTCGGACCGGGGGTGAGGACAATCCGACCGGCCGGCCGGAAACTAGGAACCCAACCTCAAACGAGGCAGACTCCTGCAACGCTGGGGATGCGCTCAGGACTGCAATCAGCTCAAGAAGCCACGGAGGTTGGTTGACCACTTATCAACTATGCCCTGCGCGTGCCGAAAAGTCACGAGGAAGGATTCCTGTTAGGCTTGCGTGCCGGTCGAGAGTTGCTCGATAAGCTGCTCAAGCTTCTTCGCGTCGGGGAAGGAACCGAGCAGCTTTCTGCCGATATCCTTCGCCTTGCTCGCCACAAGTAGCGCCGAGATCTTGTCCCCGCTCGCCATGTACGACTGCGCGAGAACGTGCATCTCCCGAACGCCCTTCCAGCCAGTAGCCTGACAGGCCCTCGTTGCGAGCTGAACTGCGTAGTCAGGCTCAAAGAAAACGCCTGTTTCGAGATAGCTTCGTGAGAGCAAGCGCAGCACGCGCGGATGCTCAGGAGATACCGAGAGTGCCCTGTGGAGGTGGTGGCGCGCATATGCAAGCTTTCCCTCCCCCAGCAGGATCTGTGCGAAAGAAACCACCGCCTCGAACGGCCCTTTGTCTGCCGTGGCTAACTTGCCGATCTCCTCGCGCGCTGCCACCGAATCTGACGTCAGGAGTTCAAGCCTCAATCGGGCAACCTCAAGGCGCGGAAAGCCCTCTGGCTCATAGTGCAACTCACGCAAAAGCTCTTGCGCCTCATGCACAAGGTGGGCAGCACCCCCACCCTCAACAACTGCGGTCACAAAAACCGTGATAAGATCAGGATCGCTGGGGACTTTTTGGAGGCAGGTGCGGATCGTCCACGCAGCCTCAGCAGAATGCCCTAACCACAGCTGGAGCCTCGCCAGCCTCAGATATACCTCGCGCTCGCCCGGCCCCGCGACCGATGCCTGGCGAAGCGCCTGCTCAGCTTCCTCGAAGCGCCGAAGGCGGAAGAGGCAGTGAGATAGATCGAGCAGGGCGTTGAGGCGTGCCGGATTGCACGGGTGCGCCTTTAAGCCCCGGCGATACAGCTCGATTGCCTTCTCGAAGTTGCCCTGCTTATACGCTTGAGCAGCCTTAATCCACGGACGAACCGGAAGGGAGCGCCACGAGACGATCCAGTCTTTATAGAGTCCGATGTTTGCCTTAAGATCCGAAAAATTCTTCATGGTTTCCGTGAGCCCTAACTTCAAAAAAACGACCCATTTGTCCCAAGAGCGAACTTATAGTCCGTCTCTGGTACAATCACTAATCTTCAGAAACCGATAGATTGCTTCAGGGTAATATACATGCATGATATCAATATGTTAGAGAGGCGACTTGCGTCGTTTTTAAAGCCGAGCTCCGTTCTTACCGACGCCCCTTCCCTGGAGTTTTACGGCCGTGACTGGATTAAGGACTTTAAGGCTGCGCCCTCGCTCGTGGTACTTCCCGAGAGCACGGAGGAGGTGCAGCAGATAGTAGCGCTCTGCAACGAGCTCAGGCTTGCCCTGGTGCCCTCCGGAGGGCGCACAGGGCTTAGTGGCGGAGCCACCGCCACCAAGGGAGAGGTGGTCTTATCCATGGAGCGGATGCGCAAGATCCTCTCGCTCAACAGGGTCGACCGGACCATCTCGTGCCAGGCGGGGGTCGTTCTTGAGAAAATTCAGTCCGAAGCGGCGGGTGCTGGCCTCTATTTTCCGGTCGATTTCTCAACGCGCGGCTCAGCCCAGATTGGCGGAAACCTCGCAACAAACGCTGGCGGCATTCGCGTTATTCGATACGGGAACATTCGCGATTGGGTCGTTGGCCTCACCGTTGTTTCCGGGAAAGGCGAGCTGCTCTCGCTCAATGGCTCCCTCTTTAAGAACAACACCGGCTATGATCTGCGCCACCTCATGCTCGGCTCTGAAGGGACGCTTGGAGTCATCACGGAAGTCACCCTGCGCCTAACCACGCCGCCCAAAGACATCGCCCGGATCCTCTGCGGACTCGCAAGCAACGATCATATTCTTCCCCTTCTGGCGTTTTGCCGGGACAATCTGCGAGATCTCTCCGCTTTTGAGTTCATGGAGCGGCGAGCACTGCAGGAAGTGCTGTCACACCGGGGCTTGCGAGATCCCCTCTCCCAGCAGTTTGCCGCGTATATCCTGATCGAGGTCGAGCTCAATTCGCCAGGCTCCAGAGACGATCTGGTGGCAGTTTTTGGCGAAGCCTATGAAAAAGATCTCATCAAGGATGTCGTCGTGAGCGAATCGAGCGCGCAAGCTCAGGAGCTGATGAGCCTTCGGGATCTTATCAGCGAGACGCTCTCGTCCCACTACACGCTTCATAAGAATGACATCTCTGTTCCAATACCCTCTATCCCGGCCTTCCTCCACGATCTTCACTCGCTCATCAACGAGACCTACCCATCCATGCGGGTCGTGGTTTTTGGGCACGTAGGAGACGGAAACCTACATGTCAACGTGCTCAAGGCCGGCGACATATCCGATGATGAATTCTGGAGGGGTTGCCATGAGGCGGACCACAAGATCTTTGCGCTCGTGCAGAAGTACTCGGGCAGCATCTCCGCAGAGCATGGCGTTGGCCTCTTAAAGCGCGACTTCCTCTCGTACTCACGCTCAGAGGCTGAGATTGAGATTATGCGCGGCATCAAGCGGGCCTTCGACCCACTCGGCATAATGAATCCTGGGAAGATCTTTGCGTGAGTGATCCCTAGTCCCACAACCGCGAAAAGCTGCGCCCGTACTGTACCTTACTGTTCTCCTTGCCCTGCGGGCACGGCGCTAAGGGCTTTTCGCTCACCACGAGCACGCTTGAGCCCATCATGAAAGTTCCAAGCTTCTCTCCCCGCTTAATGGGAAGGCTCGGGTCATGCCGAAATACCTGGCGCTTTTTTGGGGCCCAGGGAGCCCGGTTCGTCACGAGGTCCATATATGCGAGCCTTATGCGCCCGACGTTTGTAGCCCCAACCATAACTACCGCCACGAGGCCGTGCTCGCTCTCTATAAGAGACACTACCCGCTCGTTTACCACGAAGAGCCCATCCACGTTGTGGAGCGCCCAGTCGTTTACCGGCCACAGCTTCCCTGGAATGTGGATCGTCTCAACAATTCGCCCATCTACAGGCGCATGAATGTGGTGGGCATCCTGTGGAGAGAGGTAGAAGTTCCACAGCTGGCCCGACTCAAACCGCCGCGCGAGGTCGGCGTTCCCGAGAAGTTGTTCCACGGTAAAGCTTCGCCCCTTCACCTGGGTAACTTCACCTCCGGGCGAAAGCGGCACACATGCCCGAAGCCGGCCATCAACCGGACACACTGGACCGTCTGCTATCGGCCTCACTTCGGGCTTCAGATCCCTTGTAAAAAACTCTCCGACTGAGCGGAATGAATCGATTGGGCGGGCGGAAAGGGAGTGGTCAATCGAATAAGCCTGCGCAAACAGCGACACCGAGAGGCGCGCCAGAGGGCGCGGAAGGGGAAGCCGCGCGAGATGCCCCAGGCCCCAGCTTAGGTAAGACTTCGGCACTACAGAGAGGATGCGCATACCGAGACCCTACCGCATCACCCGCCATTTGTTAATAGATGCGGCGGTACAGGTCTACCGCCACGCCTAGCTCCGGGCAAAGTCTTCGTTCCACAGCTTCATGAGCTGGCGAAAGACCCTCTTGGTGCTGAGGAAAGCGTCGCAATCCTCGGCCTTCACCTTCCGCCCATCCCAGTGCTTGAAGGCATCTCCCACCGCGAAATGGGCCCCTATTCCATAGTGCACCAGGGCCATAAAGTGCGGCGGAAGTTTTAGATCAAAGAGGCACAGCTCCATGCATGATGTGTAGGGGTCCCTAAACTGGGCGCCCACCGACGCCTCAAAAAGGCGCTTTCCTATCCGCTCTCCCGCAAGGCTCTCATACGCCTTGAGATAATACATTATCGCGTTGACATCCCGCTCTGCCTCGTAGTCGCACTCCTGCGGCGTCGCTGGTCGCGTGACTCCGTGGCCCGCCTCACGATGGCGTTCATAGAGCCAATGGCCGCGCCCAATCCTCGGAATCCGAACCACGATCTCCTCAGGACGCTCCCCCGCAACAGCCGGCATCTTAAGGGCCGCTGCCGCTGTATCGCCCGGGTCGGTCTCAAGCAGCGCGTCCGCTCCAGTCTTTTCTGCCCTGACTTTCTGGGCCCGAGTTCGTCGCGCAACATCCTGCGCGGTATGATGCCAGCTAGCGTAGAGATCCGGCTCGTTATGGCGGAGGAACTCGCATGCATGCTTGGCAACCGAGTATTCGCTCATGCCGCGCCACGTCGTAGCCAGGTTCTTGTTTGATCCATCCCACCTGCCAGATACCTCAACACCGATCGCTAAGGTCCATACTCGACCGCTTAGCCCGCGAGTGCTGCGGTCTACCGTCTGGATAGCCTCGCTCGGAAATACGAGCCCCTGTTCGCTACTTCGGGCGGTGTTCATGTGGTGGGAACTGCGGTCCATGGGGCGGTACAATAACTCTAATCAAGTTTTCGCCAGTAAGCCCGCTCGGCGGGCGATCATGCCACACTAGGCAGAAGCCCGGGTCTTCTCCGTTCCTAGCAGAGCCGAGATGAGGTTATCGACCGCAGCAGAGCCTTGCCGTACGACACTCTCATAGGTTCGGCTGCCCACGTGCGGCGTGAGGTGAACATTCGACAGGCCGACGAGCGGGTTGTCCGGCTGCACCGGCTCAGGGTCGAGCACGTCCGCCCCGTAACCGGCCACCTGACCACTGCGCACCGCATCGGCCATCGCTTTCTGGTCCACAAGAGCGCCACGGCTTACATTAACGATAAACACACCCCTTCTACACATGTTGAGGCGCCGGCGATTAATGAAGTGCTGATTGTCCCGTGTCAGGCTCATGTGCACCGAGAGGAAGTCCACGTTGGGGAAGAGGTCCTCGTCACGCGGTGCCCTTGACACGACCGGAGGATACTCCTGAAAGAGTGAATCGCTAAATACCTTGGTAAGGTGTTCGAGGTAGGCGGTGTGCTGCGCAGACCACGAGGTGTTAAACACCTTGACGTTCATCCCGAACGCCATGGCGCGTTTCGCCACCTCTTTGCCCACCCGTCCAAAGCCGAGGATGCCCAATGTCTTGCCCGCCAGCTCGCGACCAGTTTGGCGTCGCCATTCCCCACGATGGACCAGCGCGTTCTGCTCTGGAATCGAGCGCGTTAAGCTTAAGAGAAGCCCGAAGGTAAGCTCCGTCACGGTCGTGTGGTTAACACCCGGAGTGTTGGTTACCTTAATGCCAAGCTTCTCGGCCTGCCCTAGGTCGATCTTGTCGAGGCCCACGCCGTACTTGCTGATGACTTTTATCTTAGGCTGGGCGGCCTGCAGGACCTTGGCGTTGAAATCGTCCTCTCCGCAGAGAAATGCGTCGAAGCGGTTGCCGTCCCCGATGTAGGAAAGAAGCTGATCCTCGTTAAGCGGCCCGCGAGCCTTGACGACCTCAAACCCGGTATCGAGGAGCTTCTTAACGTGAGCCCCCGGCGTGTCTATAAAGCTCGATGTTGAGACAAGGACCGTAAAAGACATGCATTCTCCCTGGCAGCCCTTTTTCTTAACAGGGCCAGCCTCTTGCAACTGGGACGCTAGCAGAGGGTGCCGAGGGGATCAAGCCAACCGATCGTTTATGAGGCGCTCCTCAAGAGCCTGAAAAACTTGCTCTTCTGACGCAAAATCCTTTGTTCCGACCTCAAAAGTCATAGAGAAGCGCAGGAACGGTCCTGCCTCCTCCCACGGAACCGTAACGATCCCATAGCGGCCGATCAGCTGATCAGCCATGTCCTGCGCGGTTTTGATCGACACCCCGCGAAAGGCCTCCGGCACCGCGACGTAGAGATAGAATGTGCTCGGTGACTGGACCGCAGGTATTCCTGCCCGGTTCAGTATGTCCGTGACCCGCCGCAGCCGCCGCTCATACTTCTCTCGGTTAGAGGCCAGAAAATCCCTGCATTCATCAAGGGCATGAATGCCAGCTTTCTGAATCGAGATAAACTGTCCGTTATCGGTGTTGTCCTTCACCAGCGAGAAGGCCTTCACGAGCGGCGCACCCCCGGCAACAAAGCCGAGGCGGTAGCCCTGCATATTGTAGCTCTTCGAGAGGGAGTACAGCTCAAGCGTGACATCCTTGCCCCCATCAAGGTGAAGCGGTGAAACAAACGAGCCGCTGAAAACGTAGTCAGCGTA
>CANIHJ010000054.1 GCA_947467385.1 Deltaproteobacteria bacterium | reverse complement strand
TTTTTAGCTGATTTCCCGGGCACCAATCAGGGGTTCGGGCCCAACCTCCGAAGAGTAGGCAGGCCGAAAAAGGGGGAAAGTCATGACTGACAGGGGTTTCAGACAGGGGTTTCGACTCAGCTGAGCACATCCGGCACAAACTGCTTTATTTGATCTGGTATCGTCAGCTTTAGCTCAACTAACCTGCGCCGAAGGTAGTCGGTGTCGAGGTCTCTTACATCCTTAAAAAGCTGCTTCAAGTCATCGAGATCTTGAAATCGGTCGGGAGAGTTTCGCACTGCATAGCATTTGGCAAGGATCAGATCTTCAGGGGTGATTACGGGAACCTTTGCGAATCCAAGGTCGATAAGGTTGTCTTGTGCCCGCCCGACGGCGTCTAAAACCCAAGGCACTTCCGGTAGCAGTATATCTACGAGCCCCGTTAGCTCAGAAGCTGGCGGCTCTGAGGTGACCATACATTGAGCGCGTTCTCGTCTCTCGGTATCGCCTAACACCATAAATCCTGCAACCGGCTTCATGCCTAGTTTTTCGATCGCTTGCGACGCAATCACACGAGACTTGCCCTTGGCATCTGCGACAAGTGCGAAATCGACATCCTTCGTGAAGCGCTCCTGAGACCGGTAGAGACTCGCTGCATGCCCTCCAACTAGACAAAACCGACACGGCAACTCTGACAGAGCCGCGACCGTTCTCTTCAACGCTTGGAGCGGTGTAAGCCTCATTGATGCCTACGCTTAGCTGTTCGGTAGAATTCGTACATCTCGTCCATATCTTTAAACTTGTTTGCGATGCGATCTGGCTGGCGATTTATTCGCTTCGCCCTCGTTCTCACCAGCTGCGATTCGTACACGGCGAAGAGGCTCGCAAGTGCTTCGCGTTCTCTTTCGCTCATCTTGAGGCTAATGAGCCGTCGATTTCCCTGCTTTGTCTCGGCCACAACGCCCGCGTCTTTTAGGCGGTTTATCACGTCGGCGACGCCGGCAGGGGATGCAGCATAGTCTCGCGCAAGGTCTCGTAGATGACGGGGTACGCCGGCAGAGAAGAGCCCGCGTACGATCTTTAAGGTCAGATCCTGCGCTAAGTATGAAACGAGAAGGTGCTCCATCTTTATAATGTACGATTTTTCGAACAATAAAGATAGCGCGATTTCGTGTGTGAAGAAGAAAGAATCTACTTGTGTCGGAGATACACGAGCCCTATTGAGCTTACCGCCCATGTTTTGACACGGCAAAATACTCACACGTTCCCACAGTGTAACCGATAGGGCCGACTAAAGAAGCATCGCGTGTTTCGCTGTGTTGCGATCGATATTGAGGACCGTGAAATAATAGCGTCGAGTACTCGCTCGAACGAGAGACGACAAGCCCCGGGGCTATCAGTAAATTTCAAGGACGAGACGAATACAAACGGGAACTTGAGAAACGAAAGCCAGAAGACTTGAAGCGAACGCCTCAAACCTCAGCCTGAGAACTGAAATCATAAGCCTCGTACAAAAGTGATACGTCCCTACATGCGCAGAAGTAGTCTGGTGCCAAAATACGGGTAGCACTTTACTCACAAGTAGTTGTTTCCTTCATAACCTTCTAGCGCAACGACCGGACGCTTACGAGCGAGGAGGTCGACGCCGCATTAGGCGGTCTCGTTGAGAGCCTCAAGAGCAAGCACGGAATTGAGATGGCTAACTAGTGCGTTCTTGCGTTGTAAGAAGCGAAAACTAATAGCCACGGTGGTCAGAGAGCCTTGTTAAGCGGCTTAAGTTAGCTCTCGCCGAACGAGGAGGCGCTACCTTCCCCGAAGCTTCTCTTGAAGTTTCCTGACGCGCTTTGCCTCATCTCGAAGCTCCTCCAGGGCCTTCTCCTGTCGGCCCTCGATGCCCTCAAGAGCGATGGTGCTGTTTGCGATGGCCGTGCGAACCGAGCTGTCGAGCCTTCCGATCTCGACGCACTGGTCGAGAAACTTGAACGAGTGCTTACCCGCACGAAGCGCAGGAAGGAGCCGCTCTGACGATAGCTCGATGTCGATCGTCGCAAACGACGGCTTCACTCGCTCCATTGACGGTCCTGCTCGGCGCAGCAGATCCAGATGGCCGGAGGCGCTCTTCCAAGCTTTTGCATCCTCAATCTTGCCGTTTATAAGGTAACGCCGCTTCTTAAGAGAGCCTTCGGTTGCCTTCGGTCGCAGCTCTGCGAAGAGCTCCTTGGTTATCGCGATGCCGAACTCGCTGCGCGAGATCGGGGCGCCCCCCGCCATCTCTTTCGGCCCCTTAAACTCAAGCTCGTATATCGTGTTGTCTTTTGAGAACTTCGTGCGCCGGATACGAGCGGTGTTAAAGGAATCATGGTCGCTCACCACCTTTGCGACTCCGAAGCGCTTGATGAGGTCCTTGATGGTTTTGTCCGAAAAATAGTGCTGCTCGATCGAGACGTATTCGTGCCGGGAGGCCAGCTCTTCGACGAGCCTGTCAGGAACGAAGAATCGCACCTCGATCTCCCGCGGGGAGCTCTTTCTGGTCCGTTCAGGAAGCGGTGGTAGCGACGCGTCAAGGGATGGAAGAAAGTGGGGGTTCTCCCCCTGCTTTGATTCGTTCTGACGGCGCGGATCGAATCCCGACATACGCGACCACTGCCTCTAAAACGCTTGGGTCGGAGCCGTTCCTCTTAGGGAACGCCCGAATCACGATTTGGTCTGCGAAACCGTCGAAACCGTAGCTCACCTAGCGCCGAAACTCAAAGCTTATAAATTCGGATTGCGTTAAATCTGAGCTAGCGGAGGTCACCTTCTCTACCCGAGCTAGCCTTGGGCCTCGCTCCAGCAAGCGCAAAAACGCAGCTAGGGCGCCGGGAATGCCCTCAGCGAGCGCCTCAACTCGCCCATCCGGCAGGTTGCGCACCCAGCCGGTAATCCCAAGCTCCGCTGCCTGCTTGACCGTGAACTGCCGAAAGCCGACTCCCTGAACCTTGCCCTCGACGATGATGTGCAGCCGCTTCATATCGTGAAACGGTAGCAGGTTAGCTGCCTCGGAGCATCCCGCTTTAGGGTGGTGGCTAGCCTGCGGCGCTGTCCGATTCCACGCGAAGGAGGCTCTCTTGGTACTCGGCCCAGATATCCACCGGCGTGATGTTGCTTTCGAGTTCTGTGCCGTCAACCTGGAGGTAGAGATAGTTGTCGATATATGTGACCTGCCATTCCGGGCTAGAGCGCGAGATGGGGACAAGAGCTTCGAGCAGTGTGGGCTGAATCATAAAGAACTGGATGTCTTGGACCCAGTTGGTCTTGCTGCCTCGCAGCAAGTGGCAGAATTCCTGAATTTGGGACGCCTCGTAGAAATAGATTCGGTGCTCCGCATCCGGGGCGGATCGGAGCGTAAGCTCGATCTTTCGCCTATCGGGACAGCCCACCTGAACCCAGAGCAAGGTTTTCCCGGTAATGTCGTTAAGCCAGATGGTGGGTTCTTTTGGCTCAAAGAGGCCCTGCGAAAAGCTTTGCCCCTCCCGATAGCAGTGGGTAAACGCCACCATGCGGGCGAAGAGGTGCTCAAGGGACTCGTAGGGGTGAAGCGGCACCTTGACGCGAAAACGGCAAAACACGCCGAGATCGGCATGATTGAGGTCGACACTAAAGCTGTAAAAGGCGGCGACAAAAGACATCGGTATAGTTGAGCCCGGCCGTTGCTGAAGGCCGCAGCGTACGGGCTCTCTATACCGCGTTCCGGCGTGAGGTCAAAGAGCGTTTGCGCCCAGCGATCGCTGGGCGCAGCCGCTAGACCACGTGCACCGGCTCAAGATCGTCCACAACGTCCTTGTTCCGGTACCCATCGTAATGCGACCTGAGCTGCTGCCGCATGATCAGCCGCGAGCGGTGGAGGCGGCTCTTAACAGCCGGAACCGACAGCTGGAGGATGCGGCTCACGGCCTCATTTGAGAGCCCGTCGATGTCCCGCAGAATGAAGATCGCGCGGTACTCCTCAGGTAGCTGGTCTACTGCCTTCTGGATGGCCGAGCGGAGCTCATGCCGCGACGACATAAAGTCAACGTCGCACAGCTCAGACCGGTTACCAGCCCAGTTCTGCTTGATCGACGGCTCGACATCCTCAAGGGAAACCGAGCGGCGCCGATTGCGGGTGCGGATTTTCATGAAGCTGGCGTTCATCGTGACGCGATAGAGCCAGCTCGAGAATTGGGCCTTATGCTCGAAGCTTTGGACCTTCGTAAGGATCGTTATAAACACCTCTTGGAGAATCTCTTCGGCATCTTCCTGACATCGCGTAATCCTGAGCGCCAAGTTGATGACCTTCGAGCCGTAGCGTTCAAGCAACTCCTCGAAGCAGTCATCTTGCCGACCGGTAACACCCTTTACAAGCTCTACGTCCGTTCTTCGTGTGGTCATAGATCCCTCCAAAAACCGGTTGATTATGGTAATCAACTTGTCACAGGCTTTTGCGGGAGTTGTCACGGATTTGTAAAATCGGACGGCAAAAGCGCGGGGTAATCGGTCGCTGTTTCGGGCTGTTTCGTGCCGCTGCGCACAGGGTGGACGGGGCGATCCTCCGTTGTGTTGAAGGGTTGCGTTTCGGGTCTACGGGAGGCATCTGGAGAACCAGGTCACGCCTGTTTTTATGGGTCGGACCAGCAAAAATTCGCTTGCTTGTGCCGACGATGCTTCGGTAGTCGCGTCCTCAGCGGCTATGGAAAAAAGGCCTGGGTCTGCGGCGGGCGCGGGTGCGCATAACGATGCTTATGACGAATCCCACCGCAAATCCGCCGATGTGGGCCATGTACGCGACCCCAGAGTGCCCGCCGGTGAACGCCTCGTTGGCGTGGCTGAGGACCTGCATGACGATCCAGAGGCCCAAGACGAACCATGCCGGTATGATGACCAGGGATCGTATGACAAGCACCCGCACGGGGTTCCGGGGATGGAGGATAAGGTAGGCCCCGAGCACGCCAGCAATAGCGCCAGAGGCTCCGACACACGGAATAATAGATGTTGGATCTGCGTATATCTGAGCGAAGCATGCAGTGACACCTGCCAGCAGGTAAAAGAGCAGGAATCGAAGGTGTCCCATCTCGTCCTCAATCTGATCCCCGAAGATGAGGAGGTACACCATGTTGCCGATGATGTGCATCCACGAGGCGTGCATGAACATAGAGGTAAGAATCGTCAGGTAAATCGGCTCTGGGCCCTGTCCCTGGGGAATTGCGACCCGATGGCCGTCGACGGAGAGGTACTGGGTTGTTGTGAGGTCGACGCCGCGGGTGATCTCAAGCGGGATAGCCGCATAGGAGGCCATAAATCGCTCTCCGTGGGCTAGCTCAAGGTACCAGACGATGGCGTTGAGCAGGACGATGGTCCACACCACGATGGGAAAGGACCTGCGCCTTGAGTTGTCATCACCGAGAGGAATAAACATGCCGAGAAGCAATACTCTATCCGATTTAGGGCCTTTGTGGCACGCCCGCCCTTTGGGGTGCTCAGGCGCACATGACAGGGGGCAAAAAGCATGAGAGTATTCCGGGGCAAGTTGCTCATTTAGGGGTTTAGCATCATGGCAAGAACAGTACTCTGCTCAAAATTTAAGCGCGAGCTCCCGGGCCTTGAGAAGCCGCCCTTTGCGGGTGATATCGGGACGAAGATCTTCGAGAAGGTTTCACAAGAGGCGTGGGACCAATGGAACAAGGATGTCCAGATTAAGGTCCTCAACGAATACCGACTCAATATGGGTGACCCGCGGGACTACAAGGTCCTGGTGGACCAGATGATGCGCTTCCTTGGGCTTGAGGACGGGGCGGTAGCCGAAGTTGAAAATTCAGAGCGGGGAAGGCGCCAATGACGGTAGCTCTCGTCGGGGTCGGCAACCTGGGCAAGGCAGTTGCTGACAGCCTGCTGGCGGCTTCGTACCGTTCTGAGGATGTTATACTGATTGAGCGGGCGGAAAAGGACAGGGATTACCTAGCCCAGCGCTATGGGTGCCGAGTTGAGGCAGAGGTTCCTGCCGGCCTTCAGCTTGGGGCAGGTGACGTGGTCGTTCTGACCGTCAAGCCGCAAGACGCGCAGGGCGCCTGTGAGGGCCTCAGGCCCATTATCTCGCCTGATGTGGTAGTGCTGTCCTGCATGGCGGGGGTTCCGTGCCACAGGCTCCAGGCGCTTCTGGGGACCCAGAAGATCATTAGGGCCATGCCGAACCTCGGGGCGGCCTTTCAGGAGAGCGCGTCAGCGGTGTTCATCCCAGAGGGGCTCTCGGTGGAAGAGATAGGGCATGTCTCGGCAATCATCAACTCGTGTGGAAAGGCGTGGCGCGTGGAGCGCGAAGAGCTTATCGACGTCGCCACAGCTGTAGCGGGAAGCGGGCCGGCCTACCTGTGCTGGCTGGCCGAGCAGCTAGAAAATGTCGCGATAGAGTCGGGATTTTCGCGCCATGATGCGCATGCGCTCGTGCTGCAGACCTTCAAGGGAGCGGTAAGCGTCCTTGAGGGCTCTGACGAGACCTTCACAACGCTCAGGCAGCGCGTCACCTCGCCTAACGGAACCACAGCTGCTGCCCTTTCAGTCCTGGAGGAGCGGGTTGCGGCTGAGCATGTTCGTGATGCGGTTCGCGCGGCGCTGCGCCGCGCGCGGGAGCTTCAGTCCGTATAGGGCAAATTTTGCCTAGAGTAAGGGGCTCGATCGCTTCCCATTTTTGCGCACTCTTTTTTCCCTCAAGCACGGCGTTTCTCCGCCGATACTTCACTTACAGGCGAGATAGTAAATCAACGCCGGGTACGCTGTTCCCGCCGACGCATGAACGTTAGGAAGCGCGCGGCGGATAATCCAAGGACGGGTTAGCAGTTTTACGAAGGTCTGTTTGGTTGTGAAAAGGGCGACCCACTGGGCACCCGAGGCAGGCTGAAACGACGAGCTCTTAAACCGAGGATTAAACCCTTTATGTACGGCAAGAACCCGCACGACGCGTACCAGACAGTTCAAATCACCACAACGGATCGTGGTCGCCTACTCCTGATGATGTACGAGGGTGCCATCAAGTTTCTGAAGCTCTCTGTCGTAGGGCTCGAGGAAAAAGATATTCCGAAATTCTGCCGCTACCTGAGCAAGGGGCAGGCGATTATCGCCGAGCTGATGAATACGCTCGATTTTGAGAAGGGCGGGTCGATCGCGCGCGACCTCGATCGCCTCTATGACTTCATGCTCTTCTACCTGAGTGAAGCCAACCTGTATCGAGACCCGGAGCGGATAACGAAGGTCATTGGGTTGATCGACACGGTCTACTCGGCCTACCGCGAAATTATCGAAGGAAAGGCGGACGAGGCAGGCCTCTCGGAGTCGGCTGAAGCTGAGAAAATCGGCGAGGCGCTGCGCAAGCTACAGGTCGCCCTGTAGTCGAAAGTCAAGTAATTGCAAGTATTTGCGAATTCGCCTCTAGACAGGGGGGAAGCGCAACGATTTTGGCAGCGCTGTCAGCCCACGGCGCATCCTAATTCCGGAATCCCCCTATCTATCAGACGCTTAGGGCACGAGCGGGGGAGATGTCGAGCGCCAACGGGCGCCCGACGGCAGATGAGGCCCCGGAATGATCCATGGGTGAGATCGAAAAACTAGCGCAGCAGATGAAGCTTGAGAGCGAGCGTGGGCTCGGCGCGGACGTGCGTTTGGCGGCGGGCCAAGCTCTTGGCGATGAGAGCCTTCTCTGGCAAAGCGGCGAGCGAGACTTCGGCGCGATAGCCAAAGGGATTCCGACCGGAGAGGGGCTGTGTGCAGTTGAGATCGGATGCCGCGTCGGGCGCATGCTGCGCGCGGCCTCGAAGAGGTTCGGGAGAGTAATCGGAGTCGACCTCTCGGAGCTCTCAATCAATAAGGCACGTGCGCTCATCGGCCCGAATTCCCGTGTCGAGCTGGCGCTAAGCGCTCATCTTGACCTGCGGCCGATACCGGGCGGATCGGTTGATTTCATCTGGAGCTTTTCAGCGCTCTCTACCATGCCTCCCTTGGCGGTTGCTTCGTATCTCACGGAAGCTCGCCGTATCCTCAAGCCCGAGGGCATAATGCGGCTTCAGCTCTTTCTCGGCGATGAAATAGTGCTGTCCGGGGATGAGCTCCTAAGGCCGCGTTGCTATGGCCGCGCGCAGGTTCGGGAGGCATTCGCCCTTGCCGGCTTCTCCTGCTCTGAAACACAGCCGGTGTTGCCGCTTCTTGGGGGGGCGCTCCAGGCGCATGGCATTGAGACATTCCTGCTGACGCTTCGACCTTCGGAGCGTGGTGCCGCATCACTTGCCGAAATCGCGTCGGCGCTTGAGGAAAGCCGGGAAGGGGAGATGCCATCCGGCCAGCCTCCACCCGACATCGAAACGTTAGCCACAATCGAGTATGCGTCGGCCGTTGCTGATGAAGGTGACGAAGAGAGAGCAAAGCGTATCCTCGCGTATGTTGATACGTGCTGCCGCGCTACTACCATCGATGTTCGTGACATCCTCGATAGAGTGCTGGCTCGCACGGCACAGGGGGCGCGCAGGTTAGCTGTGCAGCACGAGACTCTCTTCGCTGCGAACATGCAGATTGTGCGTGAGAGGTTCCCACGCGCATATGAGGCGCTTGTGGCTTTGCCCCCACATGAGGAAGTCGGCGTTCGGGTTACTGAGACCATTCAGGGTCCAGTCGTATGGCGCGAGTCCACATGCCTCGACCATCCCGACAAGCCGGTTCAGGCGGCCGCAGCCTGGGTATCCCGTGCGCTGCAGGACAAGCGGCTTGAAAGCACTGCCACGATTGTTGTGGTTGGGTTTGGTGGCGGCTACCACGTGGAGGAGCTGCAGAAGGTAACGGGCAAGCCGGTTACCTGTTATGAGCCGAGCGTTCATGCGCTCAGGGCCGCGCTATCTGCGCGCGACCTGACCAGCTGCCTCAGAAACCTAAGCGGCCTCGAGATCAGCCCGCCGGACATGCGGCTCCTTGAGGAGCCTGCGGAGCTTATCATTCGGCCGTATAATTCACT
>CANIHJ010000053.1 GCA_947467385.1 Deltaproteobacteria bacterium | reverse complement strand
TCTTGATGAGCCACGCACCTCGGCGAGAATCGAGTATTCCGATGATGAGTCATACGAAGAGAGCCGGCGTATCAGGTCCACTGCAATCGCCACTCCGGGCCTCGTCAGCGTTACGTATGACGGCGGACTAAAGGATGAGGTGCGCTACTAAAGCCGGCGAGGGAGTCCCGCTCGCCGGACGCAGCGCCCCATTCCCGCGTCTCGCGCCCGCCCCAATCTGCTCCAAGAGTAGTGCCGCAGCTTCCCGGCGTTACTGAAACGCCGCTAGGTCTGATAGGGCAGTGTTGCCTAGGACTTTTACGGATAGCGTCGCCGTATCGAGGTCGAATGCGCCCGTGACGTACTTACTGTCGGACTTTCGCTGTCCATCGAAGATGATTGTGTTGCCGGTCGACGAGTGCTGGGCATGGAACACCTCGATGTCGTCCTGCGCCGCTATCAGTACCAGCTCAGAGTTATCATCAGTGTCGTAAAGCGTCATGATGTTCTTGTCGCTGGCGTCGAGACCCATCAGGATAATTTTGTTGCCGTACTTCTGCATGTGCCACACCTTCTTAACGATCGTCGTCGGGTGCTGCAGGGTTGGGTGGAACTGTGTGAAGCTTCCGACGTTGGTCCCGATATTAGTCGTATGCTGTCCGGCGGACACGAAAGACTTGCCCGAGTCAGTGGTCACATATCCACGAATAGAAGACCCGTTCCCGCCACAAAACGAGTCGACGCTGGGGTCGCTGCAGTAGGGGTAGGTATTTTGGTGAGGTTGATTTTCCTCCTCCGGCAAAGCGTAATTGATCCAGTCCTGCGGATCGACGGAGTCTGTGTTCAAAATATACCGCTGTACTGCGTTAAAAAAGACAGATCGACCGATGTATACGTTCTGATCCGCAAACTGGACTATGTAATTCGACTCAAAGTTCCACAGCGTTTTTGAGTCGCCTGCTGGCGTGACGCGCCGAACGTACCCGAGAGTTCCGCTCACATGGCCCGTGTAGAAAGCTGTGCCATCCGGAAGTATCAGAAAGTCTTTGAAAACTTCGAAATAGCCGGCAGTGTTGGGAATATCAACAACATCTATTTTCTTTCCATCCACGACTTTACGGAGCACCTGGTGAGCTACCCCGGTGGGTCCACAGCAGGTGCTGTACTGCCCGAAATAATACGGATTGCCGGCTTGGTCGAATTGAATCGAGGGGTTGTGATAGGAGACGTCCCCGTAGAACCACGACGGAGAGAACTGGTCTTCGACGCATGTGGGCAGGCCAGTTGCCCGATTCACCTCGGCCACCCAGCATCCGTCTGTCGAGTCGTCCGAGCCAGAGATGTTCGTCTTGGTCTTAAACACGACGAACAGCCGATTGCCAGGGGCGACTAGGATTCGATCCACTGTTGCGTTGCCAGACGTAAGCGCGCTTGAGAGCGACCCGTCTGCATTCACCTTCTGGATGTTAGAGGACACTCCGAGAGCTGAGGCTCCCGCACCGGAAGCCGAGGGCTTGAGAGCCACTCCTGACGCCGTTTTGAGGCCGAAGCGGAGCCGCCTCTTTGCCGATTTGACGCAGGCGGGTGTGCGCGAGTCGATGTCGCGCTTAAGCTCTGCCGCTTGCCTCCTGAGTGCCCGCTGCCTCCTCGGGGATGCATTTTTTGCCTCTTCAAGGATGTTTGCCCGCTCAGTCGCGTGCGAATAGAAGTAGCTTCCCTGAACCAGCTTCCCCGGGATCCACTGGTTGGAAATCTGGCCACACCAGTAGCCGGATGCCTTAATCAGAGAGGTGCGCGGCAGCTTTTGGGCCCCCTTAGGGGCGGCTGAGGCGAACGAAATTGGAAGCGAGGTTAAGGCGAGGGAGAGTGCGACAAGGAGCAGAGGTCTTTTCATAAGTTAAAGGGTATTACACATAGTTGAGCGGTCGCCATTATTTTTCTACTGCTCAGGTTCACGAGCGGAAAAAACTGCGAGGGGCCACTTTCCTTGCTAAAGATGTCGGGTTTCTCCAACCCTTAAGGGCTTAGTGTCGGAAATACAAGCCCAGCACTAAAGGGTAGGAGCTAAGTAGCTGTCCTGGCGATTGAAAACGTTAAGTCGCGCACTGACGAGAATGTGGATAGTCAGAGGAGGGGCGAAAAAGTAGCGACAAAGGTCGCTCAAGGAGGGCAGAGCTTCAGTGTTCCAACCACCGACCCGGCGTGGACCGTGAGGCCGATTGACCTAGTGGTTTTTGTACATTGCGTCGACACTCCGCCGCGTCGGAATCACATACGACAGCCGACTAAGGCGAAAGCTGTGCCACGAAGTGCATAGAGTTGCTGGACACCAAGTTAAAAAGCGTGCCCCTCACAGGGAGGGGCTGGGACAGCGAATGTCACGGCCTTAGGAGGACTTTGACGCCGAGGACTTCTGCCCCGCTGCGTATCCCTTGTTGTACTCAGACTGCTTGGTCTTCTCGTAGTGATCGTACGCATAGCCGGATGCTGCGCCGACCGCTGCGCCGCCCACAGCCCCCCAGATTGGGTTGCCATGAAAGAGTGCGACACCAACGGCGCCCACAGCTGCTCCGATGCCAGCGCCGGAGAGCTCGCGCTGCTGAGAGGTTGAGAGACCTGAACAACCCGACACGGCGACTGGGATAACGATAGCGAGGGTGAGGATCTTCTTCATAGTAGTACTCCAGTTCCTTTCAAATCGTTAGTTTTTGCAGGGAAAGCGTTCAGCGAGGTACCGCAGCACATTGTCTGCCGCGGGCTGGGCATCAAACTCTTGGTGACTGTCCGACCACTGGATGAAGTCATTGATGACATCATCGCGCTTGGGGGCAGGCTGCGAGGGGCAGATGAACGACTTCGAAACCTCGGGGTGGCGAGTGACGAGGTATGTGTCATATGTCGCCGAGACGTAGCCGATGCAAAACGCCTTCTGCTCGGGATCCTGCATAAGCTTGCAGGCGTCAACGAGCTGTTGGGTGCTCAGGACCCGTACGTTGCTGTCAGCTGAGGCAAGGATTGGAAGGGCCAGGGATGCTGCTGCAAGGAGAAGTGTCTTTTTCATACCGGTAATAAAAATAATCCAGTTCCGTTCCGGTATATCGCAGGGGGTAGGTGAGTTCAACCGCATTTCTGTGCCCTGCACGCTGCGTTGCCGCCAGCTATTCCCGAGGCCCGCACGGCGTTTAAGGACCGGGATTGGGTCCCGCAACTTGGCTAAGCCCGGATAGGCGTCATGCGCGTGGAACGACATCTCATCACACGGCATCAAACAGGTAGCAGGAAGCAGCAAACGGGGGTAACCTCAAGCCTTAAGTCCGCGAGAATGGGCTCATTGTTCGGCTACAGCAAATTGGTTTCAATATTCTTATGAGCGCGATAAATGAAGAGAACACGGTCCTCGTTCGCAGGGAGGGCCCGATCTGCACCGTCACCCTCAACAGGCCCGACAGGCTCAACGCCCTCAATCCGGATCTCCTTCAGGGGCTCACGATAGAGCTAGCCAAGCTCGGCAACGACCCGGACGTGCGGGTCGTAGTGATAACAGGCAGCGGCGATAAGTCGTTCGTCGCGGGAGCGGACATTCACTCCATGAACCAGCTCGGGCCCCGGGCGATCGCCGACTACCTCGAGCTTGGGCAGCGCACGATGCGGCTGATTGAGAGCCTGAAGGTTCCGGTTGTCGCCGCCATCAACGGTTTCGCTTTCGGCGGCGGTCTTGAGCTCGCGCTGGCGTGCGATATCCTTGTGTGCAAAGAGGGGGCGGTCCTGGGCCAGCCCGAGGTCGATCTCGGCATTATACCGGGCTTCGGCGGAACGCAGCGCCTCATCCAGCGCTGCGGCGCAGGAACGGCCCGCAAGCTGTGCATGACGGGCGAGCGGCTTACGGCCGCCGATGCGCGGTTGCTTGGCGTCGTTGATGTGGTTGTCCCAGACGCAGAATTTAAGGCCGAAGTTGAGAAGCTCTCTAAGACTTTGGCGAGCAAAGCTCCCCTTGCGGTGCAGGGGGTTAAGCGGGTGGTGAACCGGGCGGTAGAGCAAATAGTCCTGTCGGGCCTTCGGCACGAAGTCGAGGAGTTCTTGAGGATCTTTGCATCCGCGGATCGCGAGGAGGGCATGTCGGCTTTCCTAGAGAAGCGAGCGGCGAAGTTTACCGGGCGATAAGATCAGCAGGAGGCGGTATGGTGTGGCGAGATAGCATTGCATTTGAGCTCTCTGAGGAGGAGAACTTTGCGTGCGATACGGCGCGTGCATTCGCAGATAAGGAGGTCGCACCACTTGCGGTTAAGATAGACCGCGAACACTATTTTCCGCGCGAGCTGCTCCCCAAGATGGGGGATCTTGGGCTTATGGGGGCGATCGTGCCGACGGAGTTCGGTGGGGCAGGGCTCTCTACCCTCGCCTATGCCCTCATCATCGAAGAGCTCTCAGCTGCATGCGCCTCGACCGGCATTATCGTAAGCGCCCACACGTCGCTCTGTATTTCGCCGATCCTTGAGTTCGGTACCCAGCAGCAGAAGGAGTGCTTCCTGCCGCGGCTGGCGTCCGGCAAAGCGCTGGGCTGCTTCGCGCTCTCGGAGCCCGGAACGGGGAGCGATGCGGCGGCGATTAAGACCACGGCGCGCAAGGAGGGGGAGGAGTACGTCATCTCTGGAACAAAGAACTGGATAACGAACGGCCCAGAAGCCGACGTGTGTATCCTCTTTGCGACCTCCGACACCACCAAGGGGAACAAGGGGATCTGCGCCTTCGTGCACGACATGAGCCTACCCGGCATCTCGCGCGGCAAGCACGAGGATAAGCTCGGCATCCGCGGCTCGCCCACATCGAGCATAACGTATGACAACGTGCGGCTCCCGAAGGGATCGCTTTTGTACGACGAGAACCGCGGGTTCCTCGTGGCGATGAATACGCTTAACGGCGGCCGCATCGGCGTTGCGGCACAGGCCGTTGGGATCGCCCGCGCCAGCCTCGATGACGCCATGAAGTACGCCAAGGAGCGCAAAGCCTTCGGAAAGAACATCTGCGAGCACCAGTCGATCCAAAACTACCTGGCTGACATGGTGTGCCACATCGACAGCTCCCGCTACCTGACCCTCGATGCGGCCAAGAGAAAGGACGAGAAGCGTGCTTTCGTCCGCCAGGCGGCGATGGCTAAGCTCTTCGCCTCTGAGACGGCGATGATGTGCGCGGTGAAGGGCATTCAGATCCACGGTGGCTACGGGTACGTGACCGACTACCCAGCCGAGCGCCACCTGCGGGACGCCAAGATAACAGAGATATACGAGGGTACGAGCGAGATTCAGCGCGTGCTGATTGCGACCCAGCTGCTTAAGGAGTAGGGGCGCTCTTGACCGTTAGTCGGTGTTTGGTTCGACGTGCCTAACGCCGGTTTCACGGTGGAGCGTTCTGTGGTAATCCCAAAGAAGCATGTCGAAGCGCTAAGGCTTCCAGTGCTCTTTTGGTGACGGCGTATGCTTTTGCGATTCCCCGTTCGTTTCGTGCGCTCGCTGCCCCGGATGATCGTGGTGCTCTGCGCCCTTTGCCTTACTGCCTTCGCAGCCGACCCGCGCTACGCCTGGGGGGAGGAAGCCCAGCCCGCGAAGCCGCAAGAAGTTGCCGTCGGCTTGTACCTGAATCGCTTAGTGAGGATTTCACACAAAGAGGGCACTTTCGACATCGATGCCTGGATCTGGTTTCGGTGGAAGGGCGGCGATATCGATCCGAGAAAGACCTTTGAGGTCGTCAACGGCCAAATGGAATCGGTGACCCCAACCGAGATCGTTGATGATGGCGGGTACAGGTACGGTTCCGTGCGGGTTCAGGGCACGATATTTCAGAACTTCGATGTGGCGAGGTATCCCCTCGACAACCACAACCTTTCGGTCGTTGTCGAAGACTCAACCAACCAAGCGCCGCTCCTGAGGTACCTCCCGGATGAGGGCAGCGCGATCGACCCGCAGGCGGATGTTGAGGGCTGGAAGGTCGGATTCCAGGGAGTGGTGCCCACTGAGCACAACTACCCGACGACCTATGGGTTCCGCTCGCTGGGGGAGGACAGCTCAAAGTTCTCGCGCCTCACCTTCAAGATATCCCTGACCCGTGAGCACAATTTTCTTTCTCTCCTCAAGCTCTTCTGGGTCTCGTTCTTGGCGCTCCTGCTCGCGATTGGTGCGTGCTTCGTGCGCTCAAACGACCTCGACGCCCGGTTCGGGCTGGGACTCGGCTCCATCTTTGCCGCATCGGCAAACACCATCGCTGTGAGCGAAAACCTCCCCGACACTCCGGGCCTTACCCTCGCAGAGCAGGTCAACATGCTCACCGTAATCATAATCTTTGCGACTATCTTCGTCAGTATCGTCTCGCTGCGGCTTCGGTATGCCGGGCGCGATGGTGCTGCTGAGCGGCTTGATATGTGGTGTGCAGGTGCCTTGGTGGTGGCCTACCCGCTCCTTCTCTTACTTATGCTGTGGGCCTTCTGACGCGATGTAACCAGGGGACTCGACTATAGCCCAGGCTCGGAGGCAGCGATTCCCGCAATTTACCCCTGTTCGTGCGTGCGGCTGGAGCTTATAGCCAGGTGGCACAGTAAGGAGTAGTCTAGGATGACAAGTCTTTTAGGCAGTTAGTCGTCTCTTATGGTCAAGAAAACAAACGACGCGCCCCCATTTTTTAAGAGCCCTTCGTACAGGGCATGGCGCGAGAAGGTGTACGCCTCGCAGAAGGAGCGCAAGGCGCACTTTGAGTCGATAAGCTTTCGCGACCAGCCCGAGCTTGTTACCCCCGAGAACGGCGGAAGTGTTGATTACGCCGCAGACTTGGGAAATCCCGGCGAGTACCCGTACACCCGCGGGGTTCAGCCGACGATGTACCGCGGGCGGCTTTGGACGATGAGGCAGTTCGCTGGCTTTGGCTCCCCTGAGGACACTAACCGACGCTTTAAGTATCTCCTTGAGCACGGCCAGACCGGGCTCTCGACGGCCTTCGACATGCCATCTCTTATGGGGTACGACCCGGACAACGCGCGCTCGCTCGGTGAAGTGGGGCGAGAGGGGGTAAGCGTTGCGACGATAGAGGATATGGAAATCCTCTTTGGTGGCATCGGGCTCGACCAGGTCACGACATCGATGACCATTAACTGCACGGCGACGGTGGCATTTGCGTTGTACTTCGCGGTGGCGAAGCGGCGCAACATAAGCTTCGACAAGCTTGGCGGAACGATCCAGAACGACATGTTCAAAGAGTTCATCGCCCAGAAGGAGTGGATCTGCCCACCGGCGCCCTCGGTCAAGCTCACGTGCGACGTGATAGAGTTCTGCTCTCAGGCAGCTCCCAAGTTTAACCCGGTGAGCATCAGCGGATACCACATCCGTGAGGCCGGCGCGACGGCGGTGCAGGAGCTTGCGTTCACGATCGCCGATGGGCTCGGCTATGTAGACCACTGCCTTGGCCGCGGCATGAAGATCGATGACTTTGCGCCACGGCTTTCGTTCTTCTTCGACGTTCACAACGACTTTTTTGAGGAGATAGCCAAGTTTCGCGCAGCCCGAAGGCTGTGGGCGCGGCTCATGCGCGAGCGCTACGGAGCTAAGACGGACGCAGCCTGCAAGCTTCGCACGCATGCGCAGACCGCCGGCGTGAGCCTCACAGCGCAGCAGCCAGTTAACAACGTGGCGCGCGTTGCGATGCAGGCTCTTGCGGCCATCCTTGGCGGAGTGCAGTCGCTGCACACAAATTCTATGGACGAGACCCTCTCGCTTCCGACTGAGGATGCGGTGCGCGTGGCGCTTCGCACCCAGCAGATCATCGCCGATGAGAGCGGCGTCACGAACGTGATCGACCCGCTTGGGGGATCATACTACGTTGAGCGGCTGACCAACGAGATAGAGGCCGAGGCGATGCGCTACATCAGCCAGATCGATGCCATGGGCGGGATGCTCCACGCGGTCGAGGTTGGATTTCCGCAGAAGGAGATCGCAGAGGCTGCATACAAGTTCCAGCTTGGTGTTGACGCTGGTGAGCAGGTCATAGTTGGCGTTAACCGCTACTCCGAGGGCGGAGAGCAGGAGATCCCGATCCTCAAGATCGACCATTCAGTCGAGAAGCAGCAGATAGAGCGGGTTAAAGCGTTTAAGGAGCAGCGCAACAAGGCAGCCTGGTCGCATGCCATTGAGTCTGTCGAGAGCGCCTGCCGCGAAGGGCGAAATGTCGTGCCGGTCCTGATCGATGCCGTCGAGGTCGGGGTAACGCTCGGTGAAGTATCGGACATTTACCGAAAGGTGTTCGGGGTGTATACAGATCCGGGGATGTTATGACACAGGACAAAACAGCTCAGCGGCCGGTTCGGATCTTGATTGCGAAGGCCGGACTCGACGGCCACGATCGGGGTGCGAAGGTTATTGCGCGGGCGCTGCGCGACGCCGGGATGGAGGTGATCTACACCGGGCTCCACCAGACCGTTGAGAATATTGTCCGCGCTGCTATCCAGGAGGATGTCGACTGCATCGGGCTGAGCATTCTTTCGGGGGCGCACATGACCCTCTTCCCGGAACTCCTCAACACCCTCAAGAAGGAAAAAGCCGAGGATATAGTCGTGTTCGGCGGGGGCATTATCCCAAAAGATGATATCGAAGCCCTCAAGGCCCTGGGGGTCAAGCAGGTCTTCATCCCGGGCACGCATACTCAGTATGTGATAGACTGGATTAAGGCGAACGTGCCGGTGAGTGAGTAGCGCTTGAAGGGTGTGTCTGCTCCCCTGGCTGGCGTTCAGCCGCCGTTAGCGTGATGGTCAATCGATGAGCAAGGCATTCACAAAAGAGGACGACACGTCGGGCGATCTCGATACCGAAGTGGAAGCGTCCGTCCCGGGCGGAAAGAACTACATGACACCGTCGGGCGCGGAGCGCATGCGACAGGAGCTTAAGAAGCTGCGTTACGAGGAACGGCCTGAGGTCACCAAGGTGGTGACGTGGGCAGCTGGCAACGGAGACCGCTCAGAGAACGGCGACTATTTGTATGGCAAGAAGCGCCTCAGGGAGATCGATCGGCGCATGCGCTTTCTCGCCAAAAGGCTTGAGTCCGCTGAGATAGTTGATCCGCTGCAGGTTAAGGTCACCCATGTCCAGTTCGGCGCCACCGTCTCGCTGCGCTTTGAGGACGGCAGCGAGCGCACCTATGCGATCGTCGGCATCGATGAGATCGATGTTTCACGGGGACGTATCAGCTGGCAGTCGCCACTTGCTCGTGCACTCCTGAAGGCGCAGGAGGGAGATGTCGTTACCTTCAACTCACCGAAGGGGGCTCAGGAGGTGGAGGTGCTCACCGTTCTGTACGTCTTTATCGACT
>CANIHJ010000052.1 GCA_947467385.1 Deltaproteobacteria bacterium | reverse complement strand
TAGGAAGACTCTGGGCAGCTAGTCCCATACAGCACGATCAGGGGCGCACGTACGTTAGAAACGAGCATGCCTCTCCGCGCTCTTCATGCGCCAAAGAAAAATCGCCCTCAAACTCGGGCAGCCACGCATCGCCGCTGTGTGCGCCCTGAACAACCGTCAGATGCACCTCGTCGCACATCGGCAGCGTGGCCCGGTAGATCTCGGCCCCCCCGATAACCCACACCTTCTGATCCGGTTTTGCGGCGGCGCTCGCGACCTCAAGCGCTGACTGAGGCGATGCCGCCGAGATCACCCCCTCGGGAAGTGAAAGCTGCGCGGGATTGCGCGAGACAACGACGTTGAGCCTCCCCGGAAGGGGCCGCACCTTGGGCGGCAGCGACTCCCACGTCTTTCTCCCCATGACAACGATGTGCCCCGAGGTGAGCTGGCGGAAGCGCTTAAGGTCCTCAGGCAGGTGCCAGGGGAGCGCTCCGTCCTTGCCGATAAGCCTCTGCTGATCCATGGCAACGATTGCGGCGACGAGTGGCTTCTTCATGCGATGTTACACCGCGATAGCGAACTGGATACGCTCATGCGCCTCGTAGCCTTCAAGGGTGAAGTCCTCGTACTTGAACGCAAACAGATCCGTCACCTCTGGGTTGAGCCTCATAGTCGGAAGCGGCTTCGGCTCGCGCTGCAGCTGAAGACGCGCCCCCTCAACGTGGTTTGAGTAGATGTGCACATCGCCGAACGTGTGGACAAACTCATGCGGCTTGAGCCCCGTTACCTGCGCCACCATCATAAGCAGCAGCGAGTAGCTTGCGATGTTGAACGGCACACCAAGCATAAGGTCCGCCGAGCGCTGATAGAGCTGCAGCGAGAGCTTGTCGCCTGATACGTAGAACTGAAAAAGCGTATGACACGCCGGTGGGGCGACATCCGGAAGGTCTGCCGGATTGAAGGCGATGACGACGATGCGGCGGCTCGAGGGATTAGACTTAATCGTCTCAACCGCGCGAGCGATCTGGTCCACACGCCCCTTAGGCCCTTCCCACGATCGCCACTGCTTGCCGTACACCGGCCCTAGATCGCCGTTGTTGTCCGCCCACTCGTCCCAGATTGTCACCTTGTGATCGTGCAGGTACTTGATGTTGGTGTCCCCTTTCAGGAACCACAGAAGCTCGTGGGTAATCGACTTCATGTGCACCTTCTTGGTTGTGACAAGAGGGAAGCCATCATTGAGGTTAAAGCGTATCTGACGGCCGAACACCGAGTACGTCCCCACGCCTGTTCGATCGGGACGAACGAGAGCTCCGTCCTTTTCTACGCCGATCTCGGGCTTTCCGTTTTCGAGCACATCCTTAACTAGGTCGAGGTACTGTCTCATAGCCTCACATCATCAGACACGTTGCGCGGAGAGCATACGTCTTCCACCCCCTGGACATCAACCGTCGGCTCAAGGCAGCTCGTGCCGCGACAGACGTAAAAGGCCGTTTTTTCGCCGCGAGCTACCCGGCCCCGAAAGATCACAGGAACCTCGCCGCTGCTCCCCGCCCCGTCCTGGCCCGGCACCACGGCAGTAAAGGGCAGGTATCGGCCCCAAAGCGTGAGCACCTCGGGCGAGGGCTTGCCCGCCCCCGGGGGCGACACAGCTACCACGACGGAGGCCGGGGCACGCCGCAGCATCACCCCCCTCAGGGCCGAACAGTAGTGCACCGGATGGCTCGTGGCCTCGCCGGGGATCCCACTTTCGAGCTCCAGCGCACGCTGGGCGAAGCGGGCCTCGCCCGAAAGCTCTGCTAGTAGGGTCAGATTAAGCAGCGATATTCCGTTCGGGGATGGCGTTGCCCCGTCACCCCACTCGCACACCTGGACTATCAGCCCCTCTGAGGCCGAAGAGAGATAGGCTCGGTGCTCGCCGCTAAAGAGTCGCCGGTCCTGCTCGTCCTGAAGCTTAATAGCCCTGGAAAGCCACACCCCGTCACCCGTAGCAACAAAAAGCGCCAGCAGCCCCTCGATCAGGTAGGCGTAGTCCTCATGCACAGCCGCAATTCCAGCGCTGCCATCGCAGTAGCGGCGCTGCAGCCCAGATTCCGGCCACAGCTCTGAGCACACAAACGAGGCCGCCGCCACCGCCGCATCAAGGTATCGCGCATCGCCCAGCACCTGGTACCCCCGCGCACACGCGCTGATGGCGAGCCCGTTCCAGCCCGCCAAGACCTTGGTGTCCCGGTGCGGAGCTGTGCGGCTGCGCCGCGCTGCCTGCAAGGCTGTCAGCGAAGCCACGCACCGAGGCTCAAGCACCTCTCGCCAGCGGCTCTCGCCGGCAATATGCATAACCGAGGTGCCGCGCTCGAAGTTGCCCTCGTCGCTCACCCCAAAAAGCGCGCAGATGCGCGCACCCTCCTCGTCGCCAAGCACATTCCTGACCTGCGCTGGAGTCCACGCATAGAACTCTCCCTCGCGCTCAACCTCTCCGGCATCCTCCGCGCTCTGGAAGGCGCCGCCTCGGTCCCGCATCTCCTCAAGCATGTAGTCCAGCGTTCTGCGCGCTACCATGCGATACAGCTCGCTTCCCGTGAGCTGGACAGCCTCAAGGTAGGCCTGCGCCAGGAGCGCATTGTCGTACAGCATCTTCTCAAAGTGTGGAATGAGCCACTGGCCG
The DNA here is from genome assembly GCA_947467385.1 of Deltaproteobacteria bacterium. Classification (GTDB taxonomy): domain Bacteria; phylum Bdellovibrionota_C; class UBA2361; order UBA2361; family OMII01; genus OMII01. Next base: position 6,863 of record CANIHJ010000052.1, on the reverse strand, counting down.
TCGACCGAGTAACGGTGAAAGCCTCCCCCAACCTGGTCAAACAGACCGCCCCGCGCCATGCCTGACAGTGTCGTGTTGATCGCCTCAAGCGACGCGGCATCACCCTGCATCGCGTGCGCTCGCATGAGCAGCAAGAGCTGCTGCGTTGGCGGAAACTTTGGCGCTGGGCCGAATCCGCCGTAGGTTCGGTCAAACCGAAGGAGAAGCTGCTCAAGCGCATGCATAAAGACGGCTTTGGTCACAGCACCCCCGCCCGGCCGCTCCTGCTTCGACTCAAGATAGCGCATAAGCTCCCCTGTTGAGCTCTCGATCTTGGCGCGCTCGGCGCGCCATGTCTGCGCTATGCCCTTCAGGATCTGAATGAAGGCGTCCCTGTAGAAAAACGTCCCGCCCCAAAAGGGCTTCCTCTCGGGGGTGAGGAACACCGACATCGGCCACCCGCCGTGCCCGTGGATGCCGACGACGACATCCATATAGATCTGGTCAACGTCGGGGTGCTCCTCGCGGTCGACCTTAATCGAGACGAAATGCTCATTGAGCACATCGGCTACGGCCTGCTGCTCAAAGGAGTCGTGCTCCATCACGTGGCACCAGTAGCAGGTCGAGTACCCAATCGAAAGAAAGACCGGCTTATCCTCGCGCGCAGCGCGCTCAAACGCCCCAGCACCCCACGGGTGCCACCACACTGGGTTATTCTGGTGCTGCAGGAGGTAGGGGCTCTTTTCGGCGCCCAGCAGGTTCTTTGTGTTCGGCATAGGGCGGTTGTAGCGAAGTTCATCGCCATCGGTCTATCGGATGTTTATTGCCTGGCCGCAAATCCCCTCCAACGCTCCTTAACAGGCATCCCTAACCAGCCCTAACCGCCTGTACGCACGTCGCTTTTAAGGCTTTATCAAATTGTTATAATTCGTTTATGACTTCGCGATATCTCCCAGCCATATCGCCCCATGAATCAAGACAACACGGGCGGCGATGAAGGCGCCCTGTTTTTGGCAACATCAAGGAAGAAAATGAAAAAAGTTCTCGGCGTCATCGCAGCAGCTCTCATCACCGCCTCAGCATCTCACGCACAGTCGGAAGCGACTCTGCCCACAGCGGCAGATCTTCCCAAGGGCTGTCTGGACGCCTTCTCTTCACTGTCTGGCTTAGACCCTACGCAGGACCACCTCTTAGTTTCAGTGACGGACGGCTCCCTTGCAACTAAGAGGGTCGCAGAAGCGAACAACACCTGGTTCAACCTGGCCGAGAACACCTCAGAGTTCGTCCGGTATGTGATTTTTGAGAAGCTGCAGGACAACTCGAAGCCTGCCCTCTTTGAGCGAGGCGCCCAGCTCCTCTACAAGTACGAGGGAAACTACTTCGAACAGATCATTCCGGGTTTCTATCCGGATGTGACCTCCCGCGACAACACACAGGCCAAGTTGACAGTGTACTGTGCGGCCGCGAGCTGCGGAGGATTTGACGATTGCACCTCCAACCTTATTAATCCCTCAGGAAAGGAATTTGCCGAGAAGATGGAGAGGCAGCTTGAGTACTTTACTGAGGCCGTCAAGCTGGCTCGCCGAGCGGGGGCCTCGCAGCGGCGCATTAATCAGGAGACGTCTTCCTTCAAGCAGCTGCAGAAGAAGGCCATACAAGCTGCCCGCAAAGCTCCAGCAACGAGCCACGCAATCTTCTTTACGTCCAACTAGCTCTGTTCCGCGCAGCGGGGACCACCGCAGAGTGGTCTCCGCTTTTTTCCCTCGGCGGCGGGTTTCATCGCCCGCCTTCAGCCGTCAACAACGCGCGAGCAAAAGATCGCCTCGGGTCCAACGCATGCCACCAGGGCAAACGAGATCGTCTCTGGCTCGGTGAAGACGTCCGCACACAGGCGCTCGGCGATATCCGGATTCTTTGATGCCACACGGCTGTCGATCTGCAGGGTGTCAAGAAACTCAAAGAGGAGCGTTTCGTTAAGGGTCGTGAGGGGCCTTGAAAAGACGCACACGATGTCCTCGGGCAGAAGCTCCACAGACGCAAGCTCCACGTCGACCATCGCATTTGAGCCGACAAACGACATCATGCGGCTCTCGTACTCGCTCGGATGCTCCGGCGCGTCGCCCACCTTCGACTCGACGCTCTGCGCAGACTCAAAGAATGGAAAGAGCTGTCCGTTCCGGAAAAGGTACACACTGCCGTAGCCGACACGCCCTGTGGCGAGCCTGCCGCCTTCGATGACTACCCCCAGGAGAGATGCCGCCATCCGGCCGCCGGCGGCCAGCTTATGCCCGAAACCGTAGACCGAGGTGTTGGCGCTTCGGAACGCCTCTTCAAGCACCGAGACCACTCCATCTTCGTCGCCCAAGGCGCGCGCCGTTCCGGCCGAGCTCGTGTAATGGTGCTCCACCCCCGCAACGAAGTAGTCCAGGGCCAGCCTGTAGGCCACGTGGCTCGCCACGCTGTCTCGCACCGCCGACGACCCCGCAAACACAACCTGGGCCGGCTTAAGGAGGGGATTTACTGCGACAAAAGACGACCCATCCTTAGCAGCGCTAGCTCCGCGAAAGAGGTGGCAGTCCAATCGAGTAGACGACATAGGCTCTGTAAAGATGTTCTCGGGGGCGCCCTCTTCTGGCCCAATAATAGGATGCATCTCGCCTCATTAAATAAGCCCACAAACGACAGCGCAACCACTAAAGAGCCCCTCCTGGCCCCCTGCTCTCGCATCCCTGCCGGATGGGCTCGCCGAAGCAAGCCTCTGCCCTTGCTAACCACGCCAAGATAAAGCTAAAAGATGGAGGGCTCAGAGGCGCCTAAAGCGCCGCCCCACTCTCGAAAGGAACCTCATGAATCGACTCATATCCGCCCTCCTTCCCCTGACCCTCTCGACCTTGCTCATGCTCGGGTGCTCCAAGGACAAGAATAAAGAGCAAGCCGCATCGTCCGCGCCGAAAATGGCGGGGATTCTCGCGGACCCGCTCCTTAAGAAGCTCCCCGCCTCGACCGAAATGTTTTACGCCATCGACGCATCAGGAGACGCATATAAGCAATTCATGCAATCGCCTTGGGGCAGAACAGCCATGGGCGTTGGAAACCTCAGCACTGTTATTGAGCATCTGAAGAGCTCAGGCGCCGATGAGGCCACCATTCAGGGAGCTGAGACCCTCTATACAACGGTCCAGAAGCTTGGGCTTATCTCTGACACGGGAGAGCCAACCATCGATTCAGTCGTGCGCACCGCCGTGCTCTATGCTGGACTGACGGCGCAGGAGAAGCAGCCGCTTGAGCTCGGCCTCTACATCTCGGCCGCGAAGGGCACCTCGCTCAAGTCCAAGCTTCCGGTGCTGCAGAAGGCTCTCAGCGACGCAGACCTACTCGTGTCGGCGCAGCCGATCGGGGGCGTTGATGGGCTGGTGGCAAAACCAACTGATCAGATGGAGGACATGCGGCAGGAGATCGCGATTTACGTCGCAGCGAGCGATGACCGCATGGCTATCTCGCTCACCCGTTCCGGCGCCGAGTCGCTCTTCTCTTCAGCAGACACCACCACGATCGATACTCTCTCGCAGACCCCGCAGTTTCAGAAGGCCCAGGGCGGCATTCAGGCGGTCTCTCCCTCGCTCGTCTTCGCCTATGCCGACCTCAAAAAGCTCATGCCGGAGGTGCTCAAGATAGCCTCAGAGGAGGACCAGGATCCGGAAGACACGAAGAGCCTCGAGCAGATGCCGGTCGATGCGATCGCGATTGGCTCGGGCTTCAACGGCCAGTACGCCTCGGCCATCAGCGCTGTTGTGGCGGGCCGCAACGACGCGCAGACCAAGCTCCTCACAGCGCTTGAGGGGGCATCTCTGCCGGCAGACCTCGCGGCGCTTCCAGGCGACACTGCATTTGCAATCGGCGTCGACACCCGATTTATCTCAAAGCTCGGCGAGTTCCTGGTTGCGATTGAGGAGCCAGATGGGGCCGCAGCGATCGAGCAGGCCAAGGATGTTGAGGGCGTTACCTTCGGCCTCCGCAACGGCGACGGCGCATCAACGCTGCCTGACATCTTTTTTGTGATCGACACGAAAGACCGCCCACAGTTCGGCGCGTTCACCGAAATGCTTATTGCTGACACTATGGCCGGGGCAACTGGCGCAGCGCCGCAGTGGAACAGCAAAGAGGTGGATGGGGCGCCAACCAAGTTCATCATGACGATGTTCGGGGCGGGCGTGTACCTGAGCTATCCGAAGGGCTCGAACGCCCTCGTGCTGGCCTCCTCTGAGCGCGCGGTGAAGGACATCCTCGCCTCGTCCTCGGGTCAGAAGACGAGCATCACCGCATCACTCAAGGCCTCGCTTAAGGATAGCCTCTCGCCGACAAAGCTCGCGTCCATGTACTTCAACGGCAACCAGACCGCAGCGCTGGTGGACTCAGTCAAGTCGACCATAGCGATGTTCGCGGGCAATCAGGGCGAGCTGGACAAGTCCTTCAACACGGCCAACCTGCGCCAGGCTGGATTGGGCACGGGAAGCATCTCGTACTCAAACGGTCTCTTCCTGCTTGAGACCGCTTTCGAGCCGGTCAAGTAAGGCAGCCCAGGCCCCAACACAGGGGCCTAATAACGCCGTCTCCGCCCTCCGGCGGAGGCGGCAAGCCCCCCAAAGGTCTCAAGCTCTCCCTTCCTCCAAGATATCCGAAGCCTCCCCCCAGACCCCCTCATCCTAGAGGGTAGTTGGTGAGATGTTATCTTTTGAGGACAACCTATGAGCACAATGGACCAAATAATCGAGATCGCAAGCAGGCTTGACCACCTCGGCACGTGTGCAGAGTGGATAGCGCGCGAAACCGTTCACACCGACAACGCCCTCTCACAGACCGGCACTCTTATGTCCGTTCTCTCCGAGGATATTAGGGATCGCATCACCAACCTCGTGGCTGAGCTTGAGCAGCTGGCCGAGCTCGAGGCTTCTCACTAAAAGCTAGGAACAGCGGGCCTTCAGGCCCCGATCCTTTTTCTATCCGTAGCGGAAGCGCCTGCGCCTCCCTACGGATTTTTATTAGCTCCGCTGTGGGCCAAGCCTAACATCAACCACTTAGCAAAATAACCTGACTCATTTCGCCTTCTTCGCCAGATAGGTGTATGAAGCCGCGGTACGGCTTCCACTTTTTGAAGGTTTGGCAGCGGTGGGTCAATCAGCTCTCAGATACAGCGAGGATAACGGCAGCCCCGTGCGGCAGGGAGCTGCCGTCGACGCATGCGCTCTTCCGCGACTTTGCCTCATCCAAGGCGGCTTCACAGCTTCCAGAAAGAACGAGGTGCTCGTTCTCGGAGTTATCCTAGCGCTTCTTCAGGTTCTCGATGGCCTCCTCACCGGGCTCGGCATGGCCTCCTTCGGGACCTCGATGGAGGGCAACCTACTTCTGCGCTCACTCATGCACGCCATCGGATGGGCTCCGGCGATCATCCTGGTGAAGGGAGCGTCGATCGGAATCATCGTCTTCCTGTGTGGCCAAGCGGGCAAGGTCTCCTGGCTCAAGCAAGCCATGCGCGGCGTTGCCGGGCTATACGTGGTGTTCGCCATCGTGCCGTGGACCTACATTCTAGCAATGCAGTTTTTGGCCTAGCCCGCACTGCTTCGATCCCCGAATGTTTATCCCCCCATCGCCCTGAAATACAGAGATAACACGCCCCAGACGGCAGCGCTTAGGAGCTGGATATCGGGTCGACCAAGCCGTATGATAGGGAGTATCGGTCTGAGAGGGCCGAGCCGTTTCTTGAGAGGCTGGCATATGCGAGTAACGAAATGGGGAGAGTGCGGCATCTTATGCTCACTTTACCTCGCCCAAAAGCACGGACAGGCGCCTGTTGGGGCTGCCGAGATCGCCGAGAGCCAGGGGCTCGACCTGCAGTACACCCAGCAGGTGCTGCAGCGTCTCCGCAAGGGCTCAGTGATTGAGAGCGTTCGGGGCCCGCACGGCGGATACAACCTCACCCGCCCACCCGAGCAGATATCGCTGAAGGACATCCTGTATGCAGCCGAGGGCGACACCTTCGAAATCATCTGCGACTACGCCCCGATCCATCCCGATGCCGCCTCCCCGAGCCAATGCGTGGACAAGTCCTCGTGCGGCTTGCATGGAGTGTGGCAGGAGCTTCGCGTTGCCATCGACGACCTGCTCTCGACGCGAACGCTGGCGCACCTGCTCAAGCTGCAGCCTCCGCAGGGCGCGCTCATTCAGCTCGGGAAGCCGGCCTATCCGCCGTCCGCCTAGGCCCAAAGTCATATGCTTGGTGCGCAAGACGGCTGCTTAAGCAAGACTCGTGGCTCTTTTCCCTTGTCCCAATACCATCGCGTTGCCAAAAAATGAAGAGTCCCTCCCCTTTGCGTGGGCCGGCGTGCAAGCTTCGCGCTCTAAGAGACGAACCTCCCGCCTCCATGGCAGACTTGCTTGCTCGCCCACCCGCAGGCGCTGCTGGAGAAAAGATCTCCTCGCTTTTCTCCGCTATCATCGCGATCGCTTATGCCTCGACCATAATAGCTGCGGAAATTATCCTGTACCTTTTGTCCTAAAAATTAGCCCTCGAAGGCTCGCACAGCTGCCCTCGGCTTAGAGCCCTGCTTGCGGAGCTTTTGAATTACTTGGCGCGCTGTGTGGCTGACAGCCGCACACGAACCTTAGCCATCGTCACCGGCATGTTCCTGCCTCTCACAATGATCCCACTGGCATCAAATTGTGTGCTCAAAAAAGGTCGTTCTAGCGGATAGAGAAGTTGCGCGGCCTGCTGGTGTTGGAGGAGCCAACATCGACCGCCGGATTCCTGGTGGATATCGTCACGGAATACGACGCTGAGTAGTTTCCGGGCGAGAGGTTCCTGACCGAGAGCTGGTTGTTGCGGCTCG
>CANIHJ010000051.1 GCA_947467385.1 Deltaproteobacteria bacterium | reverse complement strand
TCAGGGCGTCCCACGTGCTGTCCGAAACGAGGGGATACCAGTCGCCGGTCAAGCCGACCGTGGCGGCGCGGGTAGCGCACACGTTCTTCATTCCACCTAATCCGCCCCAGTTTCCTGCCTGAGGTGTAGAAACAACAAACACTGCGAGATCGTTCGACCCGGATTTCCATGTCGGATTCCAGGTTGGCGTATCTGTTGCCGCAGTGGTTGGCGTAACGGTCGGCGTGAACGTTGGTGGGACGAAGTTGCCGATACAGTAAATCGGGTCTAAATTGTTGCATGGGTATGTGTACGGCGAGAAAAAATTGTTAGCGGAGTCGCTTTCCACGAATCCAAGCTGGCCGTCAACCCAACTCGCCGCAGTCGTCCAGTCTGCGCATGTGGAGCTGGTTGCTACACCGGTAGAATCAGTTCCGGTGAATGGATTATTCCCAGTGGCGAATTCCCATAAAGTTCGGTCCTCGTAGTAGTTGAACCGCGGCGTACCCCAGCTAGAGCCGTTAAAGAGCTCCGCCTCAGTTGTTACAACTATCTCGTTATTCATGTTCCAGATGTCTCGCGTCTGGCCGCCGGAACCTGTGTAGTTGAGCACATCTCGGGCATCCCATGTTGAGTCCGAGGCGAGGGGGTACCAGGTGCCGCCGTAACCCTGGGCGGTTGCGAGCGCCTGGCATTCAGTTCTCATGCTCTCTAGGCTCGCCCACCCCGCACCGTCGCGGTCGGTCGTCGAAACAAAGATCGAGAGCGCGCTGGTGCCGTCTCTCCAGGTTACGTTCCAAGTTGGTGTTGCAGTATTAAAAATAATAACCGAGTCCTCTTGAGAGCAACGGGTCAACTCAGTCGAGGTACAGTCGGCGAGAGCTGGATCCTCTGCGCAGAGGCCATCGTTCATCTCGCACGCCGAGGAGTCGCACCATGTACATGTGCCTGGAACTCCGGACGCTTGCTCTGTATTAAACGAAAAGAAGAGTGAGATGAGCGCAATCGCGCACAAAAGGGCGCGTGCGATATGCCCACCGTTCGGCGAGAAGCCGTGTGGTGGTAAAAGCATAGCTGTGGCGTGGCCGCTGGCCCGCTTACTAGCACTCATCTTGAAACTTGAGGTCGGCCACCACTCTCCGAAAATTGAAACATTTCTCAAAAATTTGAGCCCACTAGCTAAAGTGCGCTCGGACCCCTCTTTTCGGTCGATTTCCCTAAAGCTCCGGGGTAAAACGGCCGTTAATACCCCTGGAGCTTAGGTAGCCCCGGCTTACGGGCAAAAAGTGCCCAGCCCAGGTGCGAGACCTAGAAATCCGAGGGACTGGGTGCAGGAATCGCACCAAGCTAGGTTTAGTTAGAAAGTCGTTTGAAACCCCTATTAGTAGGGGCGGCGAAGTTTGCCGGTTCGGACAAAGCGTCTAAATTTTGACACCGTGAATGCCGTAACAGCGTCAGGATACGACGCCGGTCACTCTTTCAGTTTCCCGGCTGCGTTAACATCTGTATCGTTGCCCGCATCAGCTGGCCCTGCGCCGCCATCTAAAGTGGGCAGCAGGGTGCAAACCGTTTGAGCACGCAAATGAATGCGCTCGCCCTCTGCGTGCATCGCAGTGGGGAGCCGTCGGGCCGTTCGCCCGAAGAGGAACACCGAAGCTATGTGTGGAATCGTTGGATACATCGGCAACCGAGAAGCTTTGCCGATCCTGCTTGGCGGGCTTGAGACGCTTGAGTACCGTGGCTACGACTCTTCTGGAATTGCGGTGTGCGTCAAGGGCGGCATCGAGATCACCCGCGCGACGGGAAAGCTGATTGAGCTCAAGAAAGCGCTTGCCGGCAGAAAGGTGATGTCAGAATCCCGGATCGGGATAGGCCACACCAGATGGGCAACTCACGGCCGACCGACGGAAACAAATGCCCACCCACATTCAGCGGGTCGAGTGAGCCTGATACACAACGGAATTATCGAGAACTACCTGGAGCTGCGCGCTGAGCTTGAGCGCGAGGGGTGCGTGTTCAAGTCAGAGACCGACACCGAAGTTGCCGCACATTTGTTGAATCGTTTTCTTGAGCAGGGCTTCAAGCCGCTTGAGGCGATGAGGCTGATGTGCGGGGAGGTGAGGGGAAGCTATGCGTTTTTGGCGATAGACGCCGAGAATCCAGACCGAATCCTCGTAGCCAAGAATTCCACACCGATTATCTTGGGCCGCGGGGAGGGCGAAAACTTTATCGCCAGCGACATACCAGCGATTTTGCCCCATACCCGCCGAATAGTTATCCTCGAGGACGGCGACCTGGCCGAGGTAACTGCCGACTCTCTATATATAGAGAACCGCGGCAGTATCGTTAAGCGCCAGGAGCAGACCGTCTCGTGGGATCCCATAACTGCTCAGAAGGGCGGCTTTAAGCATTTCATGCTTAAAGAGATATACGACCAGGCGCGCGTACTGAGTGATACCCTGCGGTCGCGCTTCAACGAGCAGGAGGGGTCGGTTCAGCTTCCTGAGCTCGAGAAGCTGGGAGCTAAAGCCAAGGAGATAAAGAGAGTCGTGCTCGTGGCGTGTGGAACCGCGTGGCACGCCTGCCTTGAGGGAAAGTTCTTCATCGAGAGCTTTGCCCGGATTCCATGCGAGGTTGACTACGCGTCCGAGTTCCGATACCGAACCTCTTTGATTGACTCCGACACGCTCGTCATCGCCGTGTCGCAATCCGGAGAAACTCTGGACACCCTCGGTGCGCTTGAGTGTGCAAGCGGCAAGGGGCTAACCCTCGCCGTGTGCAACGTCGTGGGCGCATCGATCTGCCGCAAGGCGGACATGGTGCTCTATACCCACGCGGGCCCCGAAATAAGCGTTGCATCGACTAAGGCTTTTACGACCCAGCTTGTGGCACTTGAGCTCCTGGCGCTCTATTTGGCAGAAAGGCGGGGCACGATGTCCACCGACGAGCGCCGCAAGGTGCTTCAGTCTCTTGTGCACCTTCCGAGCGCCGTCGCGCAAACGTTGCGCGTGGATGCGGCGGTGGCCGCCGCGGCAAAGCAACTCGCATCGGTGCGTGATTTCCTCTTCTTGGGACGCGGCACCTGCTACCCGATAGCGCTCGAAGGGGCGCTGAAACTTAAAGAGATCTCGTATATTCACGCCGAGGGATACCCCGCCGGCGAGATGAAGCACGGGCCGATAGCGCTGATCGACGAGCGCATGCCGGTGGTGATGATTCTGCAGCGCGAAAAACAGCTCTTTGAGAAGAGCCTCTCAAACCTTAAGGAGGTGGAGGCGAGGGGAGCGCGGGTTGTAGTGGTAACGGACGCGTCGCCGGAGCAGGCGCTCGGGGTTACCCCGGAAGCTACTATCCACGTGCCGTTTGTTTCTTCAGAGCTCAGCCCGCTTCTCCTTAATATCCCACTCCAGCTCCTGGCCTACCACGTCGCCGTGATGAACGGCACGGACGTGGATCTTCCAAGAAACCTGGCCAAGTCGGTAACGGTAGAGTAGCTGCCTTCCTCCTCTGGTAGCTTTGACATCCCCGCGTGCATCTCGCGTGTCTATATATCTACAGCTGTGCGCGGCGGGGAGTATGCCGCGCGCGGGGTTGTTTCGATGTGATAACCACATGCATCCCCACGACTTTTAGCGTGCTCGCTTTAAGTTGCTTGAAATAACAAAGAAAATTAGGGCATTAGCGCATTTACCCGATTGACCGATCTCAGCCGGAAGCTGTAGGTTGGTGGTATCAAGTGGGATAAAGTGGGATTACATCCCAAATCCAGCTGATTCTTAGGTTTTGGGTCCAGTAGTTGTCAATTGGTTACGTTTCTCTCCAAGTGGGCGGCGGGTAGCAGATGAACGACACTCTCGATGAAAAGTCAGAGGAACGGGAGCGCAGTATCCCCGTTAGTCGTCCATCTAAGCGCCCGCCGCACACCTCCTTTCGCGGAAATTGCGTTCATGCGCTCGACGATAAGGGCAGGGTCAGCCTGCCGAGCGACTTTCGGAGGGTTCTTGGGGATAAGGAGCAGCGGGGTGTGGTCCTTACCAACTACATCTCCGAGGGGTCCCGCTGTGTTGAGGGGTTCGCCCTCGATGCGTGGGAGGATTTCGAGGCCCGCCTGAGGGAGAAGAGCCGCTTTAGCAGCAAGCTGCAGCGCCTTGAGAATTTCTACCTGAGTCGGGCGAGTGAATGCGCCATCGATGGTAACGGAAGAATTTTAGTGCCGGCGTACCTCCGGGGCTATGCAGGGCTCGATAAGGAAGTGGTGTTCACCGCGTCGATCCACGGGTTTCGGATCTGGGACAAGCGCGTGTGGGACTCCATCTTCACGGCGTCGGAGCAGGCGCTGCTAGAGAACCCGGATCTGTTTTCGGATGTTGATATATGAGCAAAGCGGCCGGGGATGCAGTGCATGTTCCCGTGATGCTGAATGAGGTTGTGCAGGCGCTCGGCGCCGCGGAGGGTGGAATGTTTCTCGACTGTACGTTTGGGGGAGGCGGGCACACGAAGGGCCTACTGGATGCCAACCCGAACAACATGGTGGTAGCCCTCGACCGGGATAGTCGGGCCATTGAGCGCGGCCGCCGCTGGGCAGGCCGCTACGGGGAGCGCCTTGAGCTTATCCACTCGCCGTTTTCGGGGGCCGCGCAGGCCGTCTCATTACACGTTTTCGACGGTATTTTGGCCGATCTCGGCATGTCGACCGACCAGCTTATGGAGGGGCGGGGGTTCTCTTTTGCCGACCAGGAGGCGCTGGACATGCGCATGGATGAGTCTGAGGGCCAGACGGCTGCCGACTTTGTTAATTCCGCCCCAGAAAGAGAGATATTTTTGGCTTTGGCTGAGGGTGGCGTAGGTAAGAATGCCCGCGCTATCGCCCGTACCCTGGTCTTTCACCGCCCATTCAAGAGCGCCATAGAGCTTGCCGATGCCATTAAGGGCTCTCAGCTCGGGAAGCGGCGGGTTTCAAAGGTTCACCCCGCCACGGTGGTGTTTCAGGCGCTGCGTATGAGGATCAACAACGAGCTTGGGGAGATCGAGCGGCTCATGGAGAGCGCGCCCGCGGTTGTGAAGCCGGGCGGAAAGCTTGCGATCATCACCTTCCACTCCGTCGAGGATCAGGCGGTCGCCAACCGCATGCGGAAGTGGGAGTCGGCGGGGAGCTATCCCGCAAATTGGCGCGGAAATCGGGCTGAAAAGCGTATTGGGCGGGTTGTAAACCGCAAGGCGATCGTGCCGACGGAGGAGGAGATTTCTCGCAATCCGGCGTCGCGCAGCGCGCGCCTTCGCGTGTTTCAGTTCGAGAGCAATTTGTGAAGTAAAAAAAAATGAAGCGTTGTTCACTTTGGGTAGGGACAGAATCGTTAATAGTTTGTAAATTCAACATAGAGGATTTGGTTATATGGCAGTGTGTTTGCAGTATCAGTCGGTTTACGTAAGGCGCGAAGCTCGGACGATCTCGGCAAAGGCTCAGGTAGTTGCCGCGGTCGCTATCCTAGGAGTTCTCGGCGCGAGGGTTTGGGCAAAGCTTGAGGCAACAGACCTCGGGTATCAGTTGGCCCAGGCGAGGCAGCAGACGGTTGAGCTCGACATGGAGCGTCGGGAGCTTGAGCTCCAGAGGTCTGTGCTCATGCGGCCTGATTCGCTCGCCAAGTCGGCGCGCGAAATGGTGCAGCTTTCGGACCACAGCCCCGGAAAGACGATCAAAGTAACCTACTAACTCGCAGGTGGCCGGCATGTGCGCCGGCCGCGGTGCGGTATCCTCGATGTGGTCCCGGTTCGCCGGGGCGTGATGTGGCAGCAGCCTTAGGACAACGTGCCGAGGGGTGCTTTCAAGGTTGAGGCTCAATGTACGCGCGATCCCGCAATCCCGGCCCGGTTGTCATCCCTCCAGTTTCCCCTGCAAATTCTCCCGTTAATTCCCTTGACCCCTCGCCCCGCGCAGACAAGCCCCGCTCTCTGATAGGATCCGATTTTGCTTCTGCAAACCGCCCGAGCTCTACGGGTATAATGCTCTCCCAGCGCCGGCCGATGAGGCTGAGGCTGATCGGGCTCTTTGCGCTCGGCTGGACCGGCTTGCTCGTCGGCAGACTCTATAGCCTACAGGTGTCGGACTTTGAGACGTGGCAGGATTGGGCGGTCCGTCAGCATGTGGCTGAGGTGGAGGTCGCATCCGAGCGCGGCCGAGTGCTTGACCGCAACGGGAAGCTCATGGCGGTTTCAGTTCCGGCGCAGTCGATCTATGTGAGGCCTAAGCAGGTGAAGGATCGCGAGCTGGTCACCAAGGAGCTCGTCAAGCTTCTGCAGATGAAGCCAGCCGATGTTCGCGAGAAGCTTTCCAGCAAGCAGCCCTTCGTGTGGGTTAAGCGCCAAGTGCTTCGATATCAGGCTGAGAAGGTGTCTGCTCTCAACCTAGGCGGGGTAGGCACCGTGCTTGAGGCCCGCCGCTTTTACCCTTACAACCAAGCAGCGAGCGCCCTGATCGGCAAGGTGGGCGTTGATGGCACCGGGCTCTCGGGCGTCGAGGCACTCTACGAGAAGCAGCTTCATGAGAACCACGTCAAGACCATAGCCAGCAGGGATGCCTTCGGAAAGATCATCCAGGTGAACGATGCCGAGGGTGCCGACGGGTTCGCTCCCCCTCAGGGTGAGGCCCTCAAGCTCACCATCGACGCTGACCTACAGATCATTATGGACGAGGAGCTGGAGGCGGGCCGCAAGAACGCCAACGCGAAGCAGGCCATGGCGGTTATGATCGACTCCGACACCGGAGAGGTAATAGCCCTGAGCCAGTCCCCGAGTCACAATTTCAACAACCCCTCAACCGACTCTAAGAATGAGCTTAAGAACATCCTCCTCGAGGCGGTATTCGAGCCAGGCTCAACGATGAAGCCGATCGTGGCAGCTGCCGCCCTCGATGCTGGAGTCGTGACTGCTGAGGACAAGATAAACTGCGAGAACGGGCGCTTTCCCTACTCGAAGCACACAATCAAGGACGTGCATCCGTCCGGGGTGATTACGTTCCGCGATGTTGTCGTTCGCTCCTCGAATATCGGGATGACGAAGGTGGGGATTCGCCTTGGTAGCGAGCGTCTCTATCAGTACCTGCGGAAGTTCGGCTTTGGCTCTCCCTCGGGCTTGGGCCTGGCTGGCGAGAGCGGCGGAATCCTGCGCGCGGAATCCACGTGGGCTAAGGTCGATGTCGCCACGCATTCGTTTGGCCAGGGAGTGGCGGTTACGCCGCTGCAGGTCGTGCGGTCCGTGGCAGCGATTGCAAACGGCGGCGTTCTTCCTCACCTCTCGGTCGTCATCGACGAGCAGGGGATTCCGCAGGGTAAGCGCATCATCTCTGAGCAAGCCGCGTCCGTGGCGCGCGAGATGATGTACGGCGTAGTTGAGGATGGTCACGGGACGGGATCGAAAGCAAAGATTGAGGGGCTTCGGGTGGGCGGAAAGACCGGCACCGCCCAAAAAGCCAATCCCAAGGGGCGCGGGTACATGGCCGGCACCTATGTGGCGTCTTTCGTTGGGTTCGTGGATGGCTCTCCGGTAGGGGTGCCTCGTAACCTTACCACGATGGTCATTATCGATGAGCCGCGCGCCAAGTCGATCTACGGCGGGACCCTCGCCGCCCCGGTGTTCCAGAAGATAATGGACCGTACGTTCCGCTTCATCTCGACCCGCAACCAGCTTGGGGTGGGGAACTCGCGCTCGCCATTTATCGTGCCTGAGCGCTCTATAGATATTAAGGACGAGGAGCTCTTCCCGGCTTCATACAAGGTCCCGGCCCAGTAGGCGCAGTCGCAGTTTGCCCCGCTCGGTAGGTTAGTGGATCTCTGGCCGTTCCCGCGCTACCCTAGCGCCATGATTTCACTTTCGTGTGACCAGATCGTAAGCGCCGTTGGGGGCGAGGCTTGTGGGGCATTGCCCAGAGCTGCTGCACAGGGGGTCGCGGCAGCGCTGGACGCCGTGCGGCCGGGCGTAGTCTTCGTCGCAATCAAGGGCTTTTCGGCGGATGGGCATGCCTTCGTCGGCGCGGCGTTTGAGCGTGGCGCAGTGGCCTGCGTGGTTGAGGATCCGGCCAGCCTCGGCGGCCGGCCGGGCATCGTGGTGAAGAGTAGCCGCCGGGCGCTTAGCCGCTTGGCGGCCCTGTTCAACGGGGAGCCCTCGAAAAAGATGAAGGTCGTGGGCATCACGGGTACGAACGGCAAGACCACGACCAACTGGATCGCGTACCACGTCATGAATCGCCTCGGAAAAGGAGCGCTGCGCATCGGCACCCTCGGAACAGAGCTCAACGGCCAAGACACCATCGCCGGAACTCTGACGAGCCCCGATGCACTCTCGGTTCACGCGCTCCTCGCACATGCCCTTGCCCAGGGAGCCGACAGCTGCGTCATGGAGGCCTCCTCGCACGCCCTCCACCAGGCGCGTGTTGAGGATGTTGAGTTCGATGTTGCTGTCTTTACGAACTTGACGCGCGACCACCTCGATTATCACGGAACGTTTGAGGCCTACTTTGCGGCTAAGCGGCACCTTTTTGAGCTCCTGCAGGGAAGCTCAAAAGGCACTAAGGCGGCTGTCATCAACGTGGATGACCCGTACGGCGCTAAGCTCTCGGAAGAGCTTGCGGGGCTTGGGTTGCGGGACTTCACGTTTGGCCGCTCGGAGAGCGCTGCCGTGAGGATCGTTGAGCTCTCTGAGACGCCATCCTCGATGATTCTGGGGCTTTCCATACGGGACGTTTCGGAAAGCATTTCTATAGAGGCCCCGTTTATCGGGTTACACAATGCAGAGAACGTTGTTGGCGCCTTTGCGGCGTGCGTGGCGCTTGGCTTTAGGCCGGCTGATGTTGCGCAGGCCCTTCGCACGGTTCCTCAGGTTCCGGGGCGGCTTGAGCGAGTGGGAACCGGCTCGAAGCGAGTGTTTGTTGACTACGCGCACACGCCCGATGCGCTTGAGCGGGTGATAAGCGCCGTGCGGCCCTCAACCACGGGCAAGCTGTGGGTTGTGTTTGGGTGCGGCGGCGACAGGGACAGGGGCAAGCGCCCGCAGATGGCTCGGGTGGCTGCGGCCGGCGCCGACCACGTTGTTGTCACTTCAGACAACCCGCGCACTGAAAAGCCCGAGGCGATAATTGAGGATATACTGTCTGAAGGGGTACAGCCCACGTTCGTAGACTCTGATCGCCGCAGCGCGATTACCAAAGCGCTTACAGAAGCATGCGCCAACGACACGGTGCTCATCGCGGGGAAGGGGCACGAGGACTATCAGATCATCGGCAAGGAGAAGATTTACTTCTCAGACCAGGCGGTTGCCAGGGAGGCCCTCAAGGGTGTGTAGCGCAAGAGGCGCAGGATCACCGCTTTTCTGGCGCCCTAGTTTTTCGGGCAGAGCTGAAGAGATCCGTTCTTGATGCAGTAGCGGTTGCACCCGTTGGGAATCGTGATCGTGTCGCTGCCGTTAAAGGTGTATGCTGCACCGCTCTCAGAGTCGATCACCTGCACCTTAACGTTTGCGCCGTATGCGCATCCCGGCTTGGTAAACCGCGCTAAGCTGCCAAAGCCGTTGCCGCCGCCCTGATCTGTTCCGCGTTCTCCGGCTACAATCACGCTTACGTCATACGGCCCCGAGTGAACGGCGAGCTTGCCGTTGCTGTCTGACACAGGCTTCCACAGGAACTCCTCGAGTTGTCCAGCAATAGTTTCCTGCGCCT
>CANIHJ010000050.1 GCA_947467385.1 Deltaproteobacteria bacterium | reverse complement strand
GTTGGGAAGGGGCAGCAGGTCATTAGCGACAGCAGCGCCTTTGTCATGGCAAACATGATGAAGGGGGTCGTCGACCACGGCACCGGGTATCGCGTAAAGGAGTTGGGGCGACCTGTTGCGGGCAAGACCGGAACATCGAACGACCAGATGGACACGTGGTTCATCGGGTACACTCCATCGTGGGTGTGTGGTGTGTGGGTCGGCTTCGACCAAAAGAAGCAGATCGGCGCGAAGGAAACTGGCGGAGTGGTCTCAGCCCCGATTTGGCTCTACTTTATGCGCGACTTCCTCAAGTACCAGGAGGAGTCCCAGATGGCATCGGCAGAGCAGGAAGCAAAAGCGGAGGCTGAACGCTTGGGGATTAAGTACCAGCCGCCAGAGGTTGCTGACCAGCGCGACTTCATCATCCCGGAGGGAGTTGAGCCTTTCTGGGTTGATAAGTCCTCGGGGCGCAGGGCCTCTGAGGGGGCTGGTGGGGCGATGCTAGAGTACTTTATCAAGGGCACGGAGCCTGAGTCAGGCAGCCTTGCTGAGGAAGAGTATGGGCAAGGTGGCGAAGAGTATCTTGAGGCCCCCGACCTCTAACGCGAGCTGTTGTCGCTCCTAGCGCCCATCCTCACGAATGAAGACGGTTACCTTCCCTATTTGATCCCCCTCCCGCAGCCGCTGCAAGACCTCGATGCCGCCGACGATGCGCCCGAAGATGGTGTAGTTGCCATCCAGGTGCGGCGCGTCACCGAGAAGGATGTGAAATTGACTTCCGTCTGATCGGCGCTGGGGATTGACCGGCTCCTTCGGATCACCGTGGGTGTCCGGCTTGCGAGCCATGCCGAGGGTGCCGAGCACGTGGTTGCGGCGGCTAAATTCAGGGGACAGGGTGTACCCTGGTCCGCCCAGGCCAGTGCCCTTCGGATCGCCTCCTTGGATGAGGTAGCCCGGCCTGTAGAGGTGGAATGTGGTTCCTGAGTAGAAACCCTTGTCAGCCAGGTATTTAAAGTTGCTGACGTGAACTGGAGCGTCCTCCGGGTAGAGCTCCACGAATAGCTTGCCCTGGCTCGTTTCGATAATTGCGCTACGAATCTTAACTACCTCGCGGCGTTGGGGAATTTCAAAGGGAGGGTTCCCATGGGCAGGGTAGGGCAAGAGCCATCCCAGCCAAAAGGAGATCAGGACAAAAGCGCTCAATAACTTGAAATTACTCATTTTATGCGTTGTTGCGGTCTAGCTATCCAGAGTGTGGACCCGTAATCACTTTCTCCAATACTAGTATAGAGACTTTGAAGACTTCAGTGATTTTGCTTTTCGGTCGACAGATCACTTACGGGTTCCTGGGAGGGACCCTCACATGAAGCTAGGTATATCTTACATTTCAGGTTTCCAGTTTGGGAGAGCCGTGATGGATGAGGTGAGGAGGGGACTCTTCCTTGTCATGACGCTTTGTGCGGTTGCGTCCGTGGCGGCGATTCCGGGCGAGGCGGCTGCGGAAAAGCGGGGGCGCAAGCCCAAGCCGGTTGATGTTGTGCTGCTCTTTGACACGTCGGGCAGCATGCTCAAGACTGATCCGATGCACCTGCGCTATCAAGGCGCCAAGCAGATAACGCAATACCTCGGCAAAGGTGATCGCCTCGCCATAGTCGGGTTCTCGGAGGGCACAACCCTCGTGCGGGCGCTCAAGCCGTTCCTTCCCGAGAGCTCCCGAACTGTCGAAGAGGAGATCGACGGGATCAAGACAGAGGGTAAGCACACCGACATTTTTGAAGCTGTTAAGACTGCCCAGGGGATCCTTGAAGGCCAGTCCCGGCCGGGCGTGGAAAAGGCGATTGTCCTCATTTCGGACGGAAAGATGGAGCCGAGTCCAGACAAGGGGCTGCCGTTTGCCCGCACCCTCTCGCTTGTGCACGATGTCCTTCCAGTTCTTAAGGCGAAGGAGATTCGCGTCTACACCCTTGCGTTCAGCGACCAGGCGGATCGGCCGCTGCTCGCCGAGATCGCCGGGTCCACTGGCGGCATGGGCCTCTACGCGGCCAATCCCTCAGAGCTCAAGGAGGCGTTCTCACTTCTCTTTGATGCGATGGTGCCAACTGCTAGCAGCAGGCGGGAGCCAAGGATTTTCTATATCGACGATGCATCGGAGGAGTCGACATTTTACCTGAAGCACGATCCTGAGTCGAAGCCAACCCTTGTAAGCCCCAAAGGCGAGCCATTCTCGGCGGCCCACAAGGCAGACTATATATCGTGGTTCTCGGGGGAGCGGTTCGACGTGGTGACGATCAAGGAGCCTGACGGCGGGGACTGGGAGGTCGAGGAACTTGCTCCATTTGACGCCTTTGCGGCAGTGCTAACTAACCTCAAGCTTGCGGTCGATTGGCCGATCATCATCAGGTCAGAGGAACCTGCCCTCCTGCAAGCGCGCCTCTACGAGAGCGACAAGCCTGTGTCCCTGCCGGACATGAGCAGCATAATCCGCTTCGCATACCAGGTCATTCCAACAGACAGCGTGTCCGCCCCGATAATGGAGGGAGTGCTCAATGACGAGGGCCGTGACGGCGACAAGGTTGCCCGCGACGGAATTTTTTCTAAGAAGCTCCTCATCGATCAGGCCGGCGAGTACCGCATCGCCCTCTCTGCAAAAAGCCCAACGTTCAGCCGATCGCAGCAGGTGTCCTTTCGGGTTAAGCCGAAGCTGATCTCCCTGGACGTCGTTCCTGGGGAAGACGCATTTGGGCATAACCGCTCGGCGGGCGACCAGGAAGAGGCAGGGCATGGAGAGGCTGCCGTCGGGGACGACTCGGGCCATCAAGCGATCGCCGGAGATGAGACGTGGCTTTTCAAGGCCGAAGTGAGCAAGGAGGTTGCCTCGTTTAAGGAGGTAGCGGTGTCGCTGATCGCCAGGTCCTCGGATCGCAAGCGCTTTGAGATACCGCTTCGCCGCTCGCCGGAGGAGCCGCTTGTGTTCGAAGTGAAGGCTGAAGCGCTGCCCAAGGATGGGTCGTACACCGTCTTCGCGCAGATTCATGGGCTGACTAAGAACCGCCAAGTTGTTGAGGGCCGAACGGAAGAGGTAGGCTTCACCAGGGAAACGTCTCCGCGGGGACAGGAGACAGCAGCCAAGGTTGTCGTCCGAGAAGGCGAGAGGCCTAACAGGCCGGCACAGTTTCCCCTGACTGCGGTCTTGGCCATCACCGCGGTTAATATTGTCATAGGTGTTGCGGCGTACCTCGTCCTCTGGCGCAAGCCGACAGTGCGCTCGGCCCCCGCACCCAAGTACATCCCCCAAAAGTCGCTCCTTGACGCGATAGGCGATCTGGAGAGCCGGGTCACACAGAAGGATGTTTCCCTCGAGGATCCGATATTCGAGAGGCAGGCCGATGCGGAGGAGGAGCAGCCGGCCGAGCCGGCTGCGGCTCCACCCGATGCGGCGGGTGCTGAGGCAGCAGCCGCTTCTCCGGCAGCTGAGGCCAGTGAAGGAGAGGATGCGACCGCATAGCACGACATGGCAGCGCTCATATTCTTCATCGCTCTAGCGCAGGCCCTTCTTGTTGGGGCAGTGGTATTCTATCGCGTGCGGATGGCGAATGCGGGACGGGAGCGCCTGTACACAAACATGCTTGAGGAGGTGGAACAGAAGCGGGCGCTGTGGCAGCAGGTACAGAGGCTCTCTGCAGACATGGCCGACCCGAAGGAGCTCGGTGAAACAGTTCGATCGTTCTCGGTTGCCCGGGAGTCCCTGAAAGCCGAGCGCGGCCGGGTCACGATAGCGCAGGCTGAGCTCGACATGATCGAGCTGCGCCTGCGAGAGCTGGAAGAGATTCACCGCGAGCTTGAGGCGAGCACGACGGAAACTAAGGAGGAGCTGCGAATACTCCAGCGCAAGGAAGATGAGCTCAAGGCGAAAAACGATGGCTTAAGGTTCCAAATCGCGGATACCACCGCCAAGATGGAGCGCCTCATGTCCGAAATCGAGCTGTCTGCACAGATGCAGGAGCAGATAACGGCGCTACAAAGCGAGCTTGTGCGCGCGGAAGAGCAGGCCCAGACCCTCATGAACGAGATCCATAAGGGGAATGGGCAGTACTTTATCCTCAAGAAGCGATATGACGCGCTCGACGTGGAATACGCTCAGCTCTATCAGCAGTTCAACGAGAGCCAGCGCTAGCGCAGCGTGCGCTCCCTACAGCATGTCCTGTGGGTCCAGATCAAAGATGATGCGGATAGACTTATTGTCGGGAAGCATGCCCTTGATGCGCTGCATCGCTGCTTGGAGCGCCCCTGCAGAGGCGGCCTTGCACAGGATATGGTAGCGCCAATGATTGCGGATTTTTTCAAGCGGGGCCGGGGCAGGGCCTAGGATGTGTACGGAGCTGCCTGCGCATGCTGTGGCCGTATGTGAGGCCACACGTTGCGCCCATTGCTGCGCCATGCCCTTGTCCTCGGCAGCGATGATGATGCGGAGCAGCCGCCGAAAAGGGGGGTACTCAAGAGATTCGCGAAGCAGCAGCTCGGCGTCAGCGAATGCCGTGTAGTCATCACGGATGGTCTGCTGCAGGCTCGGGTGCGAGGGCACGCGGGTTTGGAGAACGATACGGCCCTGGCCGCCGCGTCGCCCCGCCCGGCCTGAGGCTTGGGTCAGGAGCTGAAAGGACCTCTCTGCTGCCCGAAAATCCGGGACGTGCAGTCCCACGTCGCAGTCGACGACGCCGACGAAGGTCACATCTGGCAGATCGTGTCCTTTTGCGATCATCTGGGTTCCAACGAGGATGTCGACCTCCCGGCTTCGAACCTGCGACAGGATGCGGACGTAGTCCTCAAGAGAGCGGACTGAGTCCCTGTCGAGCTTTGCGATGCAAGCCTGGGGAAGGAGTTCGGCGAGCTCCTCGGCCACGCGCTCGGTGCCGGCCCCACGGTGCGAAAAAATCGACTCGTGCCCATTCTCGGAGGGCTGAGGCTTGTCGTGGGCACCGCATCCTGAGCAGGCAACGGGAGGGGGCGTTGAAAATCCGCAGAAGTGGCAGAGAAGCGAGTTGTTCTTTCGGTGGTATGTGAGCGTGACGCTGCACTGGGGGCAGCCTACAACCTGCTCACAGGCGGAGCACTGGAGGTAGCTCGCAAAGCCCCGCCGGTTGTAGAGGATGAAGGCTTGCTCTCCGGCTGCGAGGGTTTCGGTGAGCCCCTGGAGAAGCTGGGGCGAGATGCTCCTGGAAGGCATCTCCCACGGCTTGGTGCGGTTGAGGTCGACAAGAGTGAAGCGTGGAGGGGGCGGGGAGTGAAACCGCTCGCTGAGCCGCAGGTATGAATACCGTTCGCATCTTGCGTTATGAAAGGTTTCGAGCGACGGGGTGGCGGAGCCGAGGATAATTGGGCAGCTGCTAAGCTTCGCCCGAACAAGAGCGAGGTCTCGCGCGTTGTACCGAATTCCTTCGCCTTGCTTGAAGGAAGCGTCGTGCTCCTCATCGATCACGATGAGGCCAAGATCGCGCATCGGGGCGAATATCCCGGAGCGGGCCCCGATAGCCACGCGCACTTCGCCAGCAAGCAGGGCTTCCCAATGTCCCCAGCGGTCTTTCTGCTTGAGGCTGCTGTGGAGCAGGGCAACGCGCTGCTTGAGCCTCGCCTCAAACCTGTCTATGAGCTGTGGCGTCAGGGCTATTTCGGGCACGACAACAAGCGCCGAGCGGCCCTGCTTAAGGGCCGCAACGATGAGCTCAAGGTACACCTCTGTCTTTCCGCTCCCCGTAACGCCGTGGAGGAGGAACGGCGCAAAGGATCGCTCGTCGATGTGGCGCGCTGCAGCGTCCACTGCCGCCCGCTGCTGCTGAGTAAGGCTGTCCCGAAGGCTCAGCGAGGCGGGATCCGGGGGGGCGACTTGGGGGCTGTCAGAGCCGAGTCGCTCTTCGATGAAGCCGCGTGAGACTAGGGATCTCAGGGTAGAGGCCGAAGCCGAGCAGGCGGAGCGGAGGCTTGCGAGCGGCACCCATTCGCTGCCGCCGCCTAATGCGTCTATCACCGCCCGCTGTGATGCCCCGAGGCGAGCGTTTGGCTGCGCCGGAAGGGCACGGAAGAATGGCTCTGGCTTGCGGGGGGCAGGAGCCGGAACAGCAAGATCGAGGATCTTGGAGAGAGGCTCCGCGTGATAACGGGCGATCCATTGGTAAAACTCAAGATGCTCTTGGGCGAAGGCATGGCACGGCGAATCCGTTCGGATAATTGGCCTTATCTTCACGCCCCGCTGTGCCATCTCCTCTCGCGCCGTGAACTCTGCTGGCGAATCTACCGACAGTACGAAGGCTGCAACCGTGCGCTTGCCGAACTGGACAGTGACGAGGCTGCCGACAGATAGGCTTGGGTGAGCGGCAGGATCGTACGAGTAAAGGAAAGGGTTCTCGAGGGGCGGGATAACGACCGACACGAGGTGTCGATCGGATGTGCCGCATTCGGCTTTTTCGATTTCGAGGAGTGGGAGCTGAGACATCGGGATCAGAGTTTTATCACCGAAGCATGCGCCGTGTCATCGCGTTCTTGATGGAGCCCGCTTCCCGCGCCGCCTGATTCCGTTGCCGGTGCAGCCGGTAAAAGGACGGTCTTTCTAGTGATTTATCGCTCCCAATTGGGGGGCGCAGGGCTCTGGTAGAGGCGCAGGGCGAAACTTTCACGGTGAGTCGGCCGAACGACTCTCTTGCGGGACGTGTCGGCCTCCCGATGAGGGAAGCTGCACGCACGAGACGGGTTTAAGGATTGCATGGTGAAGAGGAGTCCGATGAGCGGGACCTGTGTCACAGGAATCCATATTTCGCGCACGGCCGTGAGGATAGCAGAGTTCGGGAGGGGCAGGCTGCTCAAGCGGCTTCGTGAGGTTCCGCTGAGCTTTTGGCGCGAGCCGGCCCGGAAGCGGGGCCCCTGGTTACCGTTTTTGGTGCCGCGCGGATTCGCCGCTATCTCGACTCACGAGGCGCACTTTAAAAATATCGGCGAGGCGCATTCTGGCGCCGGAGGGTCGCTTGCCGAGCGGGCAAAACAGCTCGAGGGACACCTGCGAGGCGTGGAGGATCTCTTGTGCGATTTTTTCGCTGTTGCCGGATATGTTGGCCAGCCGCCCCAGGGATGCGTGGCGGTGGCCAGAGCGGCGGCAGTGAGGCGATGCCTTGAGATTATGGAGTCCGTCGGCGTGCGGCCTGGAGGCGTTGACGTCGAGATTCTGGCTCTCTTCAGGCTATGGAGGATCTCGCTACCGACGATCGGCGGGGAGCTTGTTGGTATTGCGCACGCCGACGGCGGCACCGTGTCGGCAGGAATATTCGATTGCTCCGTGCCTCTCGTCATGCGCCAGGTCGTATGCGACGGCCCGCGGCCCTCCCGCGAGGCTGTCGAGGGCTTCGTCGGCGCATTAGCCTTGGAAGTCGGCCGAGGGCTTCCTGCCAGAATTCTTGCCACCGGAGGGGAACAGGCCGCGGCCGGCGCCGATCTGCTGGCCTCGATATCCCTGGCCCCTGAAATTGCTGGCCCTGAAAGCGCCGGGCTTCGGCAACGATCTATGGTTGCGATCGCGGCGGCGGCCGCCAGACCGATGTCACGAAGAGAAGCTCGTTCATGGAGATAAATTTTTTGCGCGACAAGTGCGCGCGGCTACGACAAGCAGAGATTGAGCAGCAGGTAATTGCCAGCCTGTGCCTTGCGGTCATTTTTCTCGCGTGCTGTCTGCGCCTAACGCTTGAGTGGCAGCAGTCGCGGAGCTTGGCTGCGGGCAAGTGGTCAAGGGCAGTCGTTCAGCAGAGAGCTTCCCTTTCAATTGAAATTGATGCTCTTGAGGCAAAGGGCAGGAAGCTTGATGAGGCATTCAAGGAGGTCCAGGAGCTTGGGGCTCTCGGCATGCCGGCCAGCCAAACCCTCCGGGATCTTGCCGCGCTGGTGTCTGCGCAGACTGTACTTTCATCGCTCGTGCTTGCGCCCGATGCCTTTTTTCTACGCGGTACAGCAGCAGGCCCACGAGACGTGCCCCGGCTTGTGCAGATGCTTGAGTCGATCTTTCCCCGGGCGTGCATCACCCTTGCGGGGGATGCGGCGGCTGGAGCGTTGGCGGGAGCAGAGTCCTTCGAGGTCCGCGTAGAGGGATGGCGCGATGAGCCAGGAAAGTGCCGAGTGGGCGGAGCCGGGCATGGACGTTAGGGCAAGTATGCGCATTCTCGGCGCGAGACGGTTTATGTGGTGGCTGAGCCCGCTCGCATTGGCTGTCGTGGCCTGGTTTGCGGCCCTTGAGGAGCCCATGCGGGCGGCACTGCGCGAGGGAGAGAGATCTCTTGGGCAGGAGAGCGCGCTGGCAGGACTTGAGAAAAGGCTCGAGTTGCGAAGGCTCAGAAATGAGGAAACATCTGCCCAGATTGGGACCTGTGTGTCTGAAACCGCTTCACCAATGCTGGCAGTTGAGCGGGTAGCCGATATTGCGCGTGCACACAGACTGACAGGGATCTCGTACGATGTGGCCGAGGCGGATCGCCGCAAGCATGTGGCAGCCGTTCCGCTTGTCATCAGGCTGAGGGGATCCTTCGTTGATGCCGTAGCTTTTATGGAAGACGCTGAGGAGTCGCCAGTCCGGCCGATCGCACGAAGGATAGAGCTTCAAAGAGCCCTTGAGCAAAACGGCGTTACGCTCATCCTTGAGTTCCTTGTCCTGCATCGATTGAATGACAGACCGGAAGATTAGCGCGGGGCGCTGGACCAGAAAAAGGAAGCAAACCTTGACCCTTTAGACAAGCAGTCGACTTGCAAACGGCGTTTATCTCTAAGGGTTGGGGATGCTTTTGGGCCAGCGAGGTTGCGGGGTGATTTTTTTTTCGAGACCGCATGCGCAACGGAGCCATCTCACCTGTTGGAGCCCCAATTGTTTTTAGGCTTCAGTTTCGTACAGGTAGGCAGAACTTTACATGGCGCTACGAACAAGGTCGGCGCGAGAGGGCGGCACGAGGTGCTGAGACGCCCAGAATAACGGAGACCACCATGAAGTCACAGCGATTGCAAATAGCGGCAAAGGCGGCCTTGCTCGCCGTCGCGCTTGCTTTGCCCGCCGCATCGGGTTCCGCCGATCCGATTGTGCTGCGCGCGAATGCTGTTCCCGGGTCCGACACCGTCGTTCGGCCACTCCTTCCGCCCGACACGATCACGATTGACTCAAATAAAGACGCATCCTCCGAAGGCAGCACCGCTGAAGCCGCAACAAAGCCCGAGCCCCGCAACCTGCCCAGTGCTGCAAGCCGCAAGGGGATTGGCGTTGAGCTCAGCCACCAGTCCGGCGTCGATACAGTTTCGCTCAAGACCAGTTTAGCCGAGCCGATTTTCTCCATCCAGCAGATCGGCAATCCCCCGCGCCTTGTCGTGGACGTGGAAGCGCAGATAGCCGGCGGAAACCGGACCGTGCCCACGAAGGACCTCGATTTCGTTTCTGCTATCCGTGTTGGCAGCCACCCCACAAAGAGCCGGATCGTCCTCGACCTACGCAAGGCGGAGGGCTTTTCTCATGTGGCATCGGTCGTTGACGGCGCGATCGTCGTTACGATGCGCGCAAGCCAGCCGGCACCAGCCGCAGCGCCGGATGTGGGGGGATTCGTGTCGAGCCGAATCGAGGAAGCTATAGCAGACGCAACTGCAGAGAGGGGTTTCACACAGGACGATGGAGAGTCAGCAATCGACCTCAACGCCGACAAGGGCCTTCAGGTGGCAGAGGCGGAGCCTTCCGCCGCGAAAGTCGAGCTTGCATCGATGCAGTCATCTGCCGGCGTCAAGGGTATAAAGGTCATGCAAGTTGGCCTCTCGCAGTCCCGCAGCGGGTCGCAGGAGGTGCAGATTGGCTACCTCGGCAAGCCGGACTATCAGCTGCAGCGGACCGCGCCTTCGGAGTATGTGCTTACCCTCCGCAAGGCCGTTCTCG
>CANIHJ010000049.1 GCA_947467385.1 Deltaproteobacteria bacterium | reverse complement strand
GGAGAGGGCATCGCGCACCGACTCAAACTCAGAAAATATCGGGGCTGCGCCCGGATCAAGCCGCACCAGCTCCTGCATCGAGCCGGCGAGCTCCTTCATGCCAAGCGTGATTCCCTCATCGCCCGACATCAGCTCAAGTGCCCGCTGGCCAACGGAAATAAGGCGCTCGGCGTTGCCGATGCGCTTAATCTCGCGCTCAAGCTCAGCACGGCGGCCCGCCTTGAGCTTAGCAATAGCCGACATCTCGGCGATGACCGCCTCAAGGTCCTCGCGGCGTACTGCGCCCTTGGCGCGAGCTTCCTGCAGCCGCTCAAGCTCCAGGCGCTTCTCCGTCCAGCGCCGGTGCGCATCGCGCATGGCATCGGCCAGCTCAGCGCAACCGCAGAAGCCGTCAAGGAGCTCGAGATGAAAGCGGGAGTCGAGCAGCTTGGTCTGATGATGCTGGCTGCAGATGTTAACGATCTTACGCACTATCTCCTCAAGGAGCGAGACGGTGCCGAGCCGCCCATTGATGAGGACCTTTCCGCGCCCCTCGCGCGGGAGCGTGCGCGATACGACAAGCTCGTCGTCCCCTTCTCCCACGATATCCGGCAGCTCCGCTCGGACCACTTCAGGGATCGCGGTAAGGTCAAAAAGAGCCTGAACCTCAAGGCTGTCTGCGCCGGTGCGGATGAGAGACGGAGATCCTTTTCCGCCAAGAATGAACTCAAGCGCGTGCAGGAGGATCGACTTGCCCGCGCCCGTTTCGCCGCTTATCACATTAAAGCCGGGATGAAATGAAAGCGACTGGCGGTCGATGATTGCAAAGTTGCTGATCGTGAGTTCGGTTAACATGGCGTCAAATGGCGTTTCCTCTCGTTTCGATACCACGGCTTCCAGCAGAGGGCAAAAGGTTCCTGGGGGCTGCCCTGGCCTCACTAGACCGCAATTTTGGGCGCTTAGGCACCTTTTTCTGTTAGGGAGGTGAGGTTTTGGTTACCGCGACACCCAAGTTACCAGTACAATTGTGAGGTTGGCTTATTTCCACGTTCCTAGGGGGTCACTATGAAAATCTCACACCTCGTCGTGCTTGTTGCGATTTTGCTGGTGGCGGCTACGGACTCGGCATCGGCGCAAAAACGATACACCTTCAAGAGGGGCGAGCTCGTTCAGGTTTCGGGCAAGTCGTGCGGCGTCATCGGGGGCAAGTGGACCCCGGTAAAGAAATCCGGCAGGTCGTACGTAGTCGACATTTCAAACAAGACGCGCTGCTCGCGCCTCTTGAGTCCGACAGCTCTACGGCGGGGCGGATTAGGAAAGCTTCCGAGTGCGACTACTCTGGTGCGGTCGAGGTCGGGTCGCGTTGCTGACCCATCAGGTACGCCACCGATTCTGAAGAACATTCCCACAATTAGCGGAGGCATAAAGAACCTATTTTGGAACGCTGGAGTTATTGACGATTTGAAGGGGGGATCGCCATCGACCCAGAGCTGCTCGGAGTTCTTCGTTGGGCCAACTGACGGCACGTCCGCAGGCCTTATTGGATGCTTCTCGATTCAAGGCGTCGGGTTCGCTTTCCAGTCGATCCTCGAGGGCGCAGGGGGAACGTGCTACATGAGAAACGTTCCGAAGCAGCGATTTGTTGACTCCGGCGCAATCACCGTTATCGACGGCGAGCTGCCGGACGGCGATATCACCAAGGTGTTCTCTGTGCCGTCGGGTAACCGGGACCGCCTCGTGAAGGTAGTCATCTCAGGATTTGGGGGGCCAGGAGCACAGGTCGGTCACCTCCGTATCGATAGCGCCACTAAGCTGAGCAACGCAGGTCGACAATACGCATACTCCTCCTGGTTTTGTCCGGAGGGAGGGACGACGGCTGAGAGCGCAGAGCGCGTAACCGTTTCGCTGAGCGGCCAGTATGGCTTCACCGGGCTTCATAAAGAGGATTCAACACTCTTTGAATCAAAGATCTCTGCCGCTCTCGCAAGCCAGGGCTCCGCAGTTGCATTTGACCCGAGCCAGGTGCGAACCTCCACAAACCAAGCTACCTTCAGCGGCGGCCGAAGCTTTAAGGCCAGCGTCACGATCACCCCACAAAACCGCATCTTGACCAAGGTCTTTGATATCTTCGCGGTTGGAATGCCACACAAGAACTACTCGGTGGGCGAGTTCACTGGATCGTCCCTGGCGGACTTTAGGGTGCTGCAGTCGGCCCTCAAGGACCGTTTTGTCGTGGGCGATATGGCGGGAGTGTTTGAGTATCGCGGCAGCAGCACTAGCCGCTACGTGAGCGCTCCTGACGGCGATCTTGCCGATGAGGTCAACGCGGTGAACTTCGATACAGATCCGTTCTACGTCGAGCCGGCCTCTGTAGATGATGACATGTCTGACTACGACTGCTCGGTGACTGCGGATGTGACTCTCCAAATGGACTTCTCGGACCCGGCGCTCAGGAGCGTTGCAAGCATGTGCGAGCGCGAGCGCCTGTCGGGTATGGACTTCTGCTCATCGGATCCCGACGTCTCAGCAGCAATGGCTCAGGTTATAACTTCATGCGGCATCCCGGGGTGAGGTGCCAAGCCGCGATAGGGGCCTAGTCGGGCCGGTTCGGCACGCCCCAGTTGAGCTTTGTGCGCAGGATGTCGAAGTAGCTCTTCTCGCGCGAGACGACGAACTTAACGGTCTGCTTAGCCTGGCTCACCTTCACGATGTCCCCTGACTCAAGCGGCGCAGAGACCTGGCCGTCGACCGTCACGATAACCTCGTCGTCAAAGCGCGGCAGCTCGACCTCCACCATGGCAGAGCCCGGCAGGATGAGGGGCCTGTTGGTGAGGGAGTGCGGGCAGATGGGGGTTACCAAGATAACGCTGAGCGACGGGTGCGCGATCGATCCGCCAGCGGCAAGCGAGTAGGCCGTGGAGCCCGTCGGGGTTGAGAGGATAATGCCGTCAGCCCTGATGCGCGCAACGTCGTGGCCATTCACGGCGAGATCGAGCTGCGGAAGCCTCGAGCGGGCGCCCTTCTGCACAACGACGTCGTTCACGGCGCGCGACTCGAACACGATGACGCCTTTGCGGTGCACCTGCACGTCGATCAGCAGGCGCTCGGCGCACTTGACACCGCCCTTGACCACCTCATCGAGCACCGACATGAGCTCATCGGGACGAATCTCGGTGAGAAAGCCGAGGTTTCCGAAGTTGACTCCGACGAACACCGGGGACTTCCCCTCAACGTAGCGCGCCACGCCGATCAGCGTGCCATCGCCGCCGAGCGTAATGATCGGATCGGCCCGCTCCACCATCTCCTTGCTTGGGATTCCATTCCCGGACAGCTTGAGCGCCTTGACTGTGGTAGGGCAAACGTCGAGCGGCAGGTTGCGCGCCTGGCACCACGCCACGACTTCTCGCGCAAGATTGAGCACCCTCTGACTTCCCGGCCTAATGACGAGACCGACTCGGCTAATCATCTTCCTAAATTCCCTGCTGTGCACCCTGCGCTGTTGTAGCCCCGACTGAGCTCACTGTAGCGCCCTCGGGGGGATTGTTAATGTCGTCTATCACCGCCTTAAGCCTCTGCTCGCCAACCTCGCGCGAGCGATACTCGTGACCAGACATCGCCGCGACCATCTTGCCGGGACCCGAAACAATGTGGTCGTACGTCTGGGACCACTGCTTGCCCTGCTCATCAGGGAGCATCGACGCGACCGTCACCGGCTCGTATCCGCTTAGCGACAGAACTGCGTTGCCAAGAAGATAGATCGCGTACGGCGGAAACACTACAACGGTTCCAACATTGACCGCTGCATCTCCCAAACCCGGCCCATAGGCGAAGTTCCCCCCGACCTCGCTTAAGACCTGCTTGGCCTTATCCGGTGGGATATCCTTTCCGATGATAGAGTACTGGTCGGTGGATTCTTCGGGCTTCTTTTTGATCACGCCGCAACCGGCGCTGGACAGGAGAACGGGAAGGATAGCCAAGAAAAAGAGAGCGCCCGACGCCACGCCCCTAGTGCGGGCTTGGGGTCGAGCGCGCACACGGCTCGGAGCGCCTTGAGGTCCCGAAACCGCCGCATCTCTTGAAAATAAAACCACGGAATAAAACCACGGTACGTCTTTAACCTACTCTGTAAGGCGCATACAGCCATGTTATGTTGCACTAGACATTGCGCTCCCAACAGTGGGAAAGCGCCGAGCACCGGAAAAACCTTTAGCGCCGCAGCAACATGGACGACACTATTCGTGAGAAGAGAGGGTAATCTGATGAATTTAAAACAAAGGTTTGAAAAGTCGATTTTACTCTGCCCTTTTGTAGCACTGGTCGTGCTCGCCCTGCCCTTTTCGGGAGCTCATGCTCAGCAGGTCTCGTACGAGGGGATCGAGGGCTTTGTCGACAAGGATCACCGTGGCCCGGTGCTGACGATCAGCACGCAGTACTACGACGCAGCAAGCTCGGAGGCAAAACAGGCTGGGGGCGCCTTCACGCGCATCCTCGCAGATGCGTACATACCCAACTCGGACTACGAGGAGTATCCGATTAAGTTCGATTTCTACATCAACCGCCAGCTGCGCTCGACCCAGCTTCGCTCGCTTTCGCTTCCAGGAGCGATCGGCTTTGACGTTCCGGTGTCGATGGCCGCACCTACGTTTAACTACGCCGTAATCGCAACGCTCATTTATCCGAACCGAAGCTTTTCGACGGTGATAGACGGAGAAGTAACGGACTCAAAGACTCCGGTTAACCCGACACCGACGGCCGGAGGCCTCGCAAGCTGCACGATGACGCTCACAAGCCTAAGCGGCACAACAACGACCTACACCGCCGCTGAGATTGAGGGTGGAACCGTCGCCAACAACGAAACGACGATCTCATTCACGGCGGTCGGCCAGAGCACGGGCTCTACCGTGCCAACGAGCCTCGCCCTCACCATCGACGGGTCATCCACCTCGGGAGAGCTCACGACGACCGTGTCGGGCTCTGAGGGCACAACTGAGGTCGCTGGCACGATTACCGTATCGGGAGACGCCGTGGAATCGCTCTCAGTGCAGAGCGATGACCAAAAGACATCTGTAAGCTGCAACTAGACAGCGGCTTTGCGCCGCGCCGGCAGGACAAGCAGAAGCGAGCCCAGGCCCATGAGCGCCAGCCCAATCACCTGAGCTTCGCTTAAGCCCGCAACGAGCTCGGGATTAACGCGCAGGAACTCAACGCACACCCGCTCGATCGAGATGAGAAAGAGGTAGAGGCCGAATCGCTGAAAGCGGTTGGGGAGCAGCCTCGGATGGCTCTCGACGCGCGAGAGCACCCACAGCACCATAAGACTCACGGCTGACTCAAAGAGCGGCGTCGGGTAGACAAGCTGCCCTGGAAGCGTGGGGACGACGCCGGTGGCGTACGACATGCCCCAGAAGCCAGTTGTCACGCGCCCGTAATCTCCGTCACCAGAGAGCTGGCACCCAAGGCGCCCGATGGCGTACCCGAGCGCCAAGCACGGCCCAAGCGAGTCGCACAGGCGTCCCAGGTCGGTGCCGTCGCGACGCGCCAGGTAGACCACCACAAGCGCGGCGACGATGAAGCCCCCATAGAAGGTGAATCCCGCGCTTGAGAGGAGCGCCCCCATGAGATCCCCGCGCACCATCCCCCAGTTCTCGCCGATGAACCACAGGCGCGCGCCGAGCAGGCCTGAGATGCCCGCTGCTGTTACGTAGCGCTCAGCAAGGCGCGGCTCGATGCCGTAGCGCCTAAAGCTCTGCGCCAGGCGCAAGCCGCCGGCGATAAGGGAGAGAGCCACCATGAGGCCGAAGCTGCGAACCGGGATGGGGCCTAACTCAAGCAGGGTTGGAATCATGTCCTACTTTGTAGCGGCAGAGGCCAGCACTTGAGAAGCCCACTTCTCGCTCCATTCGCGCGGGCCAACGATGCGGGTCACGGGGCCGCTTCTGCCGTCGGGGTCCATCACAATCTGGACGCGCTGCTCAGGGCCGAGGACGTAGCTCTCGGGCAGCCCCTTTATCTCGTACAGGCGCTTGCTCTGGGAATCGGCGTCAATAATGATCGGGTACGTTATGCCAAACTTGGCCTGGGCCTCGCGGATGTTCTCGGGCGAATCATCGACCGCAACCCCGACAACCGTGAAGCCACGGTCCTTAAGCGCCGTGTGGAGCGACTGCAGGGCCGGTAGCTCAGCCATGCACGGGGCGCACCACGTCGCCCAGAAGTTCACAAGGAGCACCTGGCCCGGGACCTGCCGCAGCGATGTCTCTGTGCCGTTTAGGTCTCGCCCCTTAATGTCGGGCGCCTTGTCCTGGGGATTAAGGCCGGTGCGGTCACCGGTGCAGGAAATGCAAAAGGAAAGGCAGAGGGAAATGCAGAAGGCCAGCACCACTAAAGCTAACGCTCGTGATACTGGCCTCATGTCGAGTCGCCTCGGTTTGTTTCGACTTGGCTTCTTTTGCAGCCTTAAGACTCTGCAGCCTTATGACTCTGCAGCCTTATGACTCTGCCGCTTCTGACTCTGCAGGAGCAGCAGCAGGGGTTGTTGCCTTGCCGTACTTCTTCTTGAATCGATCTACGCGGCCCTCGGTGTCGAGGAGCTTCTGCTTGCCGGTGTAGAACGGGTGGCACTGAGAGCACACTCCAACGCGAATCTCAGGGATAGTTGCGCCCGTTACGAAGGTGCTGCCGCAGCCTCCGCAGTAGACGGTGGCCTCGTGGTAAGTTGGATGAGTGTTCTCTTTCATAGCGGCGAAAGGGTACTGTAGCCGCCCATCGGTGTCAACCTCGTGCCCAGGCCTCAAAGGCCTCAATAAAATCAGGGGGTGGGGCTATGCCGCGGCGACTCTTCATATCCATGAAGACAGATTCGATCACCAGCTCTATCGCAGGCTTACCCTTCTCGTTGAAGAGGGTCTGGTGGATGACGAGCGCCCTATCCCGCACCTCAGCCCGGTCGCAGGTGACGCGCACCGTGCCGCGCTTGACCTCGCGCTTATATTCGGCCTGAACCTTGGTAATTACGAGTACCTTGCCCTCGGCCAGAAGCTGCTCATTGGGGAACCCGATGTGCTCAAGGAGCCCGCACCGCGCCCGCTCAAAGAGGGAGAGCGAGCGGCCGTGGTGCACGTGGTCGTAGACAGGCTCAAGCCAGGCATCGTCTAGGTCTACCGTGATTGAGAACATTAAAGGCCCCTCCGCCAATTATGCTCCCCTACCTGCGCCGCGCTGTCAAACCTCTGGGGCTTGCGGGCCACGATTGCACCATGCGCAAGAGGAGCCATCGTGCTTTTATACCGTTGTACCGTTAGGAGGCGCCATGAAACAGATCTACTCAGCTCGCGTAAAGAAGGCTCTTAAGCTCCTTAAGGACGCTCCCTACAAAGCGACCGTTGTCATCTCAAGCAACCCGCACGCGCTGCGCTCACGTGACACGCACTATCCCTATCGCCCGAACAGCGACCTGTACTACTTCACTGGCAGCTACGCCGAGCGCATCACGCTTGTGCTCAGGCCTCACGCAAAAGACCCGGTCGTGCTGCTCACCTACCCAGAGGACAAGATCAAGGCGGTGTGGGACGGGGCGCAGCCCTCGATTCGCCCCCTGGCAAAGATGCTCAAAGCCGAGGTGATCACCTCAAGCGACCACCTTAAGTCGCTGCTCGCACTCGTTCACGGCTCTGAGGTTGTGTATCTCCAGTCGAT
This sequence comes from Deltaproteobacteria bacterium, assembly GCA_947467385.1. Lineage (GTDB taxonomy): Bacteria > Bdellovibrionota_C > UBA2361 > UBA2361 > OMII01 > OMII01. Next base: position 2,313 of record CANIHJ010000049.1, on the reverse strand, counting down.
TGCGGGAACCGCGAGCGCGGCGCTCAAGGCCGATCTATCGTCGCGCAGCTCTCTTGCCAACCGCGGCATGCCCCAGTCCCTCATTGAGCTTGAGCGCTTCACGGCGCGCCTGCGCGCCATCAAGGACCGCGAAGAGATCACGCGCATTAAGGAGGCGGCGGCGCTCACGGGAGACGCCATGCTTAACCTCTTCCCGCTGCTCAGGCCGGGCACGCCCGAGCTTGAGATAGCGGCGTTCCTCGACTACTTCTACCGCACCAATGGCGCCGAGCCGGCCTTCAGCACTATTGCTGCGGCCGGCCGCTCTGCGGCGACCCTGCACTACCACAACCTCTCGCGCCGGCTCGCCGACGGTGAGTTCGTTCTGATCGACACCGGGTGCGAGCTCAACATGTACGCAAGCGACGTCACGCGGACGATCCCGATAGGTGAGTCGCTCGCGCCCCAGATGGGCGACCTCTACGAAATCGTGCTGCGCGCGCAGCTCACCGCAATCAAGAAGATTAAACCGGGCGTGCTGATGAGCGACGTGCATGAAACGGCGGCGCGCGAGCTCGCGGCGGGGCTTAAGTACCTCGGCATCCTTAAGGGCCCCCTGCCCCAGCTCATGAAAAAACAAGCCTACCGCCCATACTTTCCGCATGGGATTGGGCACTCGCTCGGGATCGACGTGCATGACGTTTCGCTTGGCGCAAACGATCGAGTTGAGAAGCTTGAGGCCGGAATGGTCGTCACGATCGAGCCGGGTCTCTACTTCAGCAAGCCGGTCGGCCCTCTGCCCCCCTGTGGCGTGCGCATCGAGGACGATGTGCTCGTCACCGCCAAGGGCGCAGAGGTGCTCACGGCCGGCGTGTTCCCCAAGGGACTGCAGCACTTAATCGAGATAGGCCAACGCGCAGCGGCGTAGGCCCAGAGCCGCTAGAGCCCCCGAGAGAAAACGATAGCGCGGTTTGCGTGCACGATTATGCGGTGCTCGAGATGTGCCTTAATGGCGCGCGCGAGCACGACGCTCTCGATGTCGCGCCCGGTGCGCTGGAGCGCCTCGATGCCGTCCTCGTGCGTGACGCGCTCAACGTCCTGCTCGATGATGGGGCCCTCATCAAGCTCAGGCGTGACGTAGTGGGCAGTGGCGCCGATCATCTTCACACCGCGCTCCCAGGCGCGGCGGTACGGGCCGGCGCCCTGAAAAGCCGGCAAGAACGCATGGTGGATATTGATGATGGGCACGGGAGCCTCGCGCAGCATCTCGGGTGAGAGCACCTGCATGTAACGCGCGAGCACCGCAAGCTGCACATGGTGCTGCCGCAGCAGCCGCACAACTTCACGCTCCTGCATGCGTTTGTCGTGCGGGTCGACGGAGCAGCAGAAGTACGGAATACGAAACTGTGCCGCAACGGACTCAAGATGCGGGTGGTTTGAGATGACGAGCGCGACCGAGGCATTGGGCAGGTCACCGGTGTGGGCCCTAAACAGGATATCGTAGAGGCAGTGCGCCTCGCGCGTGACAAGCACAGCAAACCTTTGCGCGTCAGCTGAGAAGTGCGCCGACCATTCGATCGTGAACGCCGCTGCGACCGGACGAAAGTCCTCGATCAGCTGGGCCCGCGCGCAAGGGGCCGAGTCGAGGTCTATCAAGATGCGCATAAAGAAGCGGCTCTCAACGGGATCGGTGTACTGCTGGCAGTGGACGATGTTGAAGCCGCGCTCAAAGAAGAATGTGCTAACACTTGCGACGATGCCCTTGCGGTCGGGGCAGGTGATGAGAAATACCGCATGATTCTTTGGGGAGCTCATGCAGGCACGCTACCCAAGCGATTCCTCGCTCGGTATGAGCGACATAAGCCGCTGCGCTTAGCAGCCTAGCAGCTGTAGGCCCGCCCAACTGCGTACGACGAGTAGCCGCCTGCGATATTGTCGAACACCACATGGGTGGCTCCCCGCTCAGCGGCCTCTTCGAGGGCCCGGTTCTTGGCGTTATGCATGCCTGTTTCCTGCGCCAGGCTCCCCACCTCTGAGCCCCCTTCAACGGTGCCGACAAAGGTGCACTGCGCAACCATCGAGCTGTCAGCCTCAACGACGCGGTACCCCAGCGGCGAAAGCGTGGTGGCGCACCCAAGCACCTGCCCCACAACAGCAACACCAATAATTATCACTGATAGCTTTTGCATACGGCCTCCCTGCTACGGCAACAAGTATCATCGCCATTCAGCCAACCGGCGACCATGATCGGGAAGGGGCTAGCGCTTTGCGCCCTCGGAAGAAGCCGGAGGCGCCGCGGCCGGCTCGGCGTCAGGCGTCGGCGGCTCGTCTGAT
>CANIHJ010000048.1 GCA_947467385.1 Deltaproteobacteria bacterium | reverse complement strand
TGCCGAAGTTCTCAACGAGCACCTTCGCCACTGGGGCGAGGCAGTTCGTCGTGCACGAAGCGTTGCTGATGATGTTGTGCTCGGCTGGCTTGTAGGCCGTGTGGTTAACGCCGTACGCGAGCGTGATGTCCGGATCCGGAGCTGGGGCGGAGATGATCACCTTCTTGGCTCCTCCCTGGAGGTGCAGAGCAGCCTTGTCCTTCTTGGTGAAGATGCCGGTGCACTCAAGCACGATTGAAACTCCCATCGGGCCCCACGGCAGCTTGGCGGGGTCCTTTTCGGCGAGAACCTTAATCTCCTGGCCGTTGACCGTGATGAAGCCGTCGCCTGCCTCAACCGTTCCAGGGAAGCGCCCGTGGACGGAGTCGTACTTGAATAGGTGGGCCAGGGTGGCCGGGTCGGTCAGGTCGTTGATGGCGACTACCTTAACCTGCTTCGACTGCTTGTTTGTGAAGAGCTGACGGAGGATGTTGCGGCCAATCCTGCCGAATCCGTTGATAGCGATTGAAACGCTCATGGGGTCTCCTTGTAGACAATTCAAAAAGTATGGCTCGGAGTTATAACTCCCTGTGTATTAAAAAGAAACATCCCCTCCCATATCTGGTGCGGCCGGCCGGTATGTGTCATATTTCAGGGCGTTATTTGCCAAAGTGGAGGATTTTCCGTGGATCCATTAGCTCTCCCGCCAGCAGCGCTGCCCCCAGTGGCCGAAGCCCCCACCATCCTGAACATGGTGTTCGGGTCGGGTCTCGTTGTTCAAAGCGTTCTTATTCTGCTGATCGTGCTCTCGGTCTGGAGCTGGGCAATCACGATCGCCAAGACGATCCAGTTTAGGAAGGCCCACAGCACATCAAGCGAGTTTGCGCAGACCTTCTGGGACTCAAGAAACTTCGCGCGTATCGACGAAACTTCCCGGCGCCTGATCGACAGTCCGCTGGCGACCGTGTTCACGTCTGGATACCGTGAACTCCTCTTGACGCTCCAGGAGAACAAGGACGCTGGGCGAGCAGTGTCTGGGGATGCGTCGGCTGAGCTCGGCACCGTTGAGCGCGCCTTAAGGCGTGCTGAGCTTGAGGAGACGCACCGGCTTGAGAGGGGGGTTACCTTCCTTGCTACGGTTGCGAGCGCAGCGCCCTTTATCGGCCTCTTCGGGACTGTGTGGGGAATAATGAACGCCTTCCATGGGCTGAGCGAAGCCAAGAGCTCTACTATCCAGGCGGTTGCTCCCGGCATCTCTGAGGCGCTCGTTGCGACGGCCGTGGGCCTTGCTGCCGCCATCCCGGCAGCGATCGCATTTAACTACTTCTCGGCATCGATCCGGAAATTTCGCCAGTCGATGGACAGCTTTTCCGAGGAGTTCCTCAATATCGCCCGCCGCTACTTCGTGAAGTAGTCGGGCCACACTCAGCGAGGATTCGCCATGGGAAGCAACTTTCAGTCAGACACCGACGGCCCGATAGCGGCGATTAACGTCACGCCGCTTGTGGATGTGATGCTTGTGCTGCTTGTGATTTTCATGGTCACCGCGCCGATGCTTCAGCAGGGCGTTGAGGTCGACCTTCCAAAGGCGACGGCGGCACCTCTGCGGGGCTCAAGCGAGCAAATCGTCATATCAGTCGACAAGGCGGGCACGATCTTCCTCGGTGCCGGTAATAAGGTTGAGCTCACGGAGCTGGCGGAGAAGGTTAAGGCGATCTTCGCCAACAAACCGCCTGAGGAGCACAAAATCTACATCAAGGGTGACTCGGCGCTTGGCTACGGCCGTGTCATGGAGGTAATGGCCGCTCTGCATGCTGGGGGCATCACACAGATTGGCCTCGTGTCGGCTTCGCCGGACGGAAAGGGGGCCTAACGAAGGCGTCAATCATTGAACGTGAGTTCTCTCGAGCGAAAGCCAGGCGATTACCTCCGAACCGGAATCTCGGCTTCCGTTATCGGCCACCTCGTGCTGGCCTTTTTTGTTTTCTTTAAGATCTTCCCGAATCTCGCCGATTTCCCCGAGCCGGTGGTGTACTCAATCTCGATTGAGAGCGGCAAGAGCCTGGGCTCAGTAAGCCAGGTGCCCAAGGATGACAAGAAGAGCGAGCTGGCTCCGATGAAGAACGTTGCCGCTCCAGAGGAGAAGGCGGTTCAGGAGAAGTCGCAAGAGCAGGTTCCCGACAAACCGGTCGAGCCTGATGAGGACGCCGAGGTGAGCACGGCCGAGACTAAGCCAACGCCCAAGCCGCAGCCAACTGCCAAGCCCACAGCTAAGCCGACGGCGAAGCCGGAGCCAACCAAGAAGCCATCAGACAAGAAAGACCAGACGACTAAGAAAAGCGACGGCGAGAGCGTCGACAAGCGGCTTCAAGCAGGGCTCCAGCGCTACCTCGGCGAGTCTATCGACTCAGGAGGAAAGGGCTTCGGCGCCGCCTCAGTGGGCGGAAAGGGCATGGGCGGGGGGGTTGTTCGCCCTAAGGAGTTCTTCATCTACGAGAAGATAGTGCGCAGCCGAATCAAGGAGGCGTGGCGCTGGTTCAATACCAATACGGCGCTCATCACCCAAGTGGCCTTTGAGATCGAGCCCGATGGTCTCGTGAAGAACGTGAGGGTCGTCAAGAGCTCGGGAGACGGCAGCTTCGATGATTCGGTCGTTCGCGCAGTTACAAAAGCCAGCCCGTTGCCACCCCCTCCGCCGACCGTGTACGAGCAGTACTTCAAGAGCGTGCGAATCACCTTCGACCCGCGTGAATAGGGCGCGCAACGCGCTTTTTCCGGCGCGCAGGCGGCCTGTTCGGGTTGCGCTGAGCCGCTCCATAGGGCATTTTTACAGGATTGTCATAGGGGCACGCCCCCAGGAGATGTCCATGAAGAAGCTGGTTTTTGCCGTTCTTGCAGCCCTTGCAGTTCCGACCTTTGGTCTCGCCATTTCGGCCACAGCCCATGCCCAGACGGATCTCTACGTGCGCGGCGCTGGTCGCCTCATCCCGATAGCGCTGCCTCGGCTTTGCCTTAAGTCTGATGAGCGGGGTCCTGACGGCGAGATATCAGACGTTATCGCTAAGGATCTCGACCTCTCGGGATACTTTGAGGTGCTCGACCAGAAGGGCTACATCGAGACTCCGGGCAAATGCGACGCTCCAGAGAGCACTGTTTTCTCGGACTGGACGGTGCTTGGGGCAGAGGGGCTCGTCAAGGGCGAGGTCGATCTCGATGGTAGTCGCCTGCACGTGCGGATGTACCTGCTTGATGTGCAGAAGGGCGCCGTGGTGATGGGCAAGGAGTATGATGCCGACAGCGACCAGGTGAGGCTCGTTGCGCATAAGTTTGCAAATGAAATAATGCGCTACTACACGGGGATTGCGGGCGTATTCGGAACGCGCATCTCCTTCTCCTCGCGGGTGGGTCGCTTCAAAGAGCTGTTCGTCATGGACCTCGACGGAGCTAACCTCACCCAGCTCACGAATGAGCGTGGGCTGGCGCTCTCCTCGGCGTGGGACCCGTCAGGGACCAAGCTTGTCTACACGAGCTTCCGCAACAGGGTACCCGACCTTTTCATCCTTGATGTGGACTCAAAAAAATCCACGCAGCTCACAAAGACCCAGGACCTTGAGATTGGCGGCCACTTTGTGAACGAAAGCCAGCTCCTTACCTCGCGTACGGAGGGGGCCGATAGCGATATCGTGCTCGTCGATTTGGACGGCAAGGTTATCCGCAGGCTGACCCCGCCGAATCGGGCCATCGATGTGTCGCCTGTGCCCTCGCCAGACGGCTCGCGCGTGGCGTTTTGCTCGAATCGAGGTGGCGGCCCGCAGATCTACATCATGGGTATCGACGGCTCGAACCCGACAAGAGCCAGCTTCGTGACCTCAAATTACTGCACATCACCGGCGTGGTCGCCGACAGGGGACAAGATTGCGTATGTTTGTCGTGCTGATGGTAACTTCCAGATCTTTGTAAGCGATCCCGATGGATCAAACGCCGTTCAATTAACCAGCTCTGGCACCAACGAAGACCCGGAGTTTTCGCCTGATGGTCGCTACCTAGTGTTTTCAACCTCTTCCTTCGGCGATGGGCGCAGCGTCGCAATCATGCGCACGGATGGCACGAGCATCAAGCAGTTAGCGCACACCAGGGGCGGCGACTTTGAGCCTGCTTGGGGCCCGATGCCCAAGTAGCCTGGGCGTTGAGCGCGCTGAGGAGTATCATCACAACCTGTAATTCGTGACGGTTACCTTCTTGCAAACTTAAGGGTTGTAAAGTATCAAGTCATTACCGCGGACGACGGAATTCAGGAGGACGCCCTTTGTGCTAACGGCGAAGGGGGGTCTGGGGGTGCAAAACCGCTTGCGTTCTGGATGTTGCGGCTTCTCCATGGAGGGTTGTTTCGGGAGACAGGATTGATTGAATTAGTCAGTCGTGTCTTTCGGTACGGCCTGACCGGAGGTTTTCGTTGAGGCAGTAAAGGGTCAGGTGTTGCTGTAGTCGCCTTGAACCGTCTGCTGGAAACAAGATAGGCAACATTTCGGGAGGAAATTATGCGAAGTTTGAAAGTTTTGGCAGTAAGTATTGTAGCGATTCTCGCAACGGGTTGTACGTGCCGCACGATCGGTGGTCCGGAAAACGTTCCGCCGCCAACGGGTGATGGTCCCCTCAAGGACATTCACTTTGCGTTCGATTCTTACAAGCTCAATGCTGAGTCTAAGAGCACTCTTGCTGCTAATGCTGATTGGCTCAAGGCCAACGCTGGCAAGAAGGTCCAGGTTGAGGGTCACTGCGACGAGCGCGGTACCGCGGAGTACAACATGGTTCTTGGCGCTCACCGCGCTAAGTCCGGTGCTGACTACCTGATGACCCTTGGCGTGCCGGCTGGTGATATCAGCACGGTAAGCTACGGCGAGGAGCTTCCGCTCGATCCAGCCCACAACGAGGCTGCTTGGGCAAAGAATCGCCGCGATCACTTCAAGGTTGACTAAGCCTCGAAGTTAAAGTCTTGCGGTCGAAAGACTGCGGCTTTATACCGACCTTAGGGTCCCTGGAAACAGTGGCCCTAAGGTCTTTCTCTTTTCAGGATTCAAATTTATGCACCGCGTTGCCCTCTCCCTTACACTTCTCACCTTAGCTGGCTGCACGGTCGACACCCGCGTCCGCAAGCTGGAGCGCAGCGTAGAGGATATTCGGGCGTACCAACGTGAGCAGGCGGAGTCGATTGGCCTCCTCGACAGCGAGGTTAAGCTGCTCGCGGGCAAGATCGAGCAGCTTGAATTCGGTGGCCGCGCGCGCGGAGGAGACATCTCATCCCTCAAGCAGGATCTCTCTGCGCTGCGCAGCAAGGTCCCGCCGACGCTCGTGCCGGCGGCGATGCTTGAGGAGGATGAGGTTTGGGCCAACGGCCTGCCGGCGGAGACGGCACAAATCTTCGTTGATGCTCTCGGAGCGCTGCGAGAGGGGCGATTCCCTGATGCGCTACCGCTCCTGCAGGCCGCAGCAGAGCAGGCTGATTCGTCAGACAAGGCGGGTGTAATCCTTTTTTGGCAGGGGGTGGCATACGATGGCTTGAGCGACAACAAGGGCGCGCTGCGCTCGTACGCGGAGGTCGTTGCGCGGTTCCCCAAAAGCACCAGGGCGCCCAATGCCCTTATGCGCCAGGCGGATGTGCTGGTGCGCATCGGCGACAGCGCGTTGGCCAAGGACAGCCTCAGGAAGCTCATAAAGGACTACCCCAAGACTGCCGAGGCAGCAGAAGCGCGCGACAAGCTTAAGACGATAGCGTAGGCCTTATTGCTGGGCCGTTGTGCTCCGCCCGGAATTTTTGATTGATGAACGCCGAAAAACGAGCCCGACTTGCCCGCTATCCAAGATCTTTGCCGGAGCAGTGGCGAGGCGGGGCTGTGGCGATCGGCAACTTCGACGGTGTGCACCTCGGGCATGAGAAGGTGCTTGAGGCGCTGCGGCGCGTAGCCGCAGGGACTCCCACCATAGCGCTCTCGTTCTACCCGCACCCGATCAAGGTGCTGCGCGGAGGCATCGAGCCGCGCTGCCTAAGCAGCGTTCGCGAGAAGGCGCAGCGGCTGGGTGAGCTCTCGATTGATATTCTTTACCTGGTGCACTTTACAAAGGACTTTGCGCGCATGAGCGCCACACAGTTTATCGACGACGTGCTGGTGCGGGCCCTGGGGGTATCGGCCGTGGTTGTGGGAGAAGACGTTGCCGTGGGCCACAACCGCGAGGGAACCCGGGATTTCCTGGTCCAAGAGCTCCCCAAGCGCGGCATAGCGCTTCATCTTGTGGAGCGCTATGAGCTCGACGGAACGCGGCCGGGCTCGCGCGCTGTGCGGTCTCTGGTGGAGGACGGGGATGTTCGCGCCGCTGCGCGCCTGCTCGGGGCCCCCTATATGCTGTCGGCCCGCGTTGGGCACGGCGACAAGCGCGGCGCGGCCCTCGGGTTTCCGACGGCCAACATAGCCGTCGGCAGGCGGCTCATTCCGAAGCGCGGCGTCTATGCATGCCGCGTGGAGGTTCTTGGTCATACCTACGATGCGGTAGCCAACATCGGCATTCGCCCAACCTTTAGCGGCATGGGCGAGCGGCTAGAGGTGCACCTCCTGGGGTTTCTTCCGCAGAGCCTGTACGGAAGGCGCATGCGCGTCAATTTTATTGAGAGGCTGCGAGATGAGAAGCGCTTCGGCTCGAGCGATGAGCTTAGGGCGCAGATTGCGGCCGATATCGACAGCGCACAGAAGATCCTAACGCATGACTAAGGCTGTTGTTACTTTTCAGTACGAGGGACCGGAGGCGAGACTCGACCGAGTCGTCGTTGATACCCTCTCCGGGGAGCTCCACTGCAGCCGCGCGCAGGTGGAGCGGTGGATAGAGGAGGGGAGGGTAACTGTCGACGGGGCGCTGGTTATCAAACCTTCGCGAAAGGTGGGCGCAGGCGCACGGATTGAGGTCACTCCTGCAGAGGAGCGCACAACCACGATGGCTGCACTCGACCTGCCGCTTGAGATCATGTTTGAGGACGAGCATTTGATCGTGATTAACAAGCCGAGCGGCCTCTCCATGCACCCCGGCGCCGGCAATGCAACTCACACCCTTGCCAACGCCGTCGTGGCTCATGTGGGCAAGCAGCAGCTTAAGGTCGGCGAGCCCGACCGGCCAGGCATCGTGCATCGGCTCGACAAGGACACTACGGGCGTTGTAGTTGTCGCCAAGTCAACGCCGGTGCTTGCCGGCCTGGCGCGGCAGTTTGCAGACCGAACGGTCGACAGGCGCTACCAGGCCCTTGTCTTTACCACGCCACGCGCGAAGCGGGACGTGCAGCAGCGCGACGAGGGGGAGATCCGGGCGCCGATTGGGCGCCACCCTACGGACCGCAAAAAGATGGCGATCGTCGAGCGTGGTAGGCCGGCTGCCACGCACTGGAGCGTGCTTGAGCGGCTTACGCACGGCACCCTGATTGAGTGCAAGCTTGAGACCGGCAGAACTCACCAGATTCGGGTGCACCTCACTTCGATTGGTAGTCCTGTTATAGGTGATAAAACATATGGTGATTTTTCAAACTTGCCATATCCGCTGAAGCTAGCCGCCGACAGCCTTGGGCGCCAGGCGCTGCACGCGTCTATCCTTGCTTTTGTTCATCCAGTAACGGGCAAAACGCTTCGTTTTGAGGCTGCGCCGCCGGCCGATTTTCAGAATTTGCTTCAGGCCTTTAGGGGCTCATCTAAATAGCGGTCTTTTGTGCTGTGAAGAAACATTTCGGACTCTGTGAAGCCACTAGACCTACCTCGCCGGTGTGATATATCACGCGCCCATGAAACAGAAGGTCTTCGCCCTCGTTCTCATCTGCCTCTCGTTTTTTCAGCCGTTGTCTGCCCAGGCGCAACAAACGGACTTTGAGGGGTGGTTCCAGTTTATCGGTAACGTTCGGCTCGATGACCACGAAAAGTGGATCTGGACCTTCGAAGAGCAGCCTCGCCTTGGAGATGACTGGAAGAAGCTTCAAACGAACATCATTCGAAACATGGTGTCGTACAACTTTAGCAAGCAGTTCAGCGCGGGAGTCGGCTACTACTGGGGTCCGACGTTTTTCAACTCAAAATACCAGAGCTCATACCGGGATGAGAACCGGACCTTCGTGCAGCTCCTGTACCGTCACGACAGGTGGGGAATGCAGTGGCTTCACCGCTTCAGACAGGAGCAGCGCTTTATCGAAAATACCGATGGTGCCGTCTCCAACCGCTCGCGCTACATGTTGCGCGGCAGCTACCCTATAGCCGAGGACAAGAGCTGGGGGCTTACTGGTTACAACGAGATCTTCGTCAATGAGAACGGGGTACCGAACGGTCCGAAGGGTGGCTATGACCAGGACCGCATCTTCTTTGGGCCGTACTGGAAGTTGGGAAGAACTCGCTATGAGGTTGGGTACCTCGAGCAGCAGGTGCAGCGCTTCGGATCTCAGCCGCGATGGGCGCAAGTTCTTGTGTTCGCCATGGCGGTTGATTTCTAACACGCCTAAGAGGCATCACCCTGCGTTGAGTCGCCTAACTTAGTAAGATCTCTCAGAAGCGTTCAGCAGGGAGGCTCATTTGGTGCTCGCGCGCCAATGGTTTAGCCAGGCTGCTTAAGAGCCTCAGGAAGTAGGGGGGGGTTGACTAGCGTTGCTCAGATGATGGACTATCAAATAGATCGACCCAGCCGAGCCTTAGCCTTTAAAGCAAACGACTAGACTCGACTTAAGGCCTGATAAAGCAATTTATTAGCTCTGATAGTTACTTCTAGGAGTTGCCAAAAATGTTATCCCGTTCGGCGGCTTGCACGCCTACGCCATCTCACGTACCTGCAGATGGCCTTCCCGGACTAAAACAAAACTGGAAAACTGACCTGACCTCAGGTCTGTTGGTGTCGCTTATCGCGTTGCCGCTGTGCCTGGGCATCGCTATGGCGAGCGGCTTCCCCGCGTTTGGCGGCCTCATTACCGCCATTGTCGGAGGCCTTGTGGTGGGGCCTCTATGTGGAGCGCGCCTCTCGATTAAGGGGCCTGCGGCGGGGCTTATCGCCGTCGCGATAGCATCGGTTGAGGCCTTTGGCGGCGCGGATGCCTTTGCCGGTTACAGGATGACCTTGGCGGTGCTGGTTTTTGCTGCCGGGCTTCAGATGGTCTTCGCCGTCTTCAAGTTCGGGCGCTTCAGCGACTTCTTTCCCGCCTCCGTGGTGCACGGCATGTTGGCGGCCATCGGCGTGATTATCTTCTCAAAGCAGATTCATCCACTGCTTGGGGTAAAGCCCATCGCTCGCGACCCAATCCCGTTGCTGCTCGAAATTCCGCACTCGCTCGTCAAGATGAATCCCGAGGTCGCGCTCGTGGGCGTCACGAGCGTCATCATCGTGCTGTTTGCGCACACGGTGCTGGGGCGTCTCTCCAAGTTCTTTCCGGGGCCGCTCTTGGCGGTGCTTGCGGGGATGGGGTTCTGCCTCTTGTTTGATTTTGCGCATCCCCACAACTACACTTGGTACACGGATCAATACTTCGTTGACGAAAAATTTCTGGTCAACCTCCCCAATAACTTCGTCAAGGGAATCACGTTCCCCGATTTCTCGCAGCTCTTCACGACAACCTCGCTGCAGTTTCTCCTAATGTTCTCGCTTATCGGCTCAATCGAGTCGCTGCTGACGGTGAAAGCGGTGGACACGATAGACCCATACAAACGCCACTCAGACCCGAATCGGGATCTCCTCGCGCTCGGCTTCGGAAACATGGTTACGGCGTTCCTCGGCGGGTTGCCCATGATCTCGGAGGTGGTGCGCTCGTACGCGAACGTGACCTACGGAGCAAAGACCCGCTGGTCCAACGTTTTTCATGGGGCGTGCCTCCTGATGTACGCGGTTGTGCTGGCAGAGGTAATCCATCTCGTGCCCGTGGCGGCGCTCGCCGGAGTACTGTGTGTCACAGGGTATCGCCTCGCCTCGCCTCGCCACTTCCAGGAAAGCCGGCACGTCGGGTTCGAGCAACTAATCGTGTTCTCGGCCACCATCATCGCCACCCTGCTCACCGACCTC
>CANIHJ010000047.1 GCA_947467385.1 Deltaproteobacteria bacterium | reverse complement strand
CAGGCGCTCGGCGAGCCGCAGCCGATGCGGCCTGGCTCGCGCGAGGAATACATTGCAGAGCACTACTGGGGCTACTCGTCGCTGCGAAGCGGCGGCACTGCTGAGTATCGTGTGCGCCATGCGCCGTGGCTGATCTGGGAATCGGCTCAGGTGTCGCTCGACTGGTCGCCGCAGCATGCCTACGGCGGCCCGTGGGGAGAGATCCTCTCCACTGCGCCCGAGTTTGCCTTTGTGGCTACTGGCTCTCCCGTTACCGTTTCATGGGGCGCCCGAATCGCCTAGGAGGCAGCACGGATCGCGATGCCTAATCGGCGCGGGTCGTCGCTTAAGCCGCGGTCCTGTGGGGAGTGTATCTCGCGGACGACGAGCGTAAGGCTCGGAGCTGCGTCACCCGGCGCTGAAGGAATCGAGACAGAGATCTTTTTCCACATGCCTGCCTGGGGAAGGGAGATTGCGGAGATCGGATCGCCGCTTGCAGTGACGATATCGAGCTGTTGGTTCGGCCACGGAGACATGATCTCGGCCGAAAAAGATGCCGCACCGACAGGCAGCGTAACCGTGGTTGCTCGATCCTGAAGCCAGCAGTGCTCCTCGTCGCTGGCGCCACATTCCGGAACAAGCAAGCCATTGCGAGCTGCGACGACCAGCGTTGCAGGTTCCGCTGCTTCGGCAGCTTTGATAGTTTCAGCGGTTACGCGCAGCACTGACAGGGCGGGGTTTCGCGGGGCATGCTTGTCGACCGGCAAGCCGGGAACGGCGAGCTCGATTTTGAAGGGCAGTGGAGAACTTTGTGCGATGTCCTGCGGAATCACGAGAACCGAGAAGCCGCGCTGCACGAGTCGAGCGAGGGATGAGCGGCTGAGGTCGACGACCATCACGCCTGGCTCGCGCTGAAAGTACGGCGGGATCTGGAGCGCGCCGTCGATAGCAACCTCATCTTGTCGGTTGCGGGACTCAAGCCAAGCCGCAAGAACGTCGCGGCTCTCGGGCTGAAGGAGCTCGGATGCAGCGATGCGGATGGATGCTATGGCGGGTGGCGCGATCGCCGCTACGGCAGCAACGAGGGCAACAGCTGGGCGCAAGCCCGGAGACGACAACCTGCGAGAGAGGCGCTCGAGTCCGTAGGCGGCAGCGACAGCAGCGTAGGGGACTATCGCCACCATGTTGCGCGTGAAGTTGGTTTTCTGGGCGATCATGAGTGCCACGTATGCGGCTGGGAACGAGAGGAACGTGACCATTGCTGGGGTACGGCGGGCGCAGCAGGCGGCTACACCAACGCCGGCTAGCACTGTGGCGATAATTCCGACGCCATCCGAGGCTAGCCAGGCGAGGTAAAAGAGCGCCTGTTCGATGCCGGGCGGGGCAGAGTGGCCATCGTGGCCGGTTGCGTAGTGCCATATCTCGTACGAAAGGCCTCGCCAGAACTCCTCGAAGGCCAAGAAAGAATACGGCGCACCGACGGCGTACCCGACAGCCGGCGCAGCGATGGCGAGCAAGAGCCCAGCGAGTGTCCGGTCACGGTATAGCGCCACAACGAGCGGCACCACTGCGATGGGGGCAGCGTTGTACTTAGTGGCGCCGGCCAGTCCGGCGCACAGGCCGCTCAAGAAAAGCCATCGTCGAGCGTAGGGGTTGCGCAGCGCGCGGATGCCGAGGGCTGTCGAGAGAAGGCAGAACAGCGCCATCGGCACATCAACGCCGATGATGTCGGAGTTGAGGAGAACCTCCGGGGACACCGCAACGAGAAGGGCTGCCGTGCAGGCCGCCACCAGCGGGACCTCAAGCATCGTTGCGATGAGGAAGGTGACGACAACGAGCCCGAGGCTTATGGCGACGCTGAAGGACCGGCTCCATGCCAAAACGGTTGGGTGCGACGCGGTGAAGGCATATCCAGCAAGGCCTTGAGGATCACGGGTCTTGATCGCCTGGATGCCGGAGGCCTCCCCGGTTAGGCGCATCCAGGCACCGCTTGCGTACACCACGGGCATGCGCAGGTAGAAATGCAGGGCGGGCTTATTAAAGTAGTGCGGATGGAGCTCGCCTCGCTGGGCCATCTCCACGGTGCGGTTAAAGTGGTGGGCGTCATCCTCGTGGTAGAAGTAGCGTGAGTGCGCCGCGACGAGCGGGCCCCTAAGCGCCAGGGCGACGAGGAGACAGCACGCCAGCAGCAAAGCCTGTCGACGAGGCGCTCCCCGCATACTTACTTACCGGCGCTCAAAGATCTGTTCTGCGGGGAAGCGAACCTTCGCTAGGCCAGCCAGCGCGTCGTCCTGGGATCGGTACCCGAGGGCCGCCACCACCTTGGCCGAGTAGCCCTTGGAGGGAAGGCCGAGGGCCTCGTTGTATGCCGCTGCGCTAAAGCCCTCAATCGGACACGTATCGATCTCCAGGACTGCCGCCGCAGAGAGGAGCATGCCGAGCGCCAGGTAGACCTGGTTCGCGCACCAGTTCTCAACAGCACCGGGGGCGGTCAGCGACGCGACAAATCCGTTCATCATGCCGCGGTACTGCTCGAGGGTAGCCTCTTGCATCCCCCGCACGGCGCAGATGCGCTTGATGAATGAGTCGACGTACTCGGGATCAACCGAGGTCCGGGCAGCGAGGACGACGAGGTGCGAAGCATCGACGACCTGTGGCTGGTTCCACGAGTGCGGAAGAAGCTTTTTGCGGAGGTCCATGTCAGAGATGGTGACGAAGCGCCATGGCTGCAGGCCAAACGACGACGGTGCGTTGAGCAGGGACTGCTCGAGGCTTTGCCAGTCGCGAGAAGAGATTTTTTTTGTTGGATCAAAACGCTTGGTCGCGTAGCGCCACAGGAGTTGCTTGTCGAGGAGATCATTTGAGGTGGTGTTGGACATGGCTGTCTAATCCTTAGTGAGAGTTATGTGAGAGGGTTATAAGGGAGCCCGCCGGCAGGATACGATCACTCCTCTCCTCCTTCAAGGAGAGAGGGGATATCTCGATTGAAACTCCCTGATCGTTGAAGCGGTCGAGCGCTATGTTGCGGGCAACGTCGGAGGTGCTTGCAGCGCTATGGTTGGTAAGGAAAACAACGCCAGACTCCGGCGCCAGGACGTCGAGCACTAGGTTCACGATCTCGGGGGTCTTCTCCTCAAGCGTCCAGGAATTATTCTTCGACACCCGGCTGAACGAGGGGGGATCGATGATGACGATGTCATACGCGTTGCCCTTGCGAGCTTCGCGCGCCATGAACGTGAGCGCGTCCTCTGCGATCCAGCGCACGCGATCGGTTGCGCTTGTGTTGAGCTGCACGTTTCGCTTGGCCCAGTCGATAGCTCGCTTGGCAAGGTCAACGTGGGTGACGAGCACGCGTTCGTGCTTGGCGCAGAAAGCGGTGGCTAGTCCGGTGTAGGCGAAGAGGTTGAGCACTCGCACGGTGCGCGAGCCGGCCGCCAGGAAGCGCTTAATGGCGGCCTCAACCTGCGGGAGGTAAATTGCATGCTCGGGGAATATGCCGAGCTGGCCGTTGGACATGAGCTCAAGCTCAAGCTTGACGTTGGCGATCTCGGTTTGCCATGTGGTGAAGGGCGAGCGGCTGCACTCCCACTTGTCGGGGGGAAGGTAGGCAGCGTCTGCGCCCTCCCAGACAGCGTCGTTCCTTCGGCGCCACGCGCTCAGGCTGGATGGTCGGTCGATGACCACATCGCCGAAGCGCTCAAGCTTGCGGCCGTCACCAGAATCCAAAAGGGCATATCCAGGAATGCTAAACTTCATGCTGCTCACTATGGCATGGGAAGCCCCATTCGGGACACCTGTGCCGGCCTGAAGAATGGGCTGAAAATAAGCTGTGTTTGGGCGACAACACCCTGAAACAACACAAACACGCAGAGCCTAAGGGTGGTCGGCTGCGTGGCGGGCCTCGGCTGCGGCCTCTTTTTCAAGCAGGTCGTAGTTCTGCTCGAACTGCTCGTAGGCCTCGCGCGAGACACCGCGGTGCAGTACCCGAAAGCGAAACACGTCCCGGAACATGAGCAGCGCGTCAACGACGAGGTTGACCTTTGAGCCGGGCACGTTGGTCCAGTTGATGGGGACCTCCGCCACACGCAGTCCAGCCTTGTGGGCCAGGAAAAGGAGCTCAACGTCGAAGCTGAAGCGATCGGAGGTCTGTTTGCGAAAGAGAAAGAGGGCGGCTTTGCGCGAGAACATCTTAAAGCCGCACTGGGTGTCAGCGATGCTCGGAAGGAGGATGATGTTGACGCAGCGGTTGAAAACCCGGCCGAGGACCTTGCGGTGCAGGGAGGTCGCAACCTTGGTGTCAGTGGACGCCAGGGCGCGCGATCCGATCGCCACGTCTGAGCCGGAATCGAGCGCTGCCTGCAGCCGTTCCATCTCTGCGATCGGCGTTGCGCCGTCGGCATCAACAAACAGGATGCGGAGGCCGCGCGAATTGAGCACTCCGAGCCGCACCGCATGCCCCTTCCCCTGATTTTTGGGGAGCTGGATGAGGCGGACCTCAGGCCGTACGCGCTCAAATTTCCGGACGACTTCTGCCGTGTTGTCGCGGCTGCCGTCGTCCACCACGATCACTTCGTATGGGGTGCCCTTGCGTTCGAAGAAGTCGATAATGTCGATCAGGGTGGGAGGCAGCCTGCGCTCTTCGTTAAAAGCCGGAACCACAACGCTGATGCTCACGGAAGGAGCCGAGGTATGCTGGCGCTCCATCCAGTTGCTCAGGCGTTCCGATGTCGTTGGTTGAAGATTCATGCTCGGTGGGTTGGTCCAGGCCGGGAATAGTATCCGAATACTCTCCGGCTTCACAGTCATGGGGGCACATCTGCGCTGTCTTTCTCAGCAGATCCTAAGGCCGCGGTGGCGTTAAAGGTTAAGATGGAACGCATCCCTGACCCGATTCGTGCCGCACTTGACGGGTGGTGGTTGGCGCTTTTGGGGCGTAAGATAGAGATGTCTGAGATGTGGATAAAGTAAGTATAATCAAGATGCTAGCTAAAGGCCTCGGCACTAGGTGGCGAACCAGGACAAGAGCAATAGCAAACATCGTTCTAGCTTTGGCTATCCCTGTGTCGGCGAACGCCGCTCCACGCGAAGGCTCAGGCGCAGAGACGGGGCGAATTCTTAGCGCTATCCAAAGAGCTGAGCTGACGGCGCGCTATCGGAGTTCGCGCGACACAGTCCTAGGGGGATTAAAAGGTCCGCGTCGTTTTCTTGATGCCGATTCGGTTGAACTCGCGCTCGCGCTGGCACGAGATGGCGATGAGGCGAGCAAGCAGTGGGCCGAGCAGACGCTCGACAGCAATCGCAAGCTAGTCGATCCCGCATGGGGAGGGATATACGATTACTCTAGCGGTGAGGATTGGCGGAGCCCATCCTTCTCGAAGGGGATCGCATCTCAGGCGGCGAACGTGCTGCTGTACGCGTACGCCTTTCGCGTCTTCGGCGAACAGCGCCATCTCTCAACAGCCCGGGCAATCGCATCGTACATGAATGCGTTTCTGCGCAGCATCGACGGCGCATACCTCTCGGGCCAGGATGGCGATGCCCCCGGCGGCCTCACCCCGGCGGAGTACTTTGCGCTCGATGACGAAAAGAGGCGCGCTAAGGGACTTCCGACGATACACGCAAGCCGCTACGCCGACGAAAATGGCATGGCGATCGTTGCCTTGACGGAGATGTTCCTCGCAACAGGCGAGGAGCCCTACCTGAATGATGCCACTACCGCTGCCCAGTGGACACTTGTGAATCGGGCCGTTCAGGGAGGCGGATTTCGGCACGACACTCCGCTGCCAGAGCCTGCGAGGCTTGCCGACACCGCATGGATGGGCCGCGCTTTGTTGGGGCTCTATGCGGCGACGGGAGAGCGAGCGTGGCTCACAAAAGCGCGCGAGGTCGCATCCTCGAACGTTCTCGACTTCAACCGCCGATTTTCCTTGAACGATCGGGCTGCCGCATCGGTCTGCCAAGCCGCTGGCGTCGCCAAGGCACGCCAGGAGCTTTCAGTTGGCGATGCGCTTGTGGCTGCCCGGTTCTTAAATGGCTTGTACCGCTATTCGGGTGATGGTGCCTACAGGCGGGCGAGCCTTGATGCGTATGCTCTTGCGCAGTGCATGGGTGCAGAGGCGCGCGGGCTGCTGCTGGCAGGAGATGAGATCGGAATAGCTCCGCTGCACGTCACGACTGTTGGAGGAAAGGGGGATCCCGCTGCGCAGGCGCTCTTTGCGGCGACCAGGCCGATTCCTGCGCTCTACGTCCGGCGCGAGTGGTGGGATAGGACAGAGGGCGCGCTGCCCAATCCGGATGTGCAGTACCCCCGACTGCTGAAAGCTGCTGCGTTTGTGTGCGAGGAGCAGGGCTGCTCATTGCCGCTCTACGGGGCGGACGAGCTTACATCCCGAATTGCCCGTGCCCTCAGCCCGAAGTAATGTATGGGTATGCGAATAGTTGAATCAGAGGTCCTGTACCAGGGAAAGCTTCGGGGTATTCGGGACGTTATCGAGCTGGACGACGGCAGGCGCTTCAAGCATGAAACGATCGAGCACCCCGGTGCGGTGGTCATCCTGCCGATCCTGCCCGACGGGCGGATTGCATTCATTGAGCAATATCGCCACTCCGTGCGGGCCAGTATTCTTGAGCTGCCGGCCGGCACGCTTGAGGCTTCTGAGGATCCTACCGCCTGCGCCCAGCGCGAGCTTATGGAGGAGATCGGAATGGCCGCGCGGGATATGTTGGCGCTCGGAACGCTCTATCCCGCGCCGGGCTTCTGTTCAGAAGTGCAGCATATCTTTGTGGCGCGCGGCCTATATCCGAGCAAGGCTACACCGGACGACGATGAGGCAATAACGCTAGTGCCCCTCAGTGTCGAAGAGGCGGAGGAGGCTGCCCGAACAGGGAGGCTGTCAGACGCAAAGTCTCTGGCCCTTATCCTGAGGGCGAGGCTTAACGGCCTTATTTAGGAGCAGCAATGGCCGGCAGATCTTCCTTAAAGGTGAAAGGCCTCTTGGGGCTCTTCACGATGGTGTGCGGGTTCGGCCTGATGTGGAGCGGTGCCCTCAACGAATTCAACAGCCAGCGCACCCTCTCCGAGGCCCGCAAGAACGCTATAACGATCAATCCCTCCACGCCCGATCCGGGCAATAATGGCAAGCTCGTGGTTGCGCCCGGCGTGTTTTCGGTGGCCGGGCAGATCGGAGATGGGCTTATCAAGCCTGGCCCATACCTGGTGCTCAAGCGCCAGGTAGAGATGTTTCAGTGGAATGAGGAGTGGCCGCGCGATTCCGATCAGCCGGAGTACAACCTGGGATGGCACACGGGACAGCGCGATTTCTTTCAGTTCAAGAAGCCGGAGGGCCACGAGAACCCTCTCTTGCTATACCTTCCGGAAAAGAAGGTCGCGCCAGGCACGAAATTTTCGGGCTTCGATGGCAGCAGGATTGCGGAGCTGATCGACTCTCCACCCCGGCTTGCGGTTACTCCAGAAATGCTCGTCGATCCATCGATGCAGCTTCAGGACGGCAAGATCCTCATCCGCCGAGACCCCAGCAGCACGGGCGATTCGCTCGGGGATATGCGCATCTGGTACGAGGCGGCGCTGCCGGGTGATTATACGGTCATGAGCGTGCAGGCGGACGAGCGAAGCCTGGTCGGGGCTGACGTGTCATCGGAGCTCATCATTCGGCAGGGGCAATTCGATGCGGACAGCCTGCTTGCGGACGAGGCCGGCGAGGTTAAGCGCGGATCGGCCAGCATCGTCTACATGGGAGGGGTGCTGTTCTGCCTTGGGCTCTTTTCACTCCTGAGCTCAGCTGCTCACGCGATTGACTTGCGGCCGCGCATTCAGCTCCAGGGTGTCGCCGCTGCGCTCCTCCTCAGCGTGGCGATCTCGCTGGTGGTTGTCGCCATCTTCCTTATCCTGTCCCTCGTGGGATAGTGCCTATCCGTGAGCAGCTGGCTGAGCGAACTGGCGCAAAGAGAGTTAGTGGATATTTGAGCTTGGATCGCTGTCGTCATCGCGCGAGCCCTTGACCACGCGCAGCTTTGAGCGTTTCTTGAGGCGCTCCAGCTTCCAGCTGTAGTACGCAAGCTCGATGCGCTGAGTGAGCCGACCGGATCGCCCGCGATACATGTATGCGTAGCACAGCCCGGCTGAGATGAGGTCGGGCAGGACCCAGCGGAAATCGCCGAATACGGCAGAAAGCACCACGAAGCCAAGGCCGATGAGGGCGAAGGTCTTGCCGCTGATGGGGGTGCCCCAGAAGTTGAGCATCTGGCCCGAGAACCAAGACATGAGGCCGTAGAGTATCCAGAGCGTGGTAAGAACTGAACCGGTTCCGGTGTAGATCCTCCCGCCGATTGACTCTGGGGCCACGAGCGCAAGCACGAGCACGATAGCCTCTGCAGTAAGGGGGATGCCGAGAGCAAGCCTGAGAAATGTCTTTCGCCCCCAACGGGCGAGGAGTATCCCGCCGATGCTATAGATGATAAGCGCCCCGAAGATGACTTCAAGGGGATTTGAGGCCACGAAGAGCGATGTGAAGGGCCGCCACACCTCAAGTGCAGACAGCACGCGGGCGGGAGCAAAGCTCAAAATGTCGCTTCCCGACTGGCGCATGAGGCCGCTCACCACCGAAACGGCAACGGTAGCTACTGCCAGCGAGTGGGCGGAGTTTTCAAGGGAGAAGGGGAGGGCGGGTCGTCGGGCCATGAGAGCGTGGGCAAAAGGTATGATCGTTAGCGGCGTCTGTGCGCCCCTCCATAGTACCGAAAAAGCCCCCGGCAGCGAAAGGTGGCATTCGGTGAGCCCCTAGCGGCTGGCAGAGAGCTCTTGCTGGAGGTCGAGCCCAATAATCGAGCGAATGAGCTCGGACATGACCCTAAACGTCGGAATATCCTCGAAGGGATTAAAGTCCCGGCTCGCGTTGCGCTCGCTTGAGACCTGGATAGCCAAGGCGCCCTTAAACGAGTCGATGAGCAGGGAGTCGGTGACCTGCGGCGCGTAGCCCAGGCTGGCAAAGCTCATGACGTTGCGGAACCGCTCGATGCCGAAGCGCACAAAGGTTGGTCGTAGGGGCGCGGCATAGCCTAGCAGCCGCATGGGAAGCCAGCGTGGTATCGGGCCGGCTCGGTGCTGCTCAAGCTCATGCACAATGTGGCTTGAGCCCTCGAAGCGCTTGAATGGCGAGAGCAGCGAAACCTCAAAGGGGTCGAACTCGAGAGATCCCCCGGCCGCGGCCACCGGAGCCATACCGCCAAGGCGGAACACCTCGTCATGGGCGGATGAGGCGATGCCTGGCAGCAGGAAGTCCTGGGCGTTTCGGCCCTTAAGGTCAGTAATCTCCTGCCCGCGCCCCGATTCGATGATGCTCGGAAGTACCTGCCGCAGCAGCCCGTCGATAAGGTCCGAGAGGGCTCCAATGCTGATGTCGCGCCGATCAGACCACTCAAGTGAGTGCCCTCCTAGGAGCCAGCTACGCGAGCGGCGAACGGATGTCATAGGCGTGTACCTTTCGGGGACTGCTAGGCGTCTGCGGTAGTAAGCTGCGGTCCAATAGTGCAGGCACTGCAAAAATCACGCCGGGGCTCACCTCGGGTCATTATAAGTAAAAACCTGCTCGGATCTAGGATCATTCTAGAGAACCCGAAAAAACCGCAAACTAAACCTCAGCCACCGTGCTATGTCCCGGTCCCTAAGAGCACAAAAAATCTCAGTGCGTGCACTGAGGGTGTCCAACCAGTCACTGTATCGCCGGACTCGAATGATCGAACTCGGTATCGTGGATCTTAGCGCATCAGCAAGGCGGCGGCTCGCGGCGTTGGTGGAGCGCTGGGCCTGGGTTTCTCCTGACAGCCGCGTCTCAATTCCCCGGATCTCGATTCATCTCCTTTCGCCTGAAGAGGTGCGCTTTCACGGCGCGCTCGACGTGTGCGTCGTTGGACCCGAGCTTATTGGCTGCGATGCGGCATACCTCACGACGTTGCGGCGCGAGCTCAATGACAAACTCATCCTATGCGTTCTCGATGCGCGCACACAGTCGTTTGGCGTTATCGAGCAGCTGGGCCGACTCGGGGTTGATGATGTACTGCTTGAGAGCGCTGAAAGCGACGAGTTCCTGCGGCGCCTGGTGCTGCTCCAGCGAAGGCTCAGGAGCCGCCAGCGCGGCAGGGTGATCGTGGTTGACTCTGCGCGCGGGGGCGTTGGGGCAACATTTGTCGCAGCGCTGCTTGCTGAGGGGATGGTGGAGCGCGGGCGCACCACGTGCCTGGTTGACGGCGACTACCGGTCGCAGGACCTGACACGGTTCCTGCAGGTGAAACCGCATGTGAGCGAGCCACTAAGGCTTCTCCTTGAGCAGCAGCGCCTTATCACGGGCGAGACGGTCCAGGAGTGCCTCCATACCGTGTGGTCAGATGAGCCGCGGCTGCGTTGTGTGCCTCCCCCAGCCGGAAGCGACGACATGTTGCTCGCATCT
>CANIHJ010000046.1 GCA_947467385.1 Deltaproteobacteria bacterium | reverse complement strand
CCCATGCCACGACCTTCTCAACAGCCTCAAGCGGGGTGAGCTGGCGCTGCACGCACTCTTGGGCCAACGCCGCAACTATCGCCTCGGAGCCCTTCAGCGCACCCTGCGCTATCCACTCAGCTGCGAGCACCGAGATAGTTTGGCCCACGACCTTGACGCGCCGCTCCCGCCCGCGCGGCGACGACTCCAACCAAGCCCGATGAGCGTGGGCCGCTTGCACTACCTCGGGCACTCCCTCTCCAGTTGTGGCAACCGACTTGAGCACCTTGGGCTGCCACTGGTCCGGGCTGCTTTCGGCCAAGGAGAGGAGCGTCAGGAGATCTTTCTCAAGCGAGAGCGCACCATCGCGGTCGCTCTTGTTTATGACGAAGATGTCTGCAATCTCCATCAGGCCGGCCTTGATGATCTGAACGCTATCCCCCATGCCGGGCACAAGCACCACAACGCACGTATCCGCCGTGCGCACGATATCGACCTCAGCTTGGCCAACGCCAACGGTCTCGACGATGATCACGTCGAAGCCAGCACAGTCAAGGATATGCACGCTCTCAAGGGTTGCCTTTGCCAAGCCCCCCAGGGAGCCGCGCGTCGCCATGCTGCGAATGAAGATGCCAGGATCCTCTGCCGAGAGGCCCATGCGAATCCGG
Source organism: Deltaproteobacteria bacterium (assembly GCA_947467385.1). Classification (GTDB taxonomy): domain Bacteria; phylum Bdellovibrionota_C; class UBA2361; order UBA2361; family OMII01; genus OMII01. The sequence continues at coordinate 9,881 of CANIHJ010000046.1, read as the reverse complement.
TCTCCCAGGATTGCCCCTCCACTGAACGGGCTCGACGGGTCGACAGCGATAATTGCCACCGAGAGCCCCTGCTGGCGGTAGAGACGCGCCGCTTGGTCGACGAGGGTCGACTTGCCTGCCCCCGGGGAGCCTGTGATGCCTAGCACATGCGCCCGTCCCTCACGGCGACGAAGGGCGGCCGCCATGGCTCGGGCTTTAGGGGTGCCTACCTCAATCCGGGTGATGAACCGGGCTATCGCCCGAAAATCGCGCGATAGCGTGCCGGAGAGCAGCTCGTCATCGGTGTACTTCATGGCCTGATGGTACTGCTCTCCCCGCTATTACGCCAACTGGATAATTTCGTTCAGGAGCTGGTTAATCGTGTTAATGATTCGGGAGCTCGCCTGGAATCCGCGCTGGAGCGTGATAATCTTGACGAACTCTGAAGCGATGTCCACGGTTGAGAGCTCCACCGTTCCTGACTTGATAGATCCGAAGTTTCCGCTCTCCGCCGTTCCATACACGGGCTCACCGGACTGCGCTGAGAGGGACAAGAGGTTTCCTCCAAGCCGCGCCAACCCCTCAGGGTTAGCGAAGTTGGCCATCGCCAGGGTTCCGATCACAGCATTTTGGCCGTTTGTGAGGAGCGCCGACACCTCGCCGCCCGAAGACACCGCCAAGGTCGTAACGACTCCCACCCCCTTTCCATCCTGCGAGATGGAGAGGATGTTGGAGGCGGCTGAGTACTGCGTCATCGGGGAGAAGGTGAAAGCGATTTCGCCCGCCTCAGACTCGTTATTCCAAGCGATATTTGTTGTGAAGTCCGGGGTTCCGACAACCGGAAGCGGATTGCGCTGTCCGTTTCCGCCGAACTGCATAATCTTCTCGCCCACGAGGCGTGGGTATCCGGTCAGAGTTCCGGTGGCGTCCACATCCTCGTTGTTGACGTATGCCCTCACCGTGTACTCGTTGGTATCGGTGTGATAGAAAAAGAGGCTGGTGGTGTGCTTCTCTCCGAGAGAGTCGAACACGTCCACAACCGATGAGTAGGCCGCATACGCGTTGAGGTCGGCGTACGTTACTGTCGGCGGAACGGCAACGCCCGGGTCGGGGATGACTGCCGTGTCGACAAGGTTCGTCGAGGCGTCGATGTTTCCTGCGATCGTTACCTCTGTAGACTCGACCGAGTTCTGCTGGAGCGTGTTGATGTTAATCGGCTCAAGCGCTCCGCTTCCGTTCGCCGGGAACCCAAGCACTGCCAGCCCGTCCTGGTTAACGATAAATCCGGCCGAGTCCACCTTGAAGTTTCCGGCGCGGGTGAAATAGCGCTGATCGTTTTGGGCAAGCACGAAGTATCCGTTGCCCGATATGCCGAGGTCGAGAGGCCGGCCGGTGAACTCAAGAGTACCCTGCTCAAAGACCGTCGACACGTGCGTTATCGCGGAGCCCGAGCCGAACTGTCGTCCGATGACGCCGGAGCCCGCCAGGAGGTCCTCGAACTCTGCCCGATTGGCCTTGAATCCGATAGTGTTCGCATTGGAGATATTGTCGCCGGCGACCGCGATCGCTGAGCCGTGACTGGTGATGCCTGCGCGACCTGCGAACAGTCCGTTAACTATGCTTGCCACGTGTCCCTTCCATTATGAAACGGAGCCCCCTTCCCGCCCATGCGTTTGAAGGTGAGGCTTCAGTTAACTTCTCGTTAACAGCCTTCGAATATCATCCTTGAGGAACTATGCTGCTGGAGCATCCTGCCCCAGCATAAGCCGGACACTACGCCGACGTTGGGATGGTAACCTCCTTGATCTCCCCAACTGAGATCTCCCGGCCGTTGACGATCAACTTCGGATCTGGCCCGGGGATAAACCCTGACACCAAGCCGGCAACCGACGCCGGCACACCAAACTCGCCCGCGCCGAACCGGCTCGCGGCCTTGACACTGATCTTATACGCCCCGTCAGGAATCGAGAGGTTGTCGAGCGTGACAAGCTGCTTGCCCTTGGAGAGCTGGTCAATGACCTTCTCTCCCACCATCTTCCCATCCTTGTTGAGGAACTGGACGCGAACGTTCTGTGCGTCCTGCGAGAGATTGAGCTGAGCCTGTCCCCCCTGCCCTGACTTCACCACTGCCACCTCGGAATTGAGGACGACTTGCTGCCCGAGGTAGCCGGACATAGAGCTGGCATTTTGATTCAGCTTGCTCATCTGCTCGTCAATCGAAACAAGCTTCTCAACCTGCGTGAACTGCGCCAGCTGCACAGCGAACTCCTTGCTGTCGAGGGGTGACTCCGGATCCTGGTTCTTAAGCTGCGTAATGAGAAGCTTAAGGAATTCGTCGCGGCCGACGTTATCGGCCTTCTTCGCTTGCGTGCCGGTTGTGCCGTTTATATTGGCGGGCTGCCCGGAATTTAATGTGCCTATGCTTGGCATCTTCGTTACCTAGTTAATCACGCTACCCAGTGGTCCTTGCCTGCCACATCCTTCTGCGGCACTCCGGATGTTGTAAGCTCTGCAAGTTCGTTGCCAATAGTGTTTTCAGCAACTTGTCGCTCCTCGTTCGGCATGTTGTTCCGCTGCTCCTGGTAACTCTTGCCGTTCGGGAGCTCCCTGCCGAACTCAGAGGTATCCGGGGTTGCGTCAGCCGCTACAGTTACTGAAACCGAATCCACGTTCAGCCCGAGCCGCCGCAGTGCGGCCTGCAGCTCGTGCGCATTCTCCCTGAGGGAAGCAAGAACTTGCTGATTTTCGGGCGTTATGCGGGCGTGGAGGCTGCCCTCCCGCAGTGTGACGTCGACCTTCACCTTACCAAGCTGCGCCGGATCGAGGCGAAGGGAAAGCGTTTTCCCGTCACGATTTCGCGCAGCTTCCTTCAGTGCTGTCTCTACCCGCTCAAGCATGCGGTGCGCGACATTCTTGTCGAGGGGCCGAGCCACCTTGGGCGCGCTTTCCTGCCTTGCCGAGCGGGCATCGCTAACCCCTACCGCGGTCGAAACCGCCGGCATAATCGCGTGGCTCTCAGGCTCATTAAGGCCAGCACGGTGCGACCGAAAGCTCTCAAAAGCTTGCCTCAGGAGCGTTATTTGAAAAAACGGGTCGGGTGCCGCAAGCGGGGCCTTCGCGCTCTTCGAAGCCGCCGGATCCTCCTCCTGCTCGGCTCCGGTGTTGATTGCTCGTAGCGCGTTTCCGGCCTGCTCGACCTGTCGCAACGTGCGCTCATTTGCCGGCAGCGGCTCATCGACTCCATCCACCCTCAGCCCCTCCTGGGTGGCGCGCTCCTCCCCGGAGCTTTCGCCGGAAACGGCCTGCACGGTGGCCAACGCGGGCTGCTCATCCACTGCCTGGGCAGCCTCACTGATCCGGGACTCTCGCTGGCTGACAACACCTTCATCGGTATTAGCCATAACGTCGGCCGAGGTTACATAGTCCTCCTCTCCCAAGGAACCCTCGTGCGCCTCGCCATTTGCCTGCTCAGCTTCAGCGCCCCCTGCTCGAGAGTCCCATTCATCCTGGCCAACTAACGACGCTGCATCAGTGCCGATCTGGACGGAGGTCACATCAGAGACACTCTCCGCCTCAGGGCTCGCACTATCGCCGCTATCCTTACCCCCCTCAAGATTGAGCAGATCGATAGCCATCTCGATGTCGTCGTCGTCGATGTCTGGCCCACAGTCATCGGACGCGCTCTCGGCGCTGCCATCCCCCTTATCCTCGACGTGGGCCTGATCATCACCCTGGGTCCCATCGGTCCGTCGCACCAGCTCTTCTCGAGCCACGCAGATGCCTCGCAACTCGCCTCTCTCGCCCCCATCGCGTTCGCCCTCGTTCAGGGCCATTTCACTCTCTGCGTCCTGCTGGAATTCCCGATTATCATCCTTCGCGGCCTCAACCTCAGGCCGCAACTGCTGAATCGTGGGGATAGCTTGGGCCAGAGCCAGGCCGAGTGCCATAACCTCATCGTGTATCGCAGCGATGGGGCCCCGCACCTGCTCTAAAAGGCGCGAAAATTCGAGCGCAAGCTCGCCCTGTTCTGGATTTTCCTGGTCTTTGCCCTGTTGAAGCGGGGCGCGAATCAGCGAGGCCCGTGGGGCCTCATCAAAGTGCAGACGTCGAAACATAAAGATCTCTCTCTAGTTCGGGGGCGGCTTATCTTAAGCCTTGGGTTGCGTCCTGCACCATCCCACCAGTATCGTTGACCCGTTAGTAAGCAAATCCGCTGCCAGCCCAATGATGCTGCGGGTGAAGTAGTTAGCCCTAGATGTCCTGGCAACTACTGCCCTAATCGGCATAATTTTCTCCCGCTCCTCTCATGGAGGCTCGCTGCGGGGCAACAACGTATCGTTTTTATCCCTGGCCAAAGGCTCGTCGATGGATGCGCTCGCCCTCACCCTCATCTGGATCGCCGCACTGCTTCTCATCGGGTGCGGCGTGATCGGGACGGTGCTTCCTGCCCTGCCCGGCAGTCCCCTCATCTTTCTCGGCGCCCTGCTCGTCGCGTGGTGGCAGGATTTCTCGGTGATCGGCTGGGTGCCACTCTCGATCCTCGGAGCGCTTGCCCTCTTTTCGGTTGCGGTCGACTACGTGTCATCTGCGCTTGGTGCCAAAAGGGCTGGAGCGAGCGCAGTGGCGCTGGCTGGAGCTTTCATCGGCTCTTTCATGGGCTTTTTCATTGGGCTGCCCGGCATCGTGCTCGGCCCCTTCATCGGCGCCCTCATCGGCGAGGCAGCAGCGACTGGCTCGATCACCCGAGCAACCCAGGTCGGCTTTGCAACCTGGCTCGGAATGCTTGTTGGCACGGTAGCCAAGGCAGCTTGCGTGGCGGCGATGCTGGGGGTCCTCATCGCCGCCGTATGCTTGTAGCCTCGCCGGCTCGGCCTAGCGCCCCATGACATCTTTCCGGCCGTTGACGTCCCGCGACCACGATTCCCCGGTTTTGTTAAGTCCACGACTGAAGCGATCACCATCACCGAGCGAGTCATCATGTTGCTTTCCATCCTCGCTGACCGCCAGAATGAAGGGCTTATTTGAGTCGATCCCTGCGACCGTCACGCGCTCGAGCCCGCTGTACACGGTGATCCTGCTCGTGACCGCCTTTCCGTTGGCGAGGGGCTTCGTCTCAACCGTTATCTTGTTTGCGCCGAAGAGAAACGAGCTCTGCTTTTGGAAATCCCAGCGCGTCCCGTCACTCTCCTTCACGTGAGGGTCACCCCAGATCCTCGTCGCACGCCCGTCCGGACCGACGATTTGCCAGGCCTGGTCCTTGTTTTCAGTCTTTATCTGGTAGCCATCAGGAGTGCGAACCGTAATCACGCCCTTCTCGTCAGCGATCGCCTGCAGGCCCGTCTTCGTCGCTTGGGCCGTTGAGCCAACGGTGCCGCTAGACGATGCCTTCTCGTTGCCCGTAGACCCCGACGTCGATGGTGTATCCGATATGGCCTTAGTCTCTTGCGGGGAGTCTTTTGAAGAGGAGCTCGCTGATGTGCTTGAGGAGCTGCTCGTTGAGCCGATGAGCGATGTAATGAGGCCAACCAGGCTTGTCACGAGCCCAACCACAGCCTCGACCACTCCCGCGATGCCGGAACTTGTACCAGAGCGCTTGAGCTGCGACGACACCTGCTCTGTCTCCTGCATCAGCGCATTGAGCTTTGTCGAAATGGTCCCTGGGGACTCGGCCACAGAGGCCTCCTCAGCAGAAGTTTGAGTGACTGATGTCACTGCAGAGGACACCGACGAGGCACCCTGCTCAGCAGGGGTATCGGCCTCATTCGGAACAACCTGGTTCTCGTAGGAGCCGGCAGCAGTGGAAGCGGAATCAACAGCGTTCATAAACTTTCTCCTGATTTATTGAAGTGTTGGGACGGTCCCCCGAAAACAGCCAAGAAACCGCTCGTTACTTTTGGGAATGTTCGGAACGGGCCGAACTAAGTTTCGTCTGACATCCCAAAAACTGGGGATCACACCGTGGCAGGACCGCCCAACGTTGCCGGTTCCTCGGAAAATTTGTTACTGTTTGCCCATGAAACGTTGGCTGCTCGCACTGTCGGCTTTTGCCGCTGCTTTTACCCCCGTGGCATCTCATGCGTGCCCGCTGGTGAATGGCCATCCCGACTTTAATTGCGACGGGAAGATTAACATCGTCGTCCTCGGCGACAGCCTCGTGTCGGGATACGGGGACACGGACAACGATAATCATGGGGGCTACGTGCTACGGGCCCAAAACAAGCTCGACGGCGTCTCTGTTGAGAACTTCGGGGTTCCCGGGCTCAATACCGTGGACCTGCTGCTTCGCCTCAAGAAGGCTTTCTCCGGCCGGAGCAACAAAAGCCTCGCAGACGCCCTCTACGAGGCGGACCTTGTCGTGCTCGACCTAGGCCGAAACGACCGGTGGTTTTTTGGGGTTCCTCGGCAAACGCAGCGGCGCTTGCAGAAAGCCGCGGCGATGATTCTGAAGGACGTGTCAGATAAGGTCGGCGAGGCTCCTCTCGTCGTCACAGCGGTGCTGATGTTGCCCAACCGCGGCTCCCAGGGCCCGTGGGTCCTTGCGCTGAATCAGCTTCTCGAGGCCTCCGATTCAAGTGAGCACCCTTCCGACCTGCGTTTCGACTACGTAAGCAAGAGGCTCCTCTCATCTGACCAGATTCACCCGACGCCGCAGGGCTACCGGGCGCTCTCAGAGGTCTTCGTCCGTTACGTCAACAAGACCTATCCCAAGCATGTGCGCAGTTTCCGCACGGATGCCGACAAGGACGGGCTGTACGATCAGTTTGAGCAGTCGCGCTTTCAGACCGACCCGACGAATCCAGACACCGATGGCGATAGCCTTCTCGACGGCGAGGACCCTGAGCCCCTTATTCCTTAGCCGCGCTGTTCCTTAGCCTCGCTCAACCAAACGGCGTATCGCCCCAGCCCCGCTTGCCAGCATCCATTTAAAGGGTGCAAGGTTTCGGAAATGAACGGCAGATGCTCTAGAAACCTCATCGCGCGCTTGCTAGTCTTCACACTGCCGTTGTCGATTCTGTGTGGATGCTACATGAACTCGCGAGCGCTCTCCCAATCACCCCGCCCATCTCCAACTGTCACAAAGGAGAGCTTTGGCATAACGAAGAGCGGAATCCCAGTCGACCAGTATATCCTCTCAAGCGGCTCTGGCGTTACGGCATCAATCATAACCTACGGCGGGATTATTCGCTCACTCACCGCCCCCGGCCGGGACGGCAGAGTTGAGGATATCGTCCTCGGCTATGACTCGCTCGGGCAGTACGAGGCGAGGCATCCATACTTCGGGACGATCACGGGACGTTTCGCAAACCGCATCGCAAAGGGCTCCTTCTCGCTTGACGGCAAGACCTACACCCTTGCGACCAACAACGGACCTAACCATCTGCACGGCGGCATAAACGGATTCGACCGCGCCGTGTGGAAAGCCGAGTCGAGCGCAAAGCCTGACAGCGTGTCGCTTCAGCTTTCGCACGTCAGCCCAGATGGTGATGAAGGCTACCCGGGCACGCTCGACGTCACGGTCACCTACACCCTCTTCTCCAACAACACGCTCCGCATCGACTACTCCGCAACGACGGACAAAGCCACGCCGATAAACCTTACGAGCCACTCGTACTTCAACCTCAAAGGCCACGCCTCGGGAGATGTGCTCAACCAGAAGATCCAGATCTATGCCCGCTCCATTGTGCCGGTCGACGGCACGCTTATCCCAACCGGAGATCTCCAATCAGTCGACGGCACCCCATTCGACTTCCGCAACCCCGAAGCTATCGGCTCGCGAATCTCGCAGGTGGAGCCTGGGTACGATCACACATTCGTGCTTCAGGACTCTGCAGGACTCAAAAAGGCAGCCCTCGCTTGGGATCCTGACTCCGGGCGGGCGCTGGAGGTAGTCACGTCTCAGCCCGGATTACAGTTCTATACGGGCAACTTTTTGGACGGGAGCGAAAAGGGCAAAGACGGGACCGCCTACAACAAATACTCCGGCTTCTGCCTTGAAACGCAGCACTTCCCCGACTCTCCTAACCAGAGAAGCTTTCCATCGACCATCCTCCGTCCAAGCGATACCTACCAGCACTCCACCCTCTTCAAATTCGGCATCCTGGATTACGGCAACTAGCGGCAATCGTCTCAAATGAGGCATTTTTGGCCTTTTGGCAGGGCTTGCTTGCCCTGCCCTCAGGGCCCGTGTATAGTCCTGCTTCTTGAAGGATTCATTCCTTGATGCGGGGTAGAGCAGCCCGGTTAGCTCGTCAGGCTCATAACCTGGAGGTCGTGGGTTCAAATCCCACCCCCGCTTCCAGTATTTTCCCTATCTCGACTTTGCTGCGCAAAGATCTCGATGACGGCTTAGGGGCAGCGCCCCTAAGGACCCCAGCAGCTACCCCTACCACTTATCTCGACAGAGGCCTCCTATCTCTACTTCCCCAGTAGCCCGGCTACTCTCTTTCCCCTTTAGCCAGGTGCTCCCCCTGCCACCCTCCCTGCTACCCGCCCACACACACAACTTCCCCACCTCGGATTCTCTCCCCATGGCAAAGCTCATGAAACACCGCCCAAAGATCGCGCTGACGGCTGAGGGGCGACGCCCCTAAGAGTCCGGTAGTGATGCCTTTACAATGTGGCCGCCCGTACCCTCATACGGCCACCCCCAGCTCGACTTTGCTGCGCGAGGGGAATTGTAGCCGCACCCCAGAGGGCTTTAGCTTCGCCTGCGTCGGCGGGGCGGGGATGAGGGTTTGGGGCGGGCCGAGTCCTTTTTCCCCTTTAAGGGGCGTTGTGGGCGCGCCTGGGCCTCTCGGCGATTGGGGAGAGCGCCTTCGGTACGCGATGGCTTTTCCTGCCCCACTTCGCGGGCATGCATCAGCACCTTCCTGCGCACCTGCTGGTACTCCTTCAAGGTGAGGACACGAACCTGCCCTGCTTCAAGCTTGCCGAGGCGGAAGGGGCCATATTGAGTGCGCTTGAGCTTCATGACGGGATAACCGAGCTTGTCGAACACCCGGCGCACAACACGATTGCGCCCTTCATGGATGGAGATTTCAACCCACGTCGACTTCTCATCGCTCCTTAAGATAGAGCCTTGCGCCTTCACCACACCGTCCGACAGCTTCACGCCACGCGCAAGCTTCGCTAGCACATCCTCACTTACGGAACCCTCAACGCGCGCCCAATAGATTCGCTCGAACTCAAAGCGCGGGTGCATCAGCATCTCGGCCATCTCGCCGTCGTTTGTAAGCACCATAAGGCCTGTCGAATCCCAGTCGAGGCGCCCGACGGGAAAGTAGGACCGGTAGTGCTTCGTGAGAAAGTCTGCAACCGTGCGGCGACCCTCAGGATCGCTCAGCGTGGAAACCACCCCGCGCGGCTTATTGAGCAGCATGATGCCCTTCGGGGCGGCATGCACCACGCGGCGATTAACCTCGATCTTGTCAACATACGGATCAACCTTGGCCCCGAGCTGGTTTACGACCTTCCCGTTTACCTGAACCCTGCCTTCGGTGATGAACTGCTCCATCTTGCGGCGCGAGCCAACACCGCACTCAGCCAAAAACTTCTGCAGTCGAACTTGTGGCATACGATCCTCAACAACTCTCAGGATTTTTACGATTGGGCGGGCTGGTCTTGCCCCGAAGCTTGGTCCGTAGACGGAAGCGACTGATCAACCTCTGGACCATCAACCTCGCTTTCCTCCGCCGTCACTGACACCTCGAGCGCCTCGCCCGGCTCCTTCACGAGCGCCTTGAGGTCGCGCATGGCGGGCAGTGACGCAAGCGACGGGAGTCCGAAAACTTTGAGAAAATCCTCGGTCGTTCCGTAGAGCGCTGGCTGGCCGACCGACGCCTGGTACCCCAAAATCTTAACTAGGTTGCGCTCGATAAGGGTCTTTATAGTCGGAGCAACGT
>CANIHJ010000045.1 GCA_947467385.1 Deltaproteobacteria bacterium | reverse complement strand
TGTGGAGAAATGCCGCACGCGGCGCAACTTTGGGGGGCGCAACTTCGATTACCCGGTATATGCTGTTGGCGGCCACAGCGCTTAGCGGCTGCTGGCTTCCGGTGGGCGTGCCGGCTGAACGGGTTGAGCGGGCGCAGCAGCTCGTCGATGAGGGCACCGAGGCGCTGCGGGAGCGGCGTTTTAGCGCCGCGCAGGTCAAGTTCTCGCTGGCTTATGACCTCGCGCCACTTACTGCGGCGCTCGATGGCCAGGGCTGTGTGGCGCTTCTGCGCGGTGAGTACCAGCGGGCAGAGGAGTTGTTTAAGGAGGCGCTTGAGAGTGACGCACGTTATGACCGCGCCTTGGCCAATCTCGCGCTCCTCTACGATGTTACGGGCCGGAGCAGTGAGGCGAGGGAGCTATACGATCGCTTCCTTGAGCAGGAACCTGAGGAGGCCACTGTGCGGAATAACAGGGCGGCTCTGGCGTACGACCTCAGCGCCGACGGGGAGTGGGTCGGGGATGAATTATCGAAGGCGTCGCTCCTTGTGGATGATGGCGTTGTTATAGGAAACCTTAAGCTGGTAGGACGAATTCCGGAGGAACGACATGACAAAGAAAGCGACCAAGGAACGAAGTGAGAATCTTCCCCACAGGAGTGCCCGGCAGGTGCCCGGTCCGGCGCAGGAGGTTGCACCTCCGGTGTCGATTGAGGACCTTAACCTAAACGCCACGATCCTCGCCGCGCAGAAACAGGTTTTTAAATCTGAGCAGGAGGCGCTCGATTTTTTCTACGCAAGGCTGCTCCAGGCGGCCGGGGGTAGCGCTGCTGAGCAGGCACAGATGATGGAATTCCTTGAGCTTTTGATTGAAACGGACCCCCTACTCAAGGAGGAGTTGCTGTCTGGGGTAACGATCAGAAAGTGAGTCGATCCAGAGCGCTGCATAATCCTAAGGTGCATGCAGCAGGCTCCGGGCCAGCAGGCCCAACGAAAAATCCTCATAGCTGACGATGACGCCGACTCGCGCGTAATCGTGGCCAGCGTTATCTCGCTCATGGGGTACACGCCCGTTGTGGTCGCCAATGGGCAAGAGGCTCTTGAGCAGAGCAAGCAGGAGGTGCCGCACCTCGCCATTCTTGACTACATGATGCCTGACCTCACCGGGATCGAGGTGTGTCACCGCATTAAGCACAACGCCGCTGGAGAGTTTGTGCCGGTGCTCATGCTAACCGCGCGCGACACGGTGCGCGACAAGGTGGCGGCGTTTGAGGAGGGGGTGGATGACTACCTCACCAAGCCGTTCAACTACCAGGAGTTTCAGGCACGCGTGAAGGCGCTGCTTCGGGTGCGCGACCTTACCTTCGACCTGCGCGACACCAACGAAGAGCTCAAGAAGATGCAGCAGAAGATCGTCGAGCAGGAGCGCCAGCTGGCAGTGGGCCAGCTAGCCGGCACGGCGGCGCACCAGCTGGGCCAGCCGCTTTCGGCCATCCTGCTCAACTGCTACCTCATCGAGCAGCTTCCCAAGAACGACCCGAAATTCATCGGCGCGCTGGCCGCCATCAAGAGCGACACCAAGCGCATGAGCGACCTCATCAACCAGCTTCGGTCCGTAAAGGCATCTGATCGCGAAGGCTACTTCGGCGGCACTGAGATACTTAAGCTTAAGGACGACTAGCGGCTACGCCACTTCCCGGCGGCGAGGCAGCGAGCTCTCGATTGCCTGGTAGCCGCCCGTCATATCCCTGAGCTGTGCGCGTAGCGTCGACAGCAGGAACGCCCCCGGGATACCTATTACAATGTATTGGATAATGTGCTGCGTGAGGACCATGCACAGCGCAAGCTCTTTTGGCTCAACGCCGGCCGAGGTGAGCACCTTGATGGCCACGAGCTCGATAACTCCGAAGCCTCCGGGAGCAGCCGGGATAAGGGAGCTGAAGTTGACCGCGACGAGGAACAGCACCGTTCCCGAGAGCGAGAGGGGCGAGTTGTACGCTGCCGCAACGCAGGCGAAGGCACCGAGCTCCACGAGCCAAATCGCCGTAGACCAGGCTGCGATTTTGAGAGCCCTTCGCGGAGAACAGAGGGGGCTTAAGCCGTGAATAAAGGTTTGCACGCGCGAGAAGGTGTAGGTCGATGCCTTGTGGTCGAGCCGCTCCGCTACCTTGTCGGTAAACGCAAAGATCTTTGCGCGCAGCGAGAGCACCGCGATAACCCCAACTGCGACCGCCACAAAGAGGTACGCCACGTAGGTGAGATTCTGGGCGTACTCGGGATCGAGGTGCCCTTGGCCCAGCCACATGATGATGATTACGAACATAAGGCTTATCGCTAGGCCGTCCGCAAGACGCTCGCTCGCTATCGTCGCCAGCACCAGCGTGCGCGGCTTGCCGACGACCTTGGAGCCCAGGTGCGCCCTGACAAGCTCTCCGGCACGGGCGGGCAGGATGTTGTTCATGAAGAAGCCGAGCACGAGTACGCGGTACGACGAGCCAAAGGGCAGAGGACTGTCAGGAAAGAGGAGGGGCCATCGCGCGGCACGCAGAATATACGACAGCACCGTCAGCAGAACTACGCCGAGCAGATACAGGACGTTAGCGCCGGTTGCGTACGTGCGGAGGATCTCAAAGCTTACCTCATGGAAGGCGAGGTACAGGGCCACGATCGTGATCAGCCAGGGAAGGACAAACTTAAAGATAATTCGCTTCATGACTCCTAAGCGCGATCCTTGCCGAAGGCTGAGAAAACGCTCCTGCCCCCAATCGACCCCTTTTTTCGGGAAGTTTGAACACGTATCCTGGCAGAAGATAGGAGCAGGTTAGCAAGGATGGGGAGAAACGCCAAGCGGCGCCTTTTCTCTATACTTCTGGCCGGATCTCGCCCCTGCGCGCCAAGAAACCCCCTCATCCGGAGAGTAACGATGCCCGCCAAGCCCTCTTACCAATTTGACTGGATACGGACGGCCGATGAGTTAGCCCAAGCAGCGGCTACCCTTGAGCGCGAGCCCTTCCTTTCGATCGACACCGAGACGAGCGGATGGCAGACCGGCAATGAGCAGCTGTGCCTGATTCAGATCGGCATCCCCTCAACCAAGCGAGTGCTGCTCGTGGATGTCTTGGCAACCGGAGCGCCGACCGCGCTGGGTCCGCTCCTGGTGGCCCCGAATCCGCTAATTGTGGCGCACAACGCCTCGTTCGAGGAGCGGCAGTTCGCCCGCTACGATCTGAAGGTAAAGGGCGTGCGGGACACACTCGCCATGTCCCGCGAGCTCAGGCCGGACCTTCCAAACCACACCCTGCGCACCTGCTGCCGACTGCTGCTCGGCGTCGAGATGAGCAAGGAGGAGCAGACGAGCGACTGGTCTATTCGACCTCTCAGTGACCGGCAGATTGATTATGCGCGCCTTGATGCCGAGGTCGCGCTGACGCTCTACGACTACCTTAATGGCCTCGAGGAGCGAGCCAAAAGGGATCTCGACCTCGACATACCCAAGCTTGTTGAGGAGTACTCGTCGGTTGTGAAGGGCCGCTTCGATCTCGCGGCATCGATCGCCCACGAATATGCGTATCTCCAGGCACGCGAGAATAAGCTGCGGGAGGCGATTCGCCAGAAGCTTATCGACGGGTCGCCTGCCTACGACGGGCCGTTCGGCAAGGCGTCGATCTCGAAGGTAAAACGCACCGAGGTCAATCCGCAGCGAGTGCGCGAGGTGTTCCCGGAATTCGCCCAGGAGGTTATTCAGGAGCACGTCGACAGGAAGCGCTTTGATGCCGTCGCGAAGGAGCGTGGGCTTCCCAAGAACTCAATTGAGGTGGTGCTCGACACGGTGGGATACAACGACCGACTCTCCCTGGCGCTTAAGGACGAGTCTGGCGTACTTGAGTAGCGTAGTGGCTACGAGGGGGATTCTCCGGCACGCTGGAGGAGCGCCCAGTAATAGCGAAACGAGGCCCTGTCGTGCAGCCGGCCGTTCAACTGAATTGGCCCCCACTGCGCTGAGACAGCAGCGGCGATAATCTCCTTGGCCTCGTCGATCTCCTCGCGCGAGGGGGTCATGCCCTTGATAATCGGGTCTATCTGCTCTGGATGTATGCTCCACATGCGCAGGTAGCCGAACTCGTGGCGGGCCCGATATGCGTCGGCGTACGCCGTCTCAGGATCCTTCACGTCGACCGTTACGTTGTGGTTGGCGATCTTCCCGGCGCCGAGCGCTGCCAGGGCGATGCGCGACTTGGCCAGCGCCACCAGCTTGTGGTCAAACTGGCCGGGGCTGCGCATGCAGTCGGCTGGGATGGCGCCTCCGAGGTGCGAGATAAAGTCCATCAGGCCAAAATCGAGGCTCTCCACCTGCGGCAGCCGCGATAGCTCATCGAGTGATTCAAGGGCTTCGGGAGTCTCTACCAAGAGGTGCAGCGGGATGCGGCGAGAGATGCCCGCACGGCGCAGGTGGTGCTCGATGAGGCCCGAGATCCAAAGCACTTCGCGGGCCGACCTAACCTTGGGCACGGTGATATAGGACACGTGCCCCCCCGCCCGCTCAAGGATCGCCTCAAGGTCTCGCCCGATCTCCGCCGACTGCGGCGCATGCACCCGCACTCCGACCTGCTTGAATGAGTTCTCGTGAGAGAGGAGCATCGCAGCGAAAAAATCGCGCAGCGGCTCCTCTTGGCCTATCGGCGCGCCGTCCTCCAGGTCGAGGGTGATGTCCATGAGAGAGCGGCCGTGAGGGCCGACGTACCGGCCCTGCAGTGCAAGCGCCTTGCGCACAAACTTCTCGTTCCCTGCAATGTGCTCGCATGGGGCGATGTCAGGAAGGGTATGGCTCATCTCAAGAGGCGCGGCGTTCATCCCCCTGACATAGGGGAAAGTGGCAAAAAAAGGAAGCGCCTTTGTTGGCGCAGTGGGGAGCCTACTTCTTTTCGCTCCGGTTGATATCTTCCATGCGGGCCATGGCGGCCTCAACCGATATCCCGTATGGGCCCTCCATCTGGCGAATAATGTCCTCGGCCGCCGGATTGCGAATGCCATTAAGCATGTCGATATGGTGAATTGCGTCTCGGGCCTGGGCCAGCTTTCGATGGCGCTCGTCCTCCTGTTTCTGGGCGTCTTCCCGCGCTTCCTGGCGATCCCTTCGCACTTCTGCGGCGAGCCGCTCAAGCGCAAGCGCCAGGACCGCGCTTCCCTCGTCCTTTGGCGACGACAGCTCTGCCACCCCTATGGGCTTAAGAACCGAAGCGGAACCCGTAAAATCGTGGACGAGC
The DNA here is from genome assembly GCA_947467385.1 of Deltaproteobacteria bacterium. Lineage (GTDB taxonomy): Bacteria > Bdellovibrionota_C > UBA2361 > UBA2361 > OMII01 > OMII01. The sequence goes on along the minus strand of CANIHJ010000045.1, from coordinate 5,430 downwards.
CCATGAGCCATTGTGGTCGGCGATTCCGAGCGCTCAATGTAAATGACAGAGGTCGTTGTTCCAAGCGTCTTGCGGAGCGCTGAGAGCATGTAGACCGTTACCTCAAGCGGGTAGAGAAGTATCTCCGCCATTAAGGGGCGCTTCTCGGCTTTTTCGGGTTCCTCGGGTGTGGATGTTGGCAGCTCCTGCTTGAGCGCGCCCGATATCGATTCGCTTGAGGCAAACAGATCGCGGCATGAGAGCCGGCGCATGACGACAGATGGTCCGCTAGCGATCGCGGAGAGGATTTTCTGAAGGCCGGAACGCGGTTCGGTCTCGCTCATGGCGCCGTGAAGCTGCGCCTGTGTTGCCGGCTCCGTGTTTGTCATAGCGTCGAGTGTTCGCGGAACGCGTGCCTCGTGCTTTGATGTAAGGCTCATATTCGGACTCCCCACCGATGGGTATGGCGCTCCGATTATGAGGTGTGACATACCTAGCGCTGTCGGTTTGCGTCCTTATAGGAACGCAGCTGTGTGAAACGTCATTAAAAAAGGAACCAGTCATGCCATCGATACGTGCAGGCCAGAAGGCGCCAAACTTTAAGCTTAACGACAAGGACGGTGGGGTTCACCAGCTCCAATCACCAGGGGCCGACTTCACCGTTCTCTACTTCTATCCCAAGGACAGCACCCCAGGTTGCACCCTAGAGGCCCAGGAGTTTACGGCAACCCTGAAGGATTTTAAGGCCAGGGGAGCACGGGTGATCGGGGTTTCCGGCGGCGATGGCTCGTCGAAGGCCAAGTTCTGCTCAAAGTACAAGCTCAACGTACCGCTGGTGTCGGACACTGACTTTAAGGTGGCAAAATCCTTCGGAGCGTACGGGGACAAGAAGTTCATGGGCCGCAGCTTCAAGGGGATATTTCGCAAGACGTTCATTCTCGACAGCAAGGGAACGGTCGTAAAGGTGTTTGAGTCGGTTAAGCCCGAAGGGCACGCCACCGAGGTTCTGAAGGCCATCGACGCCATGACGCGCACCGGAGGCACGACAAAGAAGGCTGTGGCCAAGAAGGCTGCAACGAAGAAGACTCCTGTGAAGAAGGCCCCTGTGAAGAAGGCCCCTGTGAAGAAGGCAACGGTGAAGAAGGCAACGGTGAAGATTGCAACTGCCAAGCGCACGCCGGCACAAACGAAGGCTGCACCGAGCAGTCGCAAAGCCACTGCGCGAGCCGCACAGACGAGCTCACGCAAGAAGAAGTAGCGCACAATACGTGGGGCGGGAGGGATCGGGAGCGCTAGCCGTTGTCGATCTCAACCGCCCACGTTGTCATGTCGTGGACGATGCACTCCGCGGCGGTGTTGCGGATCTCAGTCATGTTAATGATGTCCGGGCGGCGGTCCGTGAGCCCGAGAGTTGAGCTTACCTCGATCATGTCGGGGCGGTTCGTGGTGACGGTGGACGTCCCGTACCACAGGGTGGCACCGGTTCGCACGTCGATAAGCTTGCTGTGAATCTCCCACTTGTCGAGGCGCGAAGGCCAGTCGACATAGCCGATAACGATAAAATCGAGCCCGGCCGCCTTGGCAAAATCAAGCGAGCCATAGTTGCCCGAAAAGAACTCCTGCTTCCTTCCCGGCCAGTCCTCCTGGGCCAGCATCTGAACGATCGGGAAGATCTCCGTTTTTAGGAGCTGCTGCTGCACTCCAAAGGCAAGTTGTGACCCAAAGCCCCTGAATCCGTCGTAGCGATCGGTAAGATTTGCCTGCGTGATGAAAGGAATTACCCCCACCCGCGCCTGCTGCCCATGCTTAAAGTGCTGATACACATACGATTCGAGATCGGTCTGTACCCAAGCATGAGTATTGCACCACTCGCCAGCGTGGGTCCCCAAGAACGAGCAGCTCGATAAGAGGGTCATCAGCGTCAAAACGATGACACGTTGAGGGGAGCAGGAACGGACAGAGAAGTTCCGGGCAAATCGTATCTGCATGAGGTTATTATGGTTACTCCGAAGCTTATGGACACTCAAAACACTACAACCGGCCGAGTCTGTAAGACAATCCAAAGTTTGTGCCAGGTCACGGCGCTTCTTGGCGGGCTCTGCCTGATAGCCCTTGCGGGGTGCAGCTCGCGCTATAGCGATGTTCCGGCTTTCTGGCCCATCCCCACGGACGACTACACAAATTACGGGCCTGGACGCTTCAAGACATCCCTCCTGGCGCAACAGATCGACGAATATTACCGGGGCGCGGCGCCCGGTCCGATTGGGGTTACGACGTTCGTCAACATCGACGACCTCTATTCTTCGTCGACCTTCGGCCGCATGGTGGGCGAGCAGCTCATCAGCGAGCTTGCGATGAAGGGATTTGACGTCATCGAGCTGCGCCACTCAGATGCGCTGCAGTTCCTCGATTCGTCGGGCGAGTTCGCCCTGTCGCGAGACGTCCGGGCCGTCCGCCCGCAGCGCACCCTCGCGGCTGTCGTTGTTGGCACGTATGTCGTTTCGCCTGAGCGGGTGTACCTCAACGCGCGGCTCATTCAGCCATCAACGTCACTCGTCCTCTCGGCCGGATCCGTCGAGATGTCCAAGACCACAGAGCTCGCCAAGCTTTTGCGGACCGGGTCGACCGTTGGATCGCTTGAGCGCATCCCGGTCAAGCCGGTGGGATACGCATCGCAGTACCCAAACTCCGTCGACTCGATGAGGCAGCAGTGGATACAGGAGGAGTCGGGGTGGAGCGTTCCGCAGCCGGCTGCTCCTTCGCTTCCTGAGTCTCGGCTCAACGTGGCGCCGAAGGTAGAGTCGTTTCCAAGTGAGACTCCGCAGTCAGCCGCCCAAGCCCCGGCCTCGGCGGCGAGCGCTGATGCTTCCCCGGCCGCGGCCGCAGCGGCCCCGAAGGTTCTCGGCGATATCGGACCGCAATAATCGGTTACTTTTGGTTCTCTGGCGCGGGCTGGCTGAATCCGCCCGCAATCCTGCCTTCAACCACCTTGAACGGCTCCTTCTTCGGGCGGACGTTGAACTTCTTGCCCTTCCCAAGCCTGAGTTCCTCCAGGCGCCTCCTTTCCTTCAGGCACGCCTGGTCGATCAGCGCGTCTCCGGTGTTGCAGTAATCCTCAACCGTGAAGAAGTAGATCGGTATGCCGATCGCGACGATGAGGCCGGCGACCAAAGCCGACAGCAGGAAGGTCCGCCGCTGAAGCATAGGAATCGCTTCTTGAGGCATCGGCACGACGTTGGCCGACGGCGACCCTTTTTGAGTATTTGAAGCTCCCATTAGCGCCCTCCCAAAGGATCTCTTCGTCACAAAAGGATATTCCCTTGAGCCCGGCCTTTGGCATCAAACTTCCTGGTGTAAAACACGGGTTTTTCTGCTACCTTGCCCGGGCAGTTGTCAGGGCCCCTCATAGTAGGGTAATCACCTGACTCGGCTGAACTTTTGGGGCTTCGCCGAAGCAGCACACTGTAGCCAGTTTTTTAGCGAGCACGAGCCATGAGCGAGAGCGACGTCACGAGTCACTTCTGGGTAGCTAACCCACCTTTCTTCTCATCGACCCTTCTGGTGGCGAGCACCCCGGATGCCTCTCAGGGGGAAAAGGTAGAGACGCATCTTGAGATCTTCGATGTTGATGGCACAAAGGTCAACGACGTAAGGGTCGAGTTTCCGGCCGGAGAGGTTGGGGTGATCGACCTTGAGCCGTTCGCGCAGGGCCTCAAGGCGCAGGGTGGCGTTGCCCACGGGCACCTCTCGGTGTCGTCGCCTTTTGGCACGCGCCACGTGTGCCGGCAAGCGATCGGCAGCAGCGTTTCGCTTGTGCAAGATCCTGTTGTTACGCGCGGCCGCGAAAGCTCGTTCACCCCGCTTATCATCGGCGCTCGGCGCGAGCACCAGATCGTGCTTGTGAACGCATCCGGGGACGTTGCGCAGGTCGCCATCAGGCTATTCTACGGTAATCGAGCTCCGGAGTGGAGCGTTGAGGTTGCGGGCAACGCAAGTAGGCTTATCTCCCTTGAGGCGGAGCTGCTTAACACCAGCGAGGATGGGTCGTGGGAAAAGGGGGCGATTCAGGCGTACCTCCGCATAGCGCCGCGGCTGCAGGCTGCGGTCACCTGCCACCTGATCGAGCGGGTTCCGGGCGAAACCCCAGAGCAGGATTCGTTTCGCTGTTTGGCGACGTGGTAGGCTAGGGGAGCACAGGAGAAGAGATGAAGCGAGTAGTCACCAATTCCGTCAGGACCCTGGTCTTCTGCCTATCAACGGCAACAATCAAGACCCGCATCCACTTCTTTCCTTCGGCGGGCAGCGCGGGCGGCCACATGCCCGTCACGTGCATCCTCACGCTCTTCGGCAAGGGCCTTGAGAAGAAGACGGTAATGCTCGACGGCGGGCGCCTTAACCAGCCTGATGGCCTGCGGCTTGAGGACGCGTTTCCGGCCCTGCGCGGAGAGGTTTCCGGAGTGTTTGGCCTTGAGGTCCGGCTCTCGTGCCCGCAGGGCCGCGTCAATCTGCTGAACTCCCAGGCTGCCGTTGAGTTCGTGTCGTCGACGTCTTCGATGCTTTATGGAGGAGCCGCGTTCTCTCCGATGACCGAGGAGGTCGATGAGATGAGCGTGTCGTCCATCGTGGATCGTATTGAGCCGCTTCAGAAGCGCAGCCCGACCGCCGTAGCGGTACAGGACGCAAGCCTTACCTCGTCGTTGGTGATCGTCAATGCGGGCCCGGAGGCCCTTAAGCCGGAGCTCACGCACGTGGCGGGAGAGTCGACCAAGCCGCTTCACCTCGGAACTCTCTCACCTGAGTCCGTGATCGAGGTTCCCCTCGACGAGGCGCTGTTCAGGGAGAGCCGCGTCAAAGAGACGCTGTGGGGAGCGACCAAAGTCGAGAAGATGGTCCTGCCGGAGTTTTCGCGCTCGCCCGAGTCGTCGTACTACATTCTGTACCGCGATCCCTCGTCCAAGCGTCCCGTGAGTGTCTGCTCGATATGAAACTAGCGGTCTTTAACCCCTACGGGCTCATGGATCAGGAGTCTGGGGTGGTGTACCTGCTCGCCAATTTTTTGGGGAAGCAGGGTGCCGAAGTGCTCCAGCTGCGCTGTGACGGCGCCCAGCAGGCCTGCGCCCGTGATGTACTGAGTGGCGGGGTGCGCACCCCTTTTTCTTGCTCCCAATGCAGCGGCGAGCAGGCGGCGTTGGCGCAATGGTGCGGGGCGCGGCCCAAGGCACTCTCATCGCTCCTGAGCCCGAGCGACATCTCGCAGACTGCGCAGTGGCTCGCAGCGGCGGCGGGAGATGCCCTTTTTCGAGTCGAATTTCGCGGCGTAAACCTGTGGGAGCAATGCAGGGAGCAGTTCGTTTCACAGTGGAAGCTCCAGCCGGGCCAAGAGCTCACCCCTCAGCTCGACCGCAGCCTGCGGCAGCTCTTCACCTCCTACATGCACACCCGAATAGCTTC
>CANIHJ010000044.1 GCA_947467385.1 Deltaproteobacteria bacterium | reverse complement strand
CTCCTTGGCTATCTTGAGCACCTTGCGAACCTTGTCGATCGGGATCTCCATCTTTGCGGCGATCTCCTCAGGCGTCGGCTCGCGCCCCAGCTCCTGCACGAGCTGGCGCGAGGTGCGCACGAGCTTGTTAATCGTCTCGATCATGTGCACCGGAATGCGGATGATGCGGGCCTGGTCGGCGATTGCGCGGGTGATCGCTTGGCGAATCCACCACGTCGCGTACGTCGAGAACTTATAGCCACGCTGGTACTCGAACTTGTCGACCGCCTTCATGAGGCCGATGTTGCCTTCCTGAATGAGGTCCAGGAACTGCAGTCCGCGGTTGGTGTACTTCTTGGCGATTGAGACCACCAGCCGTAGGTTGGCCTCGATCAGCTGGTCCTTGGCTAGGCGGGCGCGAACCTCGCCGTCCTTGAGGATGCGCACGCTCTCGCCGAAGCGGCTCGTGCTCATCATCGCCTTCTCTTCAAGCTTCCTGACGTTTTCAAGGGTGCGCTTGAGCGGCTCGGTCCAGTGCTTGAGGTCGGTGCTCTTAAGCTTCAGGCGCTTGCCGGCACGCTTTACCGCAACCTGATCCTCGGACAGGAGCTCTCCCAGCGAGTCGAGCAGGTCCTCAGCGTTCGTGCCGAGCTTGCGCCCCGCCATCTCAACGCCACGCACAAGCTCACGGCGCTCTTCGTCGCTCTCCTTGACGATCTGGATCATCTTATGGAACTGCTTCTGGTTGAGGTTAAGCTCCTCAATTCGGGCAGCGTTCTTCGAGAGCATCTTCTGGAACTTCATCTCGCGATCAGACTCAAGCCGCTTCTCAACGGGTAGCGTCATGAGCTGCTCGTAGATGGCCCGCGTGTCACGCAGCGCCTTCTTGTAGGGGTTTGCCTTGGCGAGGAAAGCCTTCTTCTGCGCCTCGTCCTCCTCGTTCTGCGGGATCGGTTTGGTCCCGATCTCCTCGCCGTTCTCGTCGAACTGTGGCTCTTGCTCCTCCTCTTCCTCCTCCTTCTCGGCCTCTGCCTCGGTCTGGGCGTCCTCCTCAGCGAAGAGGTCGCGCAGCCGGATCTGGTCGGCTTTAACCATGTCGAAGAGTGACACAACGTACGTCAGAGCGGCTGGCTGCTTGAGAAGCTGCTCGCGAACAGCGAGGAGCCCTGATTCAATGCGCTTTGCGATCTCCACCTCGCCCTCGCGGGTCAGGAGGCTTACATTGCCCATCTCGCGCAGGTACTGGCGCACGGGGTCCGTGCTGCGGCCAAGCGACCCAGCCTCAAGCACCTCTGGCGCAGAGTCGGATCCCGACGGAGCCTCACCGCTCTCTTCCTGAGGCTCAGCGGGCTGCTCGATAATGTCGATGTCGTGCTCGCCGAACATGCCGACCACTTCCTCGACCTGCTCCTCCGACATGACCTCGCCGGCGAGAGCCTCGTTGACCTCATCCATCGTGAGGTACCCCTTCTCTTTTCCGATCTCGAGCAGGCGGTTAATGCGGCTCTCGATGTCACCGCGCTCCTTGAGGTCGATGGCGCTGTCGATGTCCGACAGCTCGGCGTCAACTGCAACCTCAAAGCCGGTGAGCTCCTGCAGTCCGTCATCCATGTCACCGACGATCATCTCGCGGTCCATGCCCGGCACAGCCTCTTTGCCCTTGCGCGCCTCCTTAGTGAGCGGCTTCGTGAGAGGCTTCGTAAGTGGCTTGGTGAGCGGCTTTGTGAGCACCGGCGCGATCTCAGCGGCCTTGGCCACCTTCTTGCCCAATACGGCCACGGGCACCTGCTTCGATACTTCCTTACCCTTCTTTGTGAGCACAGCTTCCTTATCTTTGATGCGGGCGCGCTCTGCGTCCTGCTCGCGCAGGCGCTCCCGCGCCGCAACCTTGGGCTTAGAGTTCTTCTTCAGGGTCGACCCCATCTTCTTGAGATTCGATCCCTTGGGAGCGGCTTTCTTCGCTGCGCTCCGCGCCTTAATTTTTGCCGCTGCCTTGCGAAGGATCTTTCCCCGAATTCCGCCCGTCTTTTTTCCAACCACTGACGCCACCCCGAATCAACACACTATGCCCGTGCGAGAGCCGCACGGGCTGTCAAATTTTTTTTTCTACGGTGTGCCGCTCTCGCGACAGCACCTCAAGCCATCCGCACCGCTCTCTCCGCGAAAGACCTGCCACGAGCACACGCTTGCGCCTGCGCTAATTGGCGCAGTTGTTAACACAATCGTTCACACCTCAATGTTCCTCACCACACACAACGCCACCTACCCTTTGCAGGGATTCCCGGAGCAGTTTCGGGAGGAACGGGCTACCCGCCCAAGAGTCCCGTGATACTAGCTATTTGGGCTCTGCAGGTCCACCCCCCGACCAAGCCCATCTATCTGATTCTTCAGGGTACGGATACGTTCCGAGATCTCAAGCTGGCGCTGGGGCTCGGTTCCCTCGGCTAGGAGCTCCTCTTTGCACTCCTCAAGAAGCCCCCGGAGCTTCTGCCGCCGGAGCGCAAAGAGGCTTCCTTCGTACAGGTCCCGCATACTTACACCAGATTCAACCATCCGATAGGCCTCTTTCCAGAGCCTGACCCAGTCTGCGCCCAGGGTTTGTAGGAGCTCCTTCACGTCCTGTCTCTGACGCTCCTCATTGTCCGGGTTTTGGGCTAGTGCCTCCCCCAGCTCCATCGAGAAGCGCACCGTCTCCGGCTGCAGCATCTCGCACATCTCAGGATTCCTAAGCAGCTCCGGTATTACGTCTCCTTTCAGCACCATGAGCGCCCGAAGCATGTCCAGGTCAACGCGCGGGAGCGCACTCGGGCCGCGCGCAGCTTGTGGGGCGTTGTCTTCCTGCGCAGGCACAGCCCTCGGCGCCGGGGTTCGCGATCTCTCGCCCTCTTTGGCAGCAGTCGCACTGCGATTGCCCGCGCCGATAATCCGCTCAAGCTGTTGGGTGTCGATACCGAGCCTGCGCGCCGCGCGCGAGGCAAGAGACGAGCGAGCCACCTCTCGATCCACGCCGCTTAAAGCCTTTGCCACCTCGTCGCTGAGCTTCCCCAGCAGGTTCGGCCCCGGTTTCTCGGTAATAGAGCACCCGGCCCGCGTCAGGAGGCCATCGATGTAGGTGTCTATAAGCTCAGACTTCGGAAGCTCCTTGAGCGCCTGAGCTGTGCCCTCACCGTGCTGCGCCGCAAAATCATCAGGATCGACATCGTCCGGCAAGAAGCACGCCGTCACGTCGACATCGGCGTTGCGCGCCGTCACAAATGACTTCGCAGCGGCGTTGCGGCCCGCGCTGTCACCGTCAAAGAGCAGGTGCACGCGGTTGCAAAGCCCCGAGAAGCGCTTGAGATGCTGCTCCGTCATCGCGGTGCCGCAGCACGCCACAACGTTTCGCACGCCGCGCATGTAGAGGCCAACCACATCCATGTAGCCCTCAACGACGTACACTTCTCCCGTGTCGCGTATCGGCGCCATCGCCTGAGGCAGGCCATAGAGCGTCTTGTTCTTCTGATAAATCGGGGTTTCCGGCGAATTGAGATACTTTGGCGACTGCTGCTCGTACTGCGGATCATTGACGCCTGGAACCAGCCGGCCGCCGAAGCCGGCGATGCGCCTTGTATCGATGTGGATCGGGAAGATCAGCCGGCCGCGGAAGAGCTCATAGAGGTCTCCGCTTGCGCTGCGGCGGATGAGTCCCGAGAGCAAAACAGCCTCCTCGTCGAAGCCGGCCCGCTTGAGAGCCTCCACGAGCGCCCCGCGCTGGTTGGGGCAGTAGCCGATGCCGAAAGTGTTGATGGCGTCGGCGGTGAGTCCACGCTTGCGCAGGTACTCGCCCACCTTCGCAAACTCCCCCGGGTCTTTCTTGACGCGCATGAGCGACTGCCGGAAGAAGTTGTGCGCAGCGGCGCAAACATTAAAGAGCTTCTCGCGATCCACTGTCGGGGCGCCCTTCTTCGAGCGCTCGTACTTCACCTCTAGCCCAAGGCGCCCAGCCAAGAACTCGCACGCGTCCGGAAAGGTCATGGCGCGCGATGCCATCACAAACGAGATCACGTTTCCTGAGGCGCCGCACCCGTAGCAGGTATAAGAGTTAGCGGACTCACGCACAAAGAACGAGGGCGATCGCTCGGCATGAAAGGGACAAAGCCCAGAGTAGTACATCCCGGCGCGCCGAAGCTTGACCGTCTCTGAGACGATCTCGACGATGTTCGATTCGGCCTTTATGCGCTCAATGGATTCCTGGGCGATCACGGCTGTAAGCGTACCACACGAGCCCTAAAATGCGTACCTTGGCGAAAAAGCCCAGAAAAGCGGGTTTCGCGGCCCCGAAAGAGCGCGGCGCCAAGGCCTAGCCTTCGACCGTTTCCTCGTACTGCACAAAGATCTCAATAATCTCGTACTCGCGGGCCCCACCTGGAAGCGGAACCTTGGCGACATCGCCGAGCTCTTTGCCGATGAGCGCCTTGCCCAGGGGAGCCTCAAACGAGATCCAGCCCTTCTCGACGTCGGACTCCTCGGCCCCGAAAATGCTCAGCACCCGCTGCTCACCGGAATCGACGTCCTCAATCTTGACGCTCACTCCGAACACGACCCGGCTGATATCGCTGCCGAACTTACGCGGGTCGATAACCTCAGCCATCGCCAAACGCGCCTCGATGTCGCGGATCTTTGCCTCAGTCATCCCCGACTTCTCTTTTGCGGCGTCATAGTCCCCGTTTTCGGAGAGATCGCCGTGCCCACGAGCAACCTCGATCGCGCGAGCCAGCTCGGGGCGCATACCCTTAAGGCGGGTTAGTTCAGTCCTGAGTGCGGCATAGCCGCGTGGAGTCATCGGGCTCTTCATGCGAAATCCCCCTTGGATTAGGCCCGGCTCTGGTACTCGCCGGTCTCAGTGTTGATGATGACCTTGTCGCCGATATTGACGAACTGCGGAACGTTGAGCTGCAAGCCCGTCTCGGTCTTCGCCGGCTTGGGCGAGTTGGTCTGCGTTGCGCCCTTGAGGCCCGGCTCCGTCTCGGTAATGGTGAGCGTTACCGTCTGCGGAAACTCGATACCGATCGGGTTCTCCTCGTACATCGAGAGCTGCACCTGCATGCCCTCCTGCACGTAGAACCGTCCTTCGCCGATCATCTCGGGCGAGATCGTAACCTGCTCGTACGTCTCAGAGTTCATGAAGTGGAAGCCGTTCTGGTCGGCATAGAGGAAGGTCGCCGACTGGTTGAACACGTCAGCCGTGTCGATGTCCTCTGTTGAGCTGAAGCGCTGCTCCATCTGCGTGCCGGTCTGAAGGTTGCGCAGCTTCATGTGAACCATGGCGCGCAGGTTGCCCGGGGTGTGGTGATGGAAGTCCATCACGCTGTAGAGGTTGTTCTTGATGATGATGACCGTTCCGCGGCGTACATCTTTGGCTTTCATAGGTCCCTTCTCTTTACTACTGGGGTATCAGATCGAGCGTTTCTCGAAGCCGGGATAGTACCTTATCCTTGCCGAGAACTGCAAACGACTCAAACAGCGGCGGGGTCACGGTCTTGCCCGTTACGGCCACTCGCAAAACGCCAAACGCAGGGCCGGGCTTGAGCCCAAGCTCGGTTGCAACTCCTCGCAATGCTTGATCAATAGCATCTACCGTAAATTCCGGCAGCGCCTCAATAGCCGCCACCGAGCGCGTCACAATCTCTCGCGCCTTGGGACCATCGATGCCCTTGTTGAACATCAAATTGAGCTCGCGGTTGAGCGGCTTGTCCGTCAGAAAGTCAACCATGGGCGCAACTTCAATCATGGTCTTTACGCGCTCCTGCACATGAGGCGCCAGGGCGGCGAACTGATCTGCCGGAACCGACACCGCAGCCTGTGCGAGGTAGGGCTGACAGCGCTCGATGAACTCCCCCACCGAGAGGTTGCGGATGTACATACCGTTCATCCACTCCATCTTTGTTATGTCGAACACACCGCTCGCAGGGTTAATCCCCTCAAGCGAGAAGGCCTTCACCAGCTCATCGCGGGTGAAGATCTCCTGGTTGCTACCCTCTCCGGGGGCCCAGCCGATCAGGGACACGAAGTTAAGCACCGTCTCAGGGAGATAGCCCATCTCGCGCACCTGGCGGGCGTTGAGCGCTCCGGTTCGCTTCGAGAGCTTCTTGCCGTCCGTGCCGTTCACGAGCGGCATGTGCGCAAACACCGGGGGCTCCCAGCCCAGAGCCTCGTACAGCAAAAGGTGAATCGGCGCCGTCGAGAGCCACTCGATGCCGCGGAAGACGTGCGAGATGCGCATGTCGTGGTCGTCTACGACCACCGCCAGGTGGTACATCGGAAAGCCGCTGCTCTTCAGGAGCACCGTGTCGCGCAGCGGGATCGTGTCCCAGTTTACGCGCCCACGAATAGCATCGACAAAGCTCAAGGCGCGCTTGGTCGGCATCTTAAAGCGCACCACGTGCGGCTTGTCCGCCGGCACGTTCCTCGTGCGGCAGTACCCGGAATAGCCAGGCAGCTCGCGGCGCGCCATCTGCTCTGCACGCTCGCGCTCAAGCATCTCGGCCGTGCAGTCGCAGCGGTACGCAAAACCTTTCTCAATAAGAAGGTCAGCGACCTCCTTGTAGCGCGGAAGCCGCAGGCTCTGGATGTACGGACCGCACTCTCCGCCAAGGTTAGGCGCGTCGTTCCAGTCCTCGCCGATCTCCTTGAGCTCTGCTCTGCTGGGACCCTCATCAATAGATATCCCGAGCCAGCCCAGCTCCTCGATGATGAAACGGATAGAGCCGGGAACGAGGCGCTCCCGATCTGTGTCCTCAATACGAAGAAGAAACTTCCCCCCGTGCTTCTTGGCGAACAGATACGCAAAGAAAGCGGTGCGAAACCCGCCGAGGTGCTGAAACCCGGTGGGAGATGGCGCAAAACGCGTGCGGACCTCAGTCATGTGTATCCCCATTAAAATCGCGCGAAATATAGCCCAGCACCCCCAAGTTGGCAAAAGCATTACGCTGGGTCCGTGCCGCGCGCTAGTACGGCGACCGGCGGTGTTTTTGCACTAAAAAATGTCGCTTGCCGTACTAGGGCTGTTCATGTTCGACGCCTTTGGCGTTGAAAACACTATAGAAACCACGAGTGCCCATCGCAACCGTGCTCCGTCGACAGGTCAAGGAATTTTTCGGACGGAGCACTCCAAGCGCGTCATATTCCGGCACATGAACGGAGGATTTGGGGCCCGGTTAGCGCAGAAGCGCCGAGAACTCCTCTTCGCTTAAGACCGACACTCCAAGCTTTTTGGCTGCATCGAGCTTCGAGCCAGGGCTCTCTCCCGCCACAACGTACGAGGTCTTCTTGCTCACCGACGAGGAGACCTTTCCGCCCCGGTCAAGGATCATCTCTTCGGCCTCCTTGCGGCTCATGCCTGAAAGGGTCCCTGTCAGGACAAAGCTCTGTCCCGTCAGCGCGCCGGCTTTGGAGGTATCCACAACAACCGGCGCCGGAGCGACCCCGTGATCGAGCAGGCCATGCACCAGCTTCTGCGAGTAGCCCTCGCCCAGAAACTCAGCCACACTGCGCGCCGTCTCAGGGCCAACCTCTGCAATCAACAAAAGCTCCTCCTCTGAGAGCGTAAGGAATCGCTCAACCGTCTGGCAGTGCCGTGCAAGCACCTGCCCCGTCTTGCTTCCGACGTGCCGGATGCCAAGCGCAAAGATAAAGCGATCAAGCGGCCGCCCCTTGCTTCCCTGAATGGACCCAACGAGGTTCTTGCTTGAAAGCTCACCCATGCGCGGCAGCTCCTGCAGCGCCTCGACCTTTAGCGAGTAGAGATCCGGAAGGTCCTTCACCAGCGAGTGCTCAACGAGAAGCCCAACCATCTTGTCCCCAAGACCCTCAATATCCATCGCGTCTCTCGACGCAAAATGCACCAGTCGATTATGGAGCTTCGCCGGGCAGTGCCCGTTGGCGCAGCGCGCAACGGCCTCGCCCTCTTCGCGCTGCACCGGCGTGTTACACTCGGGGCACTTCGTCGGAAAAACAAAGCGGCGCTCTTTTCCGGTTCGTGAAGTCGTTATCGCCGCCACAACCGCAGGAATAACGTCCCCCTGCCTACGCACAACGACCGTATCGCCGATCAACAATCCCTTGCGTTCGATCTCATCCTGGTTGTGCAGCGTCGCGCGCGACACGACAACGCCCCCTACTCGCACCGGCTTTAAAATCGCCACCGGCGTAAGGGCCCCCGTGCGGCCGACCTGGATAATAATGTCCTCAAGCACCGTCACGGCCTCAACCGGCTTAAACTTCGCTGCCACCGCCCAGCGCGGCGAACGCTGCCTGAACCCGAGCCTCCCCTGAAGCGCCACGTCGTTTACCTTAATGACGATCCCGTCTACCTCAAACGGAAGCGAGTCGCGCTCGGCTTCAGCCGCGCGGTACGCCTCGGCCAGCTGTACCGCGCCCTTCACAACTCGGTATCCGGGCGATATCGAAAAGCCCAGCGACTCGACGACCTTCATCGCATGCGCCAATGGCTGCCGCGCCAGGTCAGAGATCCCCTTCGTTGAGCTGTCAACTATCCCCACGCCGTACGAGAAGAACCACAGCGGCCGCTTTGCTGTCTCTTGCGGGTCAAGCTGCCGCAGGCTCCCAGACGCCGCGTTGCGCGGGTTGGCAAAGCTCTCTTCGCCGCGCGCCTGGCGCTCTTCGTTAAGCGCGTCAAATTCTTTTTTGCGAAAGAGCACCTCGCCGCGCACCTCAAGCAGCCCCTGCGGCGGCTTTGCGGCGCGCACCTTAAGCGGGATCGCCTTAATGGTACGCACGTTTGAGGTCACGTCCTCGCCCGTTGTGCCGTCGCCGCGCGTTGCGGCCTGCTTCAGCCGGCCATCCTCATAGAGAAGCGAGACGGCAACGCCGTCAAACTTAAACTCGACCGTGTACTCGATCTCGCCTCCGTCGTGGCCGTCCTTGGCAAGGAGGCGCCTTACCTGCTCGTCAAAATCAAGCAGCTCCTGCTCGTTCATGGCGTTGTCGAGCGAAAGCATCGGCAGTCGGTGCTGCACCGTGGCGAATCCCTCAAGGGGCTTAGCGCCAACGCGCTGCGTTGGCGACTCTGCTCGCACGTGTTCGGGGTGGGCGGCCTCGAGCGCCTGGAGCTCTCGGAAGAGCTGGTCGTACTCGGCGTCGCTGATAGTGGGCTGCGAGAGGACATAGTAGCGGTATGAGTGCTCGTTTAGCTCCTCAACGAGCTGGTCTATGCGCACAACCTCTTGCTTCTCTTTGGTCATCGAACGGTTCCCTGTTTCACCCCAGCACTCTACACAATGTGCTTGCGGCCTGAATAGGGGCGCGTTCATGCGAGCGGATCGCACCCGCTAGCGGGCGACGCAGCCAAGTCCACCGGGAAGGCGGATGTCGCGGCATCCGCGACGGCGCTCATCCGGTGAGCACTTCCTCTCGCTTGGGCTAAAGCCTGCCGGGCAGCGCTCAACCGGGCGCGGCTGAGGAGGCTGCTGGTAGTAGTTATTCTGCTGCCTCTGCCGCTCCTGCTCAAGCCTGCGGCGCTCCTCCTCAAGCCGCCGCCGCTCGCGCTCAAGCTCTCGCTGCTGCTGTTGCTGTTGCTGTTGCTGATTGTAGTTAGGATAGTTGTTGTAGCCGGGGCCCCCGTAGTAGCCACCACCTCCATAATAAGGCGGCGGGTTTCCGTACGGGCCGCCGCCGTACCCCCCGCCGTACCCTCCACCGTAGCCGCCCGTGTTGTATGGGTCGTTAAGGTTTGCGCATCCGGAGGCCACGAGTAATCCGATGGCCAATACTGCTTTGGTGAGAGCTGCTTTGGATTTGGGGGATAGTTTCATAGCTAGAGAGTATAAGGAGTGCCGAAGGGCACCCGCAATCGATCAAATAAGCCGCCCTGAGACGCCGCGCCCGCACCGCTATTCAACCACCCGCGCCGCCCGCCGCCACTCCCAGAGCCCCCACAGGGACATCACTGCGTAGATAGCCATAAGCCCCGTTGTGACCCACAACCCTTTGAGGCCGTAGGTTCCGGCCGAGACTATATTTATTGCGAGCCAGTACCACCAGTTCTCAAGCACCCGCTGCACAGTAATAACTGTCGCCAGAACGCTTCCGACCGTAATAAAGGCATCCAGGAATGCGTATGCCCCCGCATCGGTCAGCATAAGGCATAGCCCCATCAGGGCGCTCGCGGTAAGCCACATCGCTAGTACCCGCCCGTGCTTGGCCGCCCCCCACGAGATGGGCTCTATCACCTCCCCTTGAAGGCTCCACGAGCGCCAGCCGTACACCCCCATCCCAACGAAGAAGAGCTGCAGTAGTGCATCGTAGTAGAGCTTCGACTCCCAGAACACGGGCAGGTACACCAGCGAGCTTGCGATGTAAGCGGGCCACGCCCACCAGCGGCGCAGGCCGACCAAGACGAGGAACGCCAGGGCAAGCGCTGCTCCGATCAGTTCAAGGGGTAGTTGGTTCATGGTGTGCGGTGTGAGTCGTGGGGCTTTCGCTATACTAGCGAGAGAGGGCTTGGCGTGGAAGACGTCTCGACAATCGCTCCCGCAAGCCCGTGGGCTTACGGACGCTCCGAGGGTAGGTTGCAACCACGGCGATGGGTGTGGAGAGGGTCACATCCACGTGCGGCATGGTGTGTGGTTGAGACATTTGGGTTGGAACCACAGAGGACGCGGCGGTGCACAGAGGGGGAAGGTGAACTTCCCCCGCTCCGTGGAGGAACAGCCGGGAGATCTTTCTTAGAGGTACGCCCCCGGCACCAAGACCGCTTTGTACGTCGTCACTTTAGCGGCGTTCGTGTACTGCACGACGATGTAACTCGAGGTGCCGATCCTGACCCCCGTTACCGCCGTTACCTGAGATCCGGCTGGTGCCGCTGGCAGTGGGAT
>CANIHJ010000043.1 GCA_947467385.1 Deltaproteobacteria bacterium | reverse complement strand
GTGTTGGTCGGAGTGTTGGTCGGCGTTGGGGTACTCGTTGGAGTATTGGTTGGCGTCGGCGTGTTGGTCGGTGTTGGGGTATTCGTCGGAGTATTGGTTGAGGTCGGCGTATTTGTCGGCGTGTTGGTCGGAGTATTGGTTGGCGTCGGCGTGTTGGTCGGTGTTGGGGTATTCGTCGGAGTATTGGTTGAGGTCGGCGTATTTGTCGGCGTGTTGGTCGGAGTGTTGGTAGGCGTAGCCGTCGGCGCTAGCTCCATGACACACAGGTGGCGGCCCGTGTACTGGTTGCCGTAATAGCCGCCGAAATTCCATCCATTCGGAAAGACGAAATAGTAAGTCGCGTCTCCATCCGCCATATACCACTGATCCACGATGTTGAGCGTGGACTTTTGGGACGTGATGCCGGCTGCGAATGCCGAGTTGTACTCATCAAGCGTGGGCAATCGTGCACCGAGCGACGTGCAGTAAGATCTCGCAAGCGCTTGGTACCGGCTGCCAACCCCATCATCAGCGATCCAGGTTCGGTCTCCGGCTCCCGGCTGGCGCCAGGAGTCGAGAACCGCGATAGCCGTGCCCGAAGAGAATGCAGGGACAGACACTGTGCCATCACTTGCCGAGCCTGTGGCCACGCTGATTTTAATAGTGCCCGCCCCCGAGAAGTTACCGAGCGTGACCGTACGCGTGCTGTCGCTTCCAGTAACCGAGAGAACCTGTGCGCTCGCTGAGCCGGTGGTGATAAGCGACACATCGCTCTGCGAAAGGGTTATTGTTGACGCGCCCGAGTAGGTAATTGTGTAGCGGCTGGTAGCCCCGCCGGCAGTCGGAGGGAAGATCGCTCCAGAGGAAGGGGCACTCACCGCAGCTCGAGGGCCTTGCACGCACAACACCCGGCCGGTATATTGGTCGCCGTAATACGCCCCGAATCCCTGCCCTGAAGGGAAGAGAATGTAGTACACAGCGTTAGGCTCATTGACGATATACCAGGCATCTTGCTGGATGTTGAGTGCCCCCGCCTGGTCCCAGATTCCCGCTTGCAGCGCCGCATAGTGCTCTCCCCATGAGGGATGACGCCACCGAGAGCCCAGACTTGCGCAGTAAGTCCGCGCCTGGGTTTGGTTTCGCGAGCCGTCGCCATCATCGCGGTACCATACCAGCGCCGTGTTAGGCTGTGACCACGTCTGGGCCTGCGCATCTTCAGGAAAAGGGAAGAGGGCAAGGAGCAGCAACACCCCTACGAGCCTCGCGAACACGAGGCGAAACGGCCACAAAGATGTGCAACCGCGCGAACCCTTCATCTCTCTCCTGGCCTGGGCGCCTGTTGGGCACCCGTCCCCTAACCATCGAGAACATCGGCGTGTTTGCGTGTAAACTTGAGATTTGGGAGCGACAGCCGCAAGGTGAAGGAATTACTCTGCATATGGGTCGTTGCGCCCATAGCGCTAGTGAATTCCTTGAGGGGCTTCTCCCTTCCCGTCCCCCTCCCCCCTCCCCGTGAACGTGCACGTGCACGGGTACGTTCACGTGCACGTGCACGGGTACCGGGACGTTCCGGGGAACAAAGGTAGAAACATGCTCACGGCGCGGCAAGATCCATGCACTGGCTATACCTCGCCAACTTAGACCCATGAATCGCCACGGTGTCATGCTTAAGCGCCGGATAGCGCGTAGGCCTCAACAGGAAGCTCTTGAGATCGACATAGAAGAGGCGATACCCGAGCGAGTCCAGGAACTCCTGCACAACCAAGCTCTTTGGGCCATCGACCTCGGTCATGAGCGACTCAAAGATGATGCTGGGGTGGCACGCTCAAGCGACGCCCGCGCGCCCTGCATCACCTAAATCTCAATCCCCTCTAGATCTATCTTGATGAATAGGAAAAACCCCCACCGTCGCCCCTAAAACAGGGCCTCACTGATGCAGATATGGGCCTTGGGTAGACATGTGGTTACGGACCGGCTCGCCCTTCACCACCCATGCGATGGGCGTTGCCGCCGATGAAGTGGCCGAATGCCACGGCAATTGTATGTTTGAAAAAAAAAGCAACACACCTACTCAGCAGCCACCTCCCGACACGGGACGCCTCACCGCTGAGGAGGTAGCACACAAGCTGAGGGATCCTCATTTTCTGCCGGCTCTGGCGGAGCTGCGACCTCACCTTGAGGGGATTTCTTGGGCGAATCAGGATCAGTGGCTCAAAGTTATAAACGATCCGAAGCACCGAGTATTCGAGATCTTGACCAAGGAGTACGTCGATGCGCTCGCAGGCTACCTGTCACAACGGGCCTTCGAGCTTGGGGGAACCCCAGAGAATCCTATCACGATCCTGGAGGTCGGCGCGGGAAATGGCCGGCTCACGCACTTTCTTAGCAAGAGCTTCTCTAGTCGGCCAGAGAGCTGCGCGAAGGTGGTCGCTACTGACTCGGGTGAGTGGAAAATCGGGCAGTCGTTTGCGGTTGAGCAGCTCGGGCACCAGGAGGCGATCGACAGGCACCAGCCGACGATCATCATCTTCTCTTGGATGCCTGCATACACGGACCTGACCAGCGATTTCCGGAAAGCTCCCTCGGTCAAGGAGTATCTGCTCATAGGTGAGCCGGATGAGGGCTCCTGTGGCGACCCGTGGGACACGTGGGGGCGCGACCATACCCGCAACGCTCCCGGCACCTTTGATGCCAATTGGATCCCCCCGCACGAAGCCGATGGCTTCACTCGTCACAATCTTAAGGATCTCAGCGAGCTTCAGCTCTCTCGGCTGAGCGTCATCTATCTTCAGGAGCGCTCTGAAACCGTGGCGTTTATTCGTTCCGGCGCATCCTTGGATGAGATCTCCTAGAACCGATCAAACGTAAACGTAGTGGCGTGAAACTTCAGGGGTCCCGCCTTCCGGTCTCCTTCCTCGCTGACGCTCACCAGATTGAGCGCGTAGTGCCTACGCTCATTCTCGTACTTATTACCCGAGGGCGCGATGCTCTCAACCGAATCGTGAAACTGTGCGAAGTGCACCTGACGCAGAGAGAGCTTCGAATTGATATTGTCGAGCAGTATAAAGAATGTCCGGGCGTAGCCCGACAGAAACTCAAGGCGCTGTATGCCCTGACGGAACGCGTCACTCTTGAGCATCTTATCGAGGTCGAAGCCGCCCTCCCACTCGTAGTTGAGAAAGCCGCCAAACGCAGGGTTCACAACTTTTGTCACCGGCTCAAGCATGAGGCGGCCTGCGGCGGCGCAGAACTGATCCGGCGTCGCCATGACCCCCACAATGAAACCGCGATCCCACTCAGGGTTGCGCGCAGGAGCGATCGCTGCCTCCCACTTCGCGCCGTGCTCGCGCACGAGCGCCTGCTCCCCTTCAGAGGCCGGGGCAGATCCCCTCGTTACCTGCAGACGGATGAGCTCAGCACGCGCCTTGTCGGAAGAGTGTAGCGGTGCCTGTTCCAAGAGTTCCGCATAGGCGAGCCTGGGCTGGTTGCTTTCGGGATTTGTCCGAATCTCGCGGATGAGATTTGCGCGCTGCTCGAGAATGGCCGCTTCACGCGGGCCCATGCCGCTGCCGATGGTTTCCGCGGTAAGAGGCGAGTCCCCCACTCTGCCTGCTTCCCTGTTTCCAGCCTGTCCGGGTTCTTGCTGAGACGCCATGCCATCCTCCTTTCGCCTGAAATCACCTGATTTTTTCACTAGCTCAGCCGCTAGTCAAAACCGTTAAATCTGTCGACTGCGCGGCCTCGTCGGGGCAAAAACCGCGGGGGCTGTCAGGTCCTGTCGCTACCAGGGGCGATCTGAAGCCTCATCCGAATCAAACCGGCCCAAGGGATGAGCTTAAGGTCCAGTTCTTTGATACCTTTTATGAGTCCCTGAAAGAGCCTGGATCGTTACGGAGCTTACTGTATGCAGAAGTTGATTCACATGGTCATGGACTACGCCCCAGGCGACCTCGCCTGCGCAGAGGTCGTGTCGGCCCTTGCCGCCCAGATCCCAGGTGATTATCATTGGCACATCACCTCGGTTAAGTCTTTCGACACCGTGTCGACCGGCTTCGTCGTTGCGCAGCTCGGAAACCAGTCCGACGCCCTGCGCCCTAGCGACACGATCATCTATGCCAACTGTGCGCCGCGCAAGGATCGCCGAGAGGCCCGCACCAACAACGAGGGTGAGGGCTTCCTGTACGGCGTGCTCAAGAGCGGCGTGAAGGTAATGGCGGTCAATTCAGGCTACTCGCTCTCGTTTGTGCGCGAGGATCTGGCTGAGCTTTGGAAGATAACGGTCGACACGGGCGGGTCGCAGTTCCGCTCGCGCGACAACTTCCCGCAGCTGGTCGGCCGCGCCGCGCGGGGACAGATCGATTTCCTCGTTGAGAAGCTCTCTCCGACGGACGTGATTCCTCCCCCGCCGCCAGCAGCCGTGGGCTACATCGACTCGTTCGGAAACCTCAAGACCACGATGCGTGACGGGGCGGTCGAGCTCAAGGGGCTTGAGCCGGGGCAGCGCGTCATGGTTTCGATCAACGACGTGGAGATGGCGGTCACTGTTGCCTCGGGAAGCTTCAACGTGCAGGAGGGAGATATCGCCCTCTCACCGGGCTCGAGCGGGCATGGGTGCAAGTACTGGGAGATCTTCCAGCGCGGCGGATCGGCCTGGCAGACCTACCGCAAGCCGCGCCCGGGATCTCATATCTCCATCCGTGTCGCGTAGCCGGCTGCTTAAGCCCAGGCCAAGCTCACTTTACCCCTTTTCTCTGGCGCTCCTTCTGGTATGAGGGGGTGGTGAGCTCTCGTGCAAAAAAGCTTCCGCGCAGCATTATTCTCCTTGGATGGGTAAGCTTCTTCTCAGACGTCTCGTCAGAGATGACCTATCCGATCCTTCCGATGTACATCGTATCGGTCCTGGGCGCATCGACCGTCGCGCTTGGTGTCATTGAGGGCATGTCCCAGGTAGTCATCAGCGTCATGGCTGCGGTAAGCGGCTTTGCGAGCAATCGGGCCAGCGCGCGTGTGTCGCTTGTGCGGCTGGGGTACGGGCTGCCGATACTCGGAAAGACCCTCATCGCCGTGGCATGGACGTGGCACCTGCTCTTCCTCGGGCGGCTCATCGATCGGTTCGGCAAGGGCGTTCGGGGCACCCCGCGGGACGTCATGATAGCGGACGCGGTCGACCCGGCGAGGCGCGGTGAGGCCTTTGGCTTTCACCGCGCCATGGACACCGCCGGCGCCTGCGTCGGGGTTCTCTTGGCGGCACTCGTCTTGTGGTGGTTTGGAGACTCGCCGACAGCAGCAGGCTTCCGTATCGCCCTCTTCGCAGCCGCCGGCCTCGCGGCGGGTTCTCTGATCGTGTCCCTATGGCTGCGCGAAGAGCCTGCACGGGCCGACGAGGCGCCACGACGCTCCCTCTGGGAATCGACCGTTGCATTCGGCTCAAGCGTGCGCGGGCTTGGGCGGCGCTACTGGCTCACGCTCGGAGTTATGGCTGTGTTCTCGTTTGCCAACAGCAGCGACACCTTCCTGCTTCTCAAGGCATCAAAAGAAGGCATCGCACCCGAGAAGGTCGTCCTGCTCTATGCGCTCTACAACATAAGCTATGCAGCGCTCTCGCTTCCGGCGGGGAGGCTTAGCGATCGCCTCGGCCGCTGGCCGGTCGTTGGTATTGGCTGGCTCGTGTACGCCGCTGTGTACGCATGCGTCGCGCTCTTCTCGGGTCCCGCCCTGTGGCCTATCTTCTTTGTGTACGGCTGCTATATGGCCCTGACCGACGGGGTCTCGAGGGCTCTCGTGGTGGACTCTGTTGCTGATGAGCGGCGCGGGACGGCTCTGGGTGTGCTCTACCTGTTCCTCGGATTGAGTGCGCTCACCAGCAACCTGGTTGCGGGCGCAGTATGGGACTCCTTTGGGTCGGACGCGCCCTTCTGGCTCGGCTCGGGCGTTGCGCTCGTGGCAGGCATCATCGCACTCTCGCTATGCAGCCGCATCGATCGGCTGCAGCGGGCCTAAGCTGCTCACCTACACGGCCTTAAGCCGCTCCCGGCGCGGATCCGCGTCGTTTGCGGCTGACTTCAGAAGCTGCCGCGCCTGCGCCAGGTCGCTTTCGCGCTTGTCGAGCAGCATGCGAAGGCGCCCGACCTGGTTCTCGACCTCCCTCAGCGTGTCGCGCACCTCATCACCCTCTTTCCGCGCCTTCTCAAGAAGAAGGTCGGCCTGTGCCTCCGACATGCCGTTAACGATAACGCCGATAAAGAGGTTTAGGACGATCATCGTGCCGAGCAGGATGAAGCTCACAAAGTAAAGGGGCGCAAGGACCGGGTACGCCGCCTGCTGCGGAGCCAGGACATCAACCCATCCCTCAAGCGTCAGCACCTGAAAGAGGGTCATGCACGACGCCCCGAGTGAGCCAAAGCGCTCCGGGTCGGCCGACGCAAAGATTGTGACTCCGACAACACCGTAGACGTAAAAAACTATAGAGAGAAGAAGACCGACGTAGCCCATCGAGCTGAAGCTTTTGAGGAGCGCCTCAATCAACAGCTGAAGGTTCGGAAGGAAGGACACTACCCTCAGGGCCCGCAGGACTCGCGCAAGCCGGGCAACGGCTGAAAGTGCCCCCACCGCAGGAATAAAGCACAGGGCGACAACGATAAAGTCAAAGGTGTTCCAGCCTGAGGCAAAGAACGCGGGCCAGCGCTTGCCGTACGCGCCAAGGCGCATGACCAGCTCAAGCGCAAAGAACCAGATAATCCCCTCTTCGAGGACATCGAGAGGCTGGCCGTATTGGGCCTGCATCGTCGGACTGGTCTCAAGCCCGAGGAGGACTGCCGAGATCCCAATTAAGATCAGGCAGGTGGTCTTGAACCATGACGACTCAACGAGTTTGCCGAGGGCGCGATTCTCGTATTGCCGAACTGCTTCCATGCTCCATCCCCCACATACCCAAAGAGCTGATTTACGTTGCGCCGCCGTGAAGGCTGACGAGCCAGAATAATAAAGCTGTGGGAAGAAAAAAGCTACTGTGGGTAGTGGGGCCAGATAGCTATGGTTTTTCTGGAGTCTGTTTTTAGAATGGAGTGAGATGCGGACGTTTGCGGGTATGGCGCCGGGGACGTGCCGACCCATGTGTCCGGGGGAACTAGCCCGTATCCCCCAAAGACATCGGGCCCCAGCGCCAACTTCCGTGTCGGCACTGGAGCCCTTCCGTCAGGGCAATCGCCCGTCGCTTTAGCTGAGCAGCTTAAGCGCGAGAGCCGGAGCCTGGTTCGCCTGCGCGAGAACCGCCGCTCCTGCGTTCTGCAGGATGGTGAGTCTCGTCAGGTTTGCCGCCTCCTCTGCGATATCAAGGTCGCGGATTCGGCTTTCGGCTGCCGCGAAGTTCTCGCGGGCGACCCCGAGGTTGCTGATGGCCAGCCTGAGCCGAGACTCTGTGGCCCCCAATCCACCTCGAACCTGGGCGACGGACTGGATCGCCGCGTTCACGGCGTCGAGGGCATTCCGCGAGGCGCTCTGGCTCAAATCCAGCGTGTTGTCGCTGATTGAGTAGGTGAGCGCCGACGTGCCGGCCGCCGCAAGGCCGATTCCCGCCAGAGTTCCCAGCACGTTCGAGAACGATATCTGGGAATTCGAGGTCGAATCAAACCCTACCTGCACCGTCACAGTGCCGCTGCTCGACAGGATCTTAACCCCGTTGAACTCGGTCGTCTGCGCGATGCGCTCGATCTCGGAGCCAAGCGCCGAGAACTCACTCTGAAGGGCCGAACGCTGGATCGCCGAGAACGTGCCGGTTGCAGACTGCTCCGCGAGCTCTGCGAGGCGTGCAAGCACACCCCCAATCTCGCTTAGCGCCCCGTCTGCAATCGCCACGGTGGAGATGCCATCGTTCGCGTTTCGTACGGCAACTTGACCCACGCGAATCTTGGACCTCAAATCATCCGCGATAGCGAGACCTGCTGCGTCATCGGCTGCCGAGTTGATTCGAAGACCAGAACTTAACTTCTCGTAGGTCTTGTTGATGGCCAGGTCAGTGCGACCAAGCCGGGTTTGTGCCCGAAGGGACACAATATTGCTGTTTAACGTAATAGCCATGACTTATTCCTCCTTGAACAACAATGGCACTATGTAACGGTTTCCCGTCCGCAGCGGCGCAGGCACGAGCCCTGCCCCGAGTGTGCGTGCCGATCCCCCAAACAGCGCATCCCTGCTCCGCTTGAGTTATGGAGGAGTACGAAATCAGGACTTCAAAGGACCACAGGGGTAACTTCTACAACCGAACTTCGGTACTGCCTTTACTGCAACACCACAACTGCTTCAAAGGGTGCTACGGCAGTCGCCATTTTTTTCTTGAGGGTGTTTTTTCGTGTCTCATAACCCCCCGCGACGCCTGCGATATTTGGCATTTCGGCGGGGCTTTTTTTGCGCCGCTAAGAAACAGCGGCTCAGAATTCGCTCGCGTGCCTTGGGCTTAGGCGCACTAAAAGGGGTGCGGGAGAACCCCGCACCCCACGACAAAGGACTTACCACATTCCGGAGACTAACAGCGTGAGCCGTCCCGGCAACCGCTCCTGAGCGCTCGAGTGAGCAACTCCCGGCCCGGCTCAATCCGGGGCAGGAAGTCCTTTGCCTTCAGGAACAAAACTTCAAGAATCAGCCCCGTTGCGGGGAAAAAAGAGGGCGGCTACCCGTTGCTGAGTAGCCGCCCCGCCTCACTATCCACGAAGGAGCGCGAGGGCAAGCTGTGGCTGGGCGTTCGCCTGGGCGAGCACCGCAGCGCCAGATTGCTGCAGAATGTTCAGTCGAGTCAGTTCGGCTGCTTCCTGCGCGACGTCAATGTCGCGGATGCGGCTCTCAGCGGACATGAAGTTCTCACGTGCCACAGAGAGGTTATTGACCGCAGTAAGCAATCGCGACTCAACTGCT
This sequence comes from Deltaproteobacteria bacterium, assembly GCA_947467385.1. Taxonomy (GTDB): domain Bacteria; phylum Bdellovibrionota_C; class UBA2361; order UBA2361; family OMII01; genus OMII01. The sequence continues at coordinate 1,982 of CANIHJ010000043.1, read as the reverse complement.
CCGAGTGTTCCCCGGAGGGTGGTAAGCGACGTGATGGCGCTGTTGACGCCCTCGAGCGCAAGCCGCGCAGCCGACTGGGACAGGTCTGTCGAGTCAGCCGCGATCGAGTACGTCAGGGCAGACACGCCAGCGCCTGCGAGGCCGAGACCCGCAAGAGTTCCAGTCAGCTGGTTTATTACGATCTGGGACGTTGACGCCGCATCGAAACCAACCTGAAGGGTAATCTGCGAATTCCCGGACAGAAGCGCCACTCCGTTGAACGTAGTCGTCGTTGCGATACGCTCAATTTCGGAGCCAAGCGCCACGAACTCGTTCTGCATCGCAGAGCGCTGCTGAACCGAGTACGTACCGTTTGCAGATTGCTCAGAAAGCTCCGCAAGTCGAGCAAGCACACTGCCGATCTGGCTTAGTGCACCGTCAGCGATGGAGATCGTCGAAATACCATTCTGCACGTTGCCGATGGCGGTGCTCGCCACCCGTGCGTTGGTCTTCAATGACTCCGCAATCGACAAGCCTGCAGCGTCGTCGCTGGGCCTGTTGATGCGCTGACCGGAGCTCAATCGAGCGTAAACGTTCGTGAGTTGGTCGGATGAAGCACCTAGGAGTCTCTGTCCACGAAGAGACGCCAGGTTTGAGTTAATGGTTATGGCCACAGTTATTTCCTCCTTGAAATATTCGGTGTTTCCCCATCAATCCTTTGACGGGAGCCCTCAAGCTATTCGCAATTGAGCTACAACACCGACCGTACCAGTTACCGCTTTCGACGGGCCTGCCTTTGTCGAGAAGGCCCCCTACAACGGAAACAGCTACGAGAAATGTTTACTTCCGGAACGCGATTGTTTGGTTACTGCAACTGCAAAGTGCACAGCGGAAAACTGCAACAGCTGCTTACGGCTACGGGGAGCGTGTCCCCGATGGAGATAGTTACGGCTCGTTGGCCAAAGACCTTTAGCACTTTGTGAAAGGTTGATTTTAGCATGTGTTATCAATATGTTGCGAGAGCCCATGGCGCTCCATCACGGCACTCTCGGCGCTTAACACAGGCGCGCGTGGGTCTGCCGCAAAACGAAATGATTTTCCACTCGCGCTCACCCGCCAGCTTTGTTACCAATACAGGTATTATGCCGGCGTTGGCCGTGCGTTGAGTGTATCGCTTTAAGGTACTGTCCAGGTATGCGCACCATAAAGATCTTTTCAGCCTCGCTTGCCCTCGCCCTCTCGCTGGGCGCGTGCGACCAGAATAACAACAACCAGCTTTCGGGCACCGCCACCGGCGCGCTCGCTGGCAGCGCCCTCGGCGCGGGCCTTGGCGCCATCGTCGGCCACCAAACGGGACACACGGGCGGCGGCATCGCCATCGGCGCAGCAGCCGGAGCGCTCGGTGGCGCCATGATCGGATCACAGGGTGACACTGCAGAGTCGCGAGCACGTGCGCAGGACGAGCAGATTCGCCGGCAGAATGAGGAGATCCGCCGGCAACAGCGCGAGATCGAGGAGATTCGCCGCAGCCAGGGACGGGACAGCGGCTACTACGACAATGGCCCTGACAACGGCTACCGCTACAACCCGCCGCCACCTCCGCCGAACGGATATAACAACTCGCGCTACTAAGCTGTAGTGGTTGGGGCTATTCCCTTATCCCTGCCCATCCCCGTGCACGTTCAGGGGTAAGGGTAAGGATAAGGGAGCCCGAGCACATCTCCCTCCCCATCCTCCCTCCCCATCCTCCCTCTCCCTCTCCCTCCCCGTGAACGTGAACGTAAACGTACCCGTATCCGTTCCCGGATACGCTCACGGGTATGTTCACCTGCACGTTCAGGGGTACGGGTAGGGGTAAGGGGACGGGTAAGGGTACGGGTAAGCCTAAGGGTAAGAGGATGAATGAGGCGGCTCTACTCCACAGAAACCGCAACCGCAGCGCCAGCACCACCAGCGGCACACACGCTGATAACCCCGCGCTGCCCTCCCCTCGCCCGCACTGC
>CANIHJ010000042.1 GCA_947467385.1 Deltaproteobacteria bacterium | reverse complement strand
GAATGAGGGTCCGTTACTGAGGCCGCCTCCTAAAGAGGGCCTCAGCCGTCTTGGTCGAGGTCATCGGAACGCGGCACTGCAGCTGGCGATGCGTGCACGCCCCGCTCCACCGCACGAAGCGGTAGTCGCGCGCCGGCTTCGCCGTGAGCGGCACGACCGAGTTGCGAGTAAAAAGCGCCGAGCAGTGCGTGCCGCAGCTGATAGCGCCGCTCGCCGTCGAGACGCTTCCGCCCCGATTCTTCTCTACTGTTAGCCGAAAGCGGGTGGGCCCCGGCGAGACTGAAAGTCCCGCGTACTCGAGGAGTGCGTTGTACTTGGGAGACGATGACTGGCCTGCCATTTCAAGCGCGCCCCACGAGCCGTAGCGCGTGTACGGGGAGATATCCGAAAAGTGCACAAAAACGCCACCGCCGTGCGCATGCCAGCCGTTTAGGTAGCGCGTGTAGAGCGCGCGGATGCGCGAGTCGCGGTTGGCCGAGGTAAAGAGCTTTGTGAGCGCGGCACTTCCGCCCGCCGCCCCGATGCCCACGAGATGCTGTCCGCCTTCGTACGCGACAAGCGCGATACCCTTGCTCTCGGCAACTGCGCTGTTTGCGTCGATCCACTCAAAGCTCTGCGCGAGGGCGCCGCCGCTCGGCCCGCCGCGAAGCTCCCCGCCCTGCGACAGCTCGCGGAAGAGCGTTCCCAGCCCGCCGTCGCTCTCCTGCGTCCAGGCTTCGACCTGCGCCTGCTTCTCAGCCTGGCCGACGTAGTCGCCAAAGTAGGGCGCAATAGCTATGGCACCGATGCCGTGGCTAACGCACGGCGCCCGGTCCCACAACGGACACTCAAGCGCCTCCGTTGCAGTCCAGCTATTAGCCGCCTGCGACGCCATGACGCACACTACGCGCGACGCCTCGCTGGCGAACTCCTGCTTGAAGATGTCGCACACCTCAGCCGTGCGCTTGCCGTGATAGTTGATGCGCTTGGTGAAGCCGCTCTCGCCTGATGACGGCCACGTGGCCTCTCCGCGCTGCTGAATCCAGTCCCCCTGCGAAAAGCCTGAATTCCAGACCTCATTTGAGTACTCGACGAAGAGCGGAAGATCTGCGCGCAGCCCCGCCTTGACGGCCGCCGCAAAGTTCGTGATGTACGAGTCGTTAGCCTGGTGCGGAATGTTAAACCACGGGCGCTTGCCGCTCCTGTTTGCGAGCGCGATCATCACATCAAGCGGGGCTCCCTGCTCGCCCGTGTAGCGCGCATCGCCCTCAAGCGGGCGCGAGTTCCATGTGCCGGCGGTTGAGTCGTTCGTGCGCATCCAGTCCATGAAGCGCAGCGTCGTGTATGGGCGTATGCGCTGCAGGAACTGCGGCGAAAAAGTCGACGTGGCCACGAGCTCCTCGTGCGCCTCGCGCACCACCCGGATGTTGCGGATGTAGTTCCCCGTGCCCTGCGGGTCGGTCTCTGCGATGCGCAGCAAAAGCCCGCCGCGCGACGGCATCACGTCGACAACGTCGCGCCCTGCGCGGGATTCCCCACTAACCTTCTCGCCCGCAATCCCATACTCAATCGTCCCCGCGCCGTCATAGAGCACGATGTAGCGCCCAGGCGGGAATCCCTGCGCCAGATCCCAGAACGTGGCCGCCATCGTAAAGATAGGCGCCGCACCCGGGGCAGGGAGTGAGCGCACCCAGCCGCTGTTGTCGAGGTTAAGAAGATTCGCCTCCCCGGTGTCCCACGCGTTTTGGTATGAGCACCCTTGGTAGCCCGCTTCCGGATCACACTGCGTGAACCACGGCCGCGAGATCTTAAAGAGGTTGATGAACGGAAGCTGCGGGGAGTAGTCGTTGACCGCGTCGAGGTTTGACCCAAGGTTGTGCTGAAAAGCCTGCGCTGCAACTGAAGCCGCGGCGCCGAAGAATGACGCCACGCACGCACACACAATGAGCATCGCGCCAAGGGGGCTCGCGCGACTGATATTGACCATACAACCACTTCGCCACGACCAGGGGGCTGAGGCGCTCCTTTCGCTCCCTACAGTATTCAGGATTCCTCAAGAAGCCTTCAACCAAATTACGCGGCAGGCTTGCCTCCGAGGCCCCGATTTCGGCCGATGTGGCTGGAGTTATTGAAATTTATTGTGACTCTCGGCGTTTGGGGCGTAACAAAGGACACCAATAAACCGCCCCCCGGCGCTGCGGTCCTCGACGAAGTAATGAAAAGCGCCCCAAAAAAGCAAGGTGTCGTCTTGTTTTCTTGAGCGATACTAAGGGTTTGTCAGTTGAGTCAAGTCATGGTACTTCAACCCCTGGCAGCGCTGCTGCGAGCCCCTCGCCGGGCCCAACGTCAGGCGCTTATTTTTCACGAGTTCGCATGCTCCGCACCCGCCCGTCACGACTCGCACGACCGCACCAAGAGAGCGGTCGTGCCATTACTTCGCTCCTGTTCCTTCTGCTGATTATCGCCGGCGCGCTCGGCGTCGTAGCGTTCATCTTCGGCGCCATCGTCCCGATCGGCCATGTCGGCGTCAGAAAGATCGCCTTCGGACCCGGGCAGGGCCTCGTTACAAAGCCGCTTTCCCCCGGCTACCACTGGACGATCCCTGGCTACTCAACGATCTACGAGGTGCCGCAGACGATCCAGATAATCGACTTCGCGCGCGACACCACTCGAACCCCGGCCAGCTTCGGGTCTCTCGACATCCCAACCGTTGATGGCACAACCGTCGACATCGACGCAGCCGTCCTCTATCGCTTTTACCCGCGCGCCGGAATCAGCGACGGCATTCAGCATGGCGGCGCAGTAGAGCTCATCAATACCGTCGGCGCCACCGACGTGCTGTGGCGAAAGTACCTCTCGCAGGTCGCAGAGAATGAGCTTAAGCGCGCCTTGAGCGCGCTCTCAACCGTTGAGTTCTACGACCCGCGTGCGCGCGAAGAGCGCGTTCAGATCGCGCAGGAGCAGCTCCAGGCGCTCCTCGCACCGGTCGGCGTTAAGGTCGACGAGGTGCTCGTGCGTCGCTACACATATCGGGCCGAGATCGACCTCGCCATCTTTAAGAAGAACCTGCAGGAGCTCGAGTCCGCCTATAATAAGGTTGGCGGAGAGTTCGCAGCAGCCCAGCGTGACGTCAATAAGGTCGAGACCGACGGAAAGGTATCGATCCAAAATCTCGACAAGCAGGGCGTCAGTGAAGCCGAGAAGATCCGCTCGGAAGGGGATCTCTACCGGCGCGAGAAGATCGCGCAGGGATCGCTCCTCGTGGCCGAGGCTAAGGCTGCTATCGACAAGCAGAAGAGCGAGGTGTTCGCCAAGGTGGGCAGCGACGTGTATGTGGCGCTCCAGCTCGCCCAAAGCCTCGCATCGCTTAAGGGCGGCGTTGTCGCCAACGTCGACCCGTACGACTTTGATGGGTGGGTAAAGCGTCTCGGCGGCGCAACGAGCGGCAAGACGGAAGGAGAGGGCGCAAATGCGAAGCAGTAAGTTTGGCTCGCTTGTGTGCGCGCTCGCCGCGCTTGTTCTCTCGGGCTGCGACACCGGCCTTCAGCATATGGGCGCCACTGAGTATGGCGTGCGCTTCCGCACCCTGCCGCCGCTTCTTGGCGGCGGCGTAGGTTCTGCCGACTCAGTTGCGCTTCCGCTTCAGACCGTCGTCGTTTTTCCGTGGGAGTCGATCTACCGCTTCGATACATCGCCCCAGTACCTAAGCTGGGGCAAGGGCATGGGTGACGGCGGCGGCGCCGCTCAGCTCGTGCAGAACGAGGACGTCTACACTCGCGCCCGCGACGGTAACGAGGCGGCGCTCAAGCTCACCGTGCGCTACCGCATCAAGCCCGATCTCCAGTCGCTCGTGAAGCTCGCCCAGGAGGTCGCTACGACGCCAGAAGGGGTCAAGGAGCTCGTGGTCTCGGTGGTGCGCTCAGAGATCCGCACCTCCATGAACCAGCTCAAGACATCCGAGTATCGCGACGACAAGAAGCGCAACGACACTGTCGACGAGGCGCTCAAGTCCTCACAGGACGAGCTCGGGCCCCTCGGTATCGAGATTGAGGCTATCAACCTTAAGCAGTTCCGTTTCGTGCGCCTCCTCGCCGACGGCTCAGAGGACACCAGCTACCAGGACCGACTGCGCGAGATACAGGAGATGGAGCAGGACATCGAGGGTGAGCGCTCGCGCATCGAGACCATGCGTGCCAAGAAGCAAAAGGAGTACTCCGAGGCAGAGAGCCTCTACAACGCCCGCATCGCCGAGGCCAAGGGGTACAAGGAGCAGTCGGCCTACCAGGGCGACAGCTTCTATGCCGCAAAGAGCAACGAGGCCAAGGCCATCACGGCCGAGGGCAACGCCGAGGTTGAGGGTCTGCGCCAGCAGATCGCGGCCCTCTCAGGCAAGGGCGGCCAAGCGATGCTTCGGCTTGAGGTGGCCAAGCAGCTCGCCAAGAGCAACCCACGCTTTGTGGCGCTCTCACAGGGGGGCAGCGCTGCGCTCGACCTCTCGAAAACCGACATGAACCAGCTTTTGCAGCAACTAGGAGTCGCTGAAGGGCTTTACGGACAGCAGCAACGGGCGCAAACTGGTGCGGCTGAAATGCAAGGAACTTCAAACTCCGGTGCGCCGGTGGGCACTTCGACTAATGGAGACAAGAATGACAACTAACACAGCAGGCAGGAAGAAGATCGCCCTTATCGGGGCTGGACAGATCGGCGGCACTATCGCGCTCTTGTGCGGGACCCGCAACCTTGGGGACGTCGTACTCTTTGACGTCGTTGAAGGCATGCCACAGGGGAAGGCGCTCGATCTCTCGCACCTTGCGCCGGTATTCGGCCTCGATTTCAAGATTACCGGCACCAACAACATCGCCGACATTAAGGGCGCTGACGTGTGTATCGTCACCTCGGGCCTTCCGCGCAAGCCGGGCATGAGTCGCGACGACCTCGTTAAGACAAATGCCGAGATCATCCGCAACGTCGCCAAGGGCATTAAAGAGCACGCCCCGTCCGCTCTCGTCATCGTCATTACGAACCCTCTTGATGCGATGGTGTACCTCATGCAGAAGGAGACCGGCTTCCCCACCCACCGCGTCATCGGCATGGCGGGCGTTCTTGACACTGCCCGATACCAGGCATTCCTGGCAGAGGAGCTCAACGTTTCTGTGGCGTCCGTCTCGGCCTTCGTGCTTGGCGGCCACGGAGACGACATGGTGCCGGTTCGCTCGTACACGACCTGCGGCGGCATCCCGGTGGGCAACCTCATTAAGGCAGATCGCCTCGACGCCATCGAGAAGCGTGTGCGCGGCGCAGGAGGAGAGGTTGTCGCGCTGCTCAAGAACGGATCGGCGTTTTACTCGCCGGCAGCTTCGGCCATCCAGATGGCTGAGTCGTACCTCTTTGACCAGCGCCGGGTGCTTGCGGCCGCAGCGATGCTCAACGGCGAGTACGGGCTGAAGGACCTCTACATTGGCGTGCCGGTCGTCATCGGCAAGAACGGCATCGAGAAGGTGATCGAGATCGAGCTCAACGCCGACGAGAAGAAGGCCCTGCACGAGTCCGCAGAGCGCGTAAAGCAGCTCCTTGCCATCTTGTAACGATAACGAATCAGTAGGAAGAGACACTATGAACCTCCACGAGTATCAAGCGAAGCAGGTACTAAAGAATTTTGGGCTCCCGATCTTGCGGGGCCAGGTGTGCTACACGCCGGGCGAGGCTGAAGCCGCTGCAGACATCCTCGGGGGCGGCATCTGCGTTGTTAAGGCGCAGGTCCACGCCGGAGGGCGCGGCAAGGCCGGCGGCGTCAAGCTCGCTAAGAGCTCGGCCGAGGCGCGCGAAGCCGCCCAGAAGATTCTTGGGATGAAGCTTGTGACGCCGCAGACCGGCGCCGCGGGCAAGATCGTGCATAAGGTATACGTCGAAGCCGGCTGCGCTATCGCTAAGGAGTACTACCTAAGCCTCCTCGTTGACCGCGCCAAGCGCTGCGTCTCGATCATCGCCTCGACTGAGGGCGGAATGGAGATCGAGGAGGTTGCGCACAAGACCCCCGACAAGATCCTTAACGTTCGAATCGACCCCAAGGTAGGTCTCCAGGGATATCAGGCATCGAAGCTCGCGATTGAACTCGGGATCCCAGTCGAGGCGCGCAAGCACTTCGCTGAGGTCGTGAAGGGCCTCTACAAGGCCTTTGTCCACTGCGACCTCGGCCTGCTTGAGATTAACCCCCTCGTGCTCACCAAAGAGAACACGTTCGTGCTCCTCGACGCCAAGGTGGCGCTCGAGGACAACGCGGCGTTCCGCCAGAAAGAGATCCACGAGATGATGGACTACGATGAGATGGATCCGCGCGACCTGCGCGCTCAGAAGTACGGCCTCAACTACGTCGGCCTCGATGGTAACATCGGCTGCCTCGTCAACGGCGCGGGCCTCGCCATGGCAACCATGGATATCATCAAGGCGTTCGGCGGTGAGCCCGCCAACTTCCTTGATGTCGGCGGTGGAGCCACGAAGGAGAACGTCACCGAGGCGTTCCGTATCCTGCTCTCGGACTCAAAGGTTAAGGGCATCCTCGTCAATATCTTTGGCGGCATCATGAAGTGTGACGTGATTGCGACCGGCATCATCGAGGCGGCCAAGGAGGTCGGGCTCAAGGTTCCACTCGTCGTGCGGCTTCAGGGAACGAACGTCGATCTTGGGCGCAAGATGCTTGCCGAGTCGGGTCTCGCTATTACGCCGGCCGACACCATGGATGACGCAGCAAAGAAGATCGTGGCTCTAGCCAAGTAACTAAGGAAAAAACACCATGAGCGTTTTAGTCGACAAAAACACACGCGTTGTAACCCAGGGAATCACGGGAAAGACCGGCGCGTTCCACACCCGCGCCTGTAAGGAGTACGGTACCCAGATGGTTGCCGGCGTGACCCCGGGCAAGGGCGGCCAAGATTTTGAGGGCATCCCGCTCTTTGACACCGTTCACCAGGCCAAGAAAGAGACCGGCGCCAACGTGTCGATCATCTACGTCCCACCGCCATTCGCAGCAGACGCGATCATGGAGGCCGTTGACGCAGACCTAGACCTCGTCATCTGCATCACCGAGGGAATTCCGGTGCTCGACATGCTTAAGGTTGCAACCTTCATGCAGGGCCGCCGCACCCGCCTTATCGGCCCCAACTGCCCAGGCATCATTACCCCAGGCCAAGCCAAGATCGGCATCATGCCGGGCTTTATCCACAAGCCGGGCCGCATCGGTGTTGTGTCGCGCAGCGGCACGCTCACCTACGAGGCGGTGTTTCAGCTCTCGGCGCTCGGCATGGGGCAGTCGACCTGCATCGGCATCGGAGGCGACCCCTTGAACGGCACAAACTTCATCGACTGCCTTAAGCTCTTCAACGAGGATAAGGACACCGACGCAGTGGTCATGATCGGCGAGATCGGCGGAAGCGCTGAGGTCGATGCTGCCCAGTGGGTCAAAGAGAACATGAAGAAGCCCGTTGTGTCCTTCATCGCCGGTGCGACCGCCCCTCCAGGCCGCCGCATGGGCCACGCTGGAGCGATCATCAGCGGCGGTGACGACACCGCCGAGGCCAAGTTTACGGCCCTCTCAGCCGCAGGCATCCACGTCGTTCGCTCTCCGCACGAGATCGGGGCGAAGATGCAGGAGGTCATGAGCAAGTAGGGGTTGGGCTGCGCTACTTGCAGCTCGTCCTGAAGCGGGCAATCCCATTGAGCTCAGCCAGCCCGTCCTCATGCGCCTTTTCGGCGCGTCGCATCAGGCGCTGGTTTTCGTCAGCGCCGTTCGGATCGAGGAATGTTGCGCGCTTAAGCACGCGGTTAACCAAGGCCAGAGCTGAGTCATAGCTGTCCCGCATATTTTCGACCTTTGGCCCGTCGTCGATGATCGTGCAGCCCGGAGGCGTCGTTGGGCAGCTGCGCGTGTTTGCCGGAAGCTTGTTGGTCTGCTCGCGTACTGCCAGCACAAGATCAGCGGCCTTGCGCTGGGCGCGTTCCAGAGCCTCTCGAATGCGCTTGCGGCCGCTCTCTGGCGAGTTAGCCATCTTGGCCCCGCTTGCCGTCTCAAGGCGCGAAATCGCCTCAAACGCGATCTCCCCAAGCGATTGCGACAGGATGCGCACCTTCTCCCTCACCGGCAGGATGTTCGCCGCTGGGCAATCGCACACATCGGTCTTTGGCGAGATAGTCGCGGTGCGGCCGCTCACCGTCCACACGAGATCCTGGGCCACCTTCACTGCGAAGGCGGCCGAGTTATTTCCGGCGAAGAACTGCCGCGGCTGCGACCGGTCGGCCGGCTTGGGCGAAAACTGGTTTGCGGGTCCAACGGGGATGAAGATGTCGAACGGGTTGGGGTTGATGTAACCCACCACCGCGGAGAAGCCACCGGACTCGGTCTGGTTGATGCACTGAGCAACCGGAAGGATCGCCTTGAGCTGCGGACTGTCTGTCGTGATCCGCACGGTCTGGGTGGTGCCCCCCGGCGCGCGCACCGTGAATGTTAGCGCCTGGCCAGTGAATGGCAGACGGATAGCGCCGCGGTGGGTGCCGGGCTTGAACTCGGTTCCCTGGCCGCGGTTTTGAGCCCCCGGCGAGAAGAAGTTCTGCAAGTCCTGGCGGTCGCCGACCGGCACCTTAAGCACCGTGTCTGTCTTGTTGTTGTAGGTGATGTAGGCGACGAACGAGCTCTCGGCGAGCGGGTAGAGCCCCTCTAGCGAGAGCTCAAGGGGTTCGGCTTGCGCAGCCCCCTCGGTCGTGTCGGACGCATCCTCGCAGTCGTCATCCATCAGGTCGCTAAGTCCGTCGTTGTCGTTGTCGACATCGTCAGAGCATGCCGGGACTCCCGCTCCAAGCTCCGGAGGGGTTGTGGGCGGAACCGCAGTTGGTGGGATGGTGCTGTCTGGAGGAGTCGCAGTATCCGCTGGAGCCGCAGTAACTGGGGATGCGGCAGTATCCGTTGTAGCCGGCGTGCTCGTCGGAGTCGGCGAGCTGGTTGGGGTGCTCGTGGGCATGCTCGTTGGGGTTGAAGAGCTGATCGGAGTGACAGTGTCGGGCGGAGCCGCGGTATCCGGGGGAGCTACAGTAACTGGAGGTGCGGCAGTGTCCGCAGGCGGAATCGCAGTAGCCGGGGCAGGGGTGTCCACCGGTGGAGCCGCCGTATCGGGTGGCGGGTTCTGTGGCCCGGTCGCAATAGTGGGGGTCGACGTAGATGTGGCGGTTGCGGTGTTCGTCGGTGGAGCGCCGTTGTTCGGGTCGCCTACCGGTGTCTCCGTGTCCGGAGCAACATCGGCGCCCTGTGCAAATCGTGCGCCAGAGACCGAGAACGGCTGCGTTGCTCCGGCAAATGGTTCTGAGGCGACACCATCCTGCGACAAGGACTGGCGGACGAAGAGCTTGCCGGTTCCTCCACTCACCGCGCTGATGAGCAGCCTGCCGGAATCGAGTGCCAACTTCACGCCGCTTTCCCCGTCCAAGGCGGTGAAGAATACTGAAGAGCTGACATCCCAACGCTCCGGCACCACGTGAACCTCAGAGTTCTCGCCGAACAGTGTCTGGCGCGGCGTGTAGTGGAGCCCGCCCAGAAAGTTGCCCATAGTATAGACGAGCTGCTGAGAGCCCTCGAGCATGCCCACTGCGACGAATATGGGAATATCGGCCGATGCGGGGGCGATTGAGTGTAGGAATGTGCCTGTGGCACCATCGACGATCGTGATACGACGATCGGAATCAACAACAACCAGCTCGGCGCGTTTATCCTCGCTTAGGTCCCCTGCCGCAACCTGAAGTGGTTGTGTAACTGACTTATCAGACACGATCCTCGTGAGGACGTTTTGATCCTTGTCGATCGCAAGAACCTGTAGGGTGCCCCCAACTCCAGGAGCGAGGAGAATATCATCAGCCCCATTGCCGTCCACGTCGCCGGTCGCAACAGCGACACCATCACCGCCATCAGCAAAGGGGGTAAGAGAGAGCATTGGAGCTGGGCTCTCCGCGTTCAGCGATGCTCCGCTGTAGACGTTGATGCGGTTTGCGCCAGCGACCCGCTGCGCTGCACTCACGATCAGGTCTTTGAGACCATCGCCATTGATGTCGCCCATAGCGACGTTCACGGCCCCCAAGAACGACGCTCCGAAGGGATAGAACGACGAGACGAGTTCTCCGCTTCCCCTGTACACGCGAACCTCTCCCGTCCCACTTGATCCCACTGCGTAGCCATCGAGGGTTCCAGCCGGTGCTGGGCGTGCGGTCATGAGGGGAGCAGGTGTCGCGAGCGGAAGAACCCTAATCGGGGCGACCGAGACAAAGGCATTCGGCTCGTTGAATGCCTTAAAGCTCCACAGGCCTACGATCATGCCATCGGTATTAACGCTGTTCACCCGGACGAATGCCCCTTCTGCGCGGGGAACGCCCCAAATCACTCGTTTATCGTCGATAGCGACCGACATCTGCCCGGTTGCGTCGATAATGTGCGAAACACTTCCAGGAGAAATTCTAAATCGTTGATTCGCCTCGGGATTGAACTGTGCGTCACTGTAGCTGGCTCCGAGCACGGTTGCGAAGCCCGTAGCGCCGAAGGGGGGTAGCGAACCGAAGGCGACCTGAGGGATTACCTCGACTGGAAGGGTCGACGGAGCCTCGCTGGCTAGGATGTTTCCGTTTGAACCATCGACGATGTCGAGCCTGTTCCCATACGTGATGAGGTCAGCCTTGCGATCCCCAGTGAGATCGCCAGCTGCTACTCGAATTCCGCCAGTGTGGTTGGGGCTTATGTTGGTGAATCGTTGTAAGAGTTTTCCGTTCTTGTTGAGAACCGTTGCGGCGGCAGGGCACCCTGCGCCTGCGCCGATAACGATGTCGGACGAGCCGTCTGCGTCAAAGTCACCGCTCGCAATCGAAACGCCGTCGCAGCCCGAATCCAGGAAGGGGTTCGGGATAGAGATCATCGGAAGCCCCCATGCGCCGAACCGTGTGCCATCGTAGACCTTGATGTGGTTGCTGTCGCGGAAGCGGCTCGCGGTGGCAAGGATCAGGTCGGGCGTGCCATCGCCGTTAACGTCTCCCGACGCCACATTCACCCCTCCGGTGTAGCTGTCACCAAAGGGTTTAAGGCTTGTGACGAGCGCGCCAGACTCTTCGAAAATCCGGACCTCCCCT
>CANIHJ010000041.1 GCA_947467385.1 Deltaproteobacteria bacterium | reverse complement strand
TTGGCGAAGCCAAGTTGGAATAGGAACAATACCGTCCGTCATTCCAATCTTGGCGAAGCCAAGTTGGAACAGGAAAGAAACTGAGCCGAGCAGGACTCGAACCTGCGACCCACTGGTTAAAAGCCAGTTGCTCTACCACCTGAGCTATCGGCCCACATGAACTCTTCTACCTACCGCCTGCTTGTCCCCGACTTGTCGGCAACCAGGCGTCCCCTAAGTATAGAGAATCTCCCCCCAATTGTCATCTGTCCGGGATTTGGTGGAATTGTTCCTCAAAAAGGCCGTTATCCTGGCCCTCTCGGCCCCTCAAAAAGCGCCGCAAAACGCGCGCAAAGCTCATCATCCCCTGCCCCGTCGTTGCTGAACTCGTGGTCCGAGAGGCTCGGTTCGAAGTTTCGGGCTATCGAGGCGGCGTAATCGGAGCCGACCGAGTCTCCGCGGCGCGAGAGCCGCCGCGAGATGACCTCCAGGGGCGCGGTGACCCGCACGAACTCTATCTCCGGATAGGCTCCCTCGATGAGTTTACGGTGACGCTCCTTGTACGCACCCTGCATCACGATGAGCTTCGGCTCTGATTTTAAGAGAGGGCCGAGCACATCCCTCAAACGATGAAAGAATTCGTCCCGTATTTCATCTGTGAAGGATCTCCCCTCCCGGATCGCCATACGCATGGCATCGGTGATGTGCTGATCGAGATCGTAGCTGCGGTACCCGAACCTCGCGGCAAAGAGCTCGCCGCAGTAGCTCTTGCCCGAGCCTGCGAGACCATAGAGAAATATGGCTCGCGGGAGATTCACCTTCGCGGGATGCACTACGGCAGGGGTAAGGTTTTTTGTCATGGCAGGCCCAGAAATAGGCCCAGAGTCTGGCACCCGTAGAGCCAAAAGTCTAATCCAGTCCGCAAGCTACTAGAACCTACCAACGACGCCGCTTTAGGTCGCCTCATGCCCTTCTTTAGGAAAGCCGCACGGCTATACTGATTGCTCTTCTGAAGGCTCGCCGCGCTGCGTGCCCACTGCAGGACGGGGGGGAATCCAAAGATGACAAAGGCTCGGGCCTACACCGACAACGACCTGCGCGGCATCACCTCATCGTTCGATCTTGCGTCTGAGATCATCTTGTGTGGCAAGGTTCCCAAAGAGAAAGAGCAAGTCGATCTTCTACTACGCTCCTTTCACAACAATACGTCCGCCATGAAGGCCTACCGTTCGGTGGTCAACCTGCTCCTGTCGAAGCCCGACAGCTATTTCGATCCCCTGCTCCCGTTTCTTCATGACGCCGTGGCAGAGCTACCCTTCTCCGGTCTCGTGAAGACAGATCTTTTTGGGCCAAGGCGCCCAAAGCCCGGTGTAGAGGAAGGAATCAAGAGCGAGGTGCGTGCCGGCAAAGCGCGCAAGCTTTACGAGCAGCGCCCAGAGGTCGAGCAGTGGATTTCAGACACAGTTAGCGAAGTTTTTGGGCTTCTTGAGCAGGGCGGATTACTTGAGGTTTCAAGCGGCCGGGAGCTTTTCAGGACCTTTAGCGTGCTGCGCTTTGCATACGGACAGCTCCTCGCTACGCTAACGCCATACCTCGCCCCTGCTGACAAGCACGACGACGAGCTCGTGTGCTCGTTCGCCAGCGTTGCGGTCTCCGATGTCCGCAAGGCCCTTCTCAACGAGACCCTCGACCGCCTCAATTCTAATCCGGCATTCAAGCGCGTCGCATCGGAGTTTGGGGAGCTCGTCAAGGCTTCGGCCGCGGGGCATCTCAGGGTTTTCTCCCTCTGCTCCCGCAGCCAATTCGATGCCACTCGCCAGAGCCTACTGTCGTTCAGCCAAGATCCAGGCCAGCTCGCGGAGGCCGTTGGGAGCTTCCTCGTCAGAACGCATTTTGTTGACCTGGCGCTGCCGCACCTTCAGGAACACCTGCGGCGCGCCGCCCCTGCTGCACTCAAGAGCGACTTCTTCGTTCCCGGCCAGCTCGCCTCGGTTGACATCTCTCCCGACCATTCCGAGCCCACCGTGTATGTGTCATTTGAAAGCCACAGCGACACAACGGTCGTGGCGGTGCAGGTTGAGGGTATAGCAGGCATGTCGCACAACCTGGCAGGCATCGGCTTACCCGAGGCGTTCGACTTCGCGGCGAACGGCGCAGTCGGGCTCTCAATTAATCGCCAGGGAAAGATGTTCAGCTCCTATGCACAGCGCCTCCTCAAGCAGGAGGAGACGCCCGAAACCGCCACAATGCGCTCGACCCTTGAGGGATGCATCGCGGTGCAGCAGCACAAGCTGGCTGGCCTTTGGGCGCGCCACCCGGAACTGCTCAGCATCATCTCCGATGACGAGCCGACGGTCGTTGTCTTTGACGGGCCGCGCGCCTTCGTGCTGGGCACGTGCCTTCCCGGTAACCAGGCGCGGATCTCGTTTTTCTCCGGCTCCAGCGAGACAGCCGTCGGCGAGCTCCTTCATCGCGCCAACATCGAGGTTCAGGATCCGTCCGTGTGGCTGATGCGCCGTTTGGAAGACGGCACGCAAGCAGAGGCACTGCCCGAGTTGTCCGAGACAGAGCTATCGCGTCGCGATGTTCGGCGGGACCTGCGTACAGCTTTGCACCGCACAGGACAGATGAAGTATCGAGACTTCGTCTCGTCCCTTAAGCCATGGAGCGTGGTCGAGACCACGGATGGCCATGGCGGACATGGGTCGCTCAAGCGCAAAGTCGAAGGCCGCGAGCTGCGCGCCGGCACCTGGGGCGCGCTGCGCGATCCGGACCCGAACGTGACATTCGGGCGCATCTACGAAATCCTTGAGAGCCTTGCGATCCCTGTTGAGGAGTACACACGGGGCATCATGGAGAAGAGACTATAGAGACCTACTGGCCTGAGGCCGCGCCGGCGGCAGAAGATGGCGCCGGGCAGTTCGCGCACGAAAGCTGCACGCCGAGCACATCCTCTGAGGTCACGTTGAGTTTGGTGTTTCCGTTGTAGAAAGCCCGCTGCCCGGGCTGCAGGCTCTGTGGGCCTGAAAGCGAGAACAATGTTGAGCGCACCTGTATAGAGACGGCAACGGCCTGCGCCGCCTGTGGCCCGCGATTCTCGACTTCCAGCGATACCGACTGCAGCTCTGTCGATGATCCCTCTGTCCACGTCTTAAGCGGTCCCGAGGTTACCCGCAGAACCGCGGTCGACTGCGTCTGGGGCGCAGGGCTATCGAAACAGCCCAGCATCTTAAACGGCACCAGGAAGAGCACGATGACCACGGCCGCTGCGAACCAGCCACCGTATTCCTCTATGAACGGCGGCAGGCTCAGAGGGGACTTTTTGCGGCTCCGGTTGAGGCCCACGTTCATCGGGTCCCGGTCGGGCCTATTCCTTGTTGGGGGTTGCTTCGCCACAGACACCACTTAGGTTTATTCCTGAGAAGTCTAGCGCGGCGCTACAGCCTTGGAAAAGGCTCAATTACTCCTCAGCCCGGCAGCCCGGCATCGGGCAGCGCTGTGGGATCTCCTTGGGCCTCGGCCGCGGCTGCTGGTCGGGCGATGGCGGCGTGTGGGGACGCGAGGGGCGCTTTGGCTCTGGTCGGCTGGGTGTGGCTGGCGGGGCCGGCGGCGCGACCGGGGTCGTCGCCGGAGGGGCGCTAGGAGACATCGTCGCCGGAGGCGCGCCAAGAGACATCGTCGCCGCAGGCGCGCCAAAAGACATCGTCGCCGCAGGCGCGCCAAGAGACGTCGTCGCCGGAGGCGCGCCAAAAGACGTCGTCGCCGGAGGCGCGCCAAGAGACATCGTCGCCGCAGGCGCGCTGGAAGACATGCGCGGTGCGAGACGGGCAGGCGGCAGGCACAGGCCAGCGAAGGGGTTGAGAGAGTTGTTAGCAGCTTTTGAGATCATCGGGTTGGCTCAGCTCCTTGAAGATTGACGTGGTTGCGCGGCAGAAACACAAGGGTACGCTCCGTCTCCTGCTGCATCCCATCGTAAAAATTGCAAAATTGGTGGACGATGTGACGCTCCCAGAGCGCTTCAGCGCGCTCACGGCCATGCGGCTCGATCGACAGGCTCACAGCCGTCCCCGTTGGGAGGCGCAGCGAAAGGTCGTGCGTGTCGAGCACCGGGACGGGGTCGGCCGACCAGTCGTACCTGTTCGCAAGGCACAGAATGCTGAAGTCGTCGCGCGCAGCACCCTGCTCACGTCGCACGCGGTGCTCGGTAAACGCCTCAGATAGCATAAGGGCATTGGAGCCCTGGCGCGGTGTCAGGCCGCATTTCCACGCGTCGTAGCGGAACATGAACAGGTCGAGCAGGTTGAGGAACCCCTCTGCCGCGTCGGCGACAACCTTGCATCCCTCGCCGAGGGGTTTCAAGGCCTCAATGCGCCGTCTCGTAATGGCTGACTTGCCGAGAGTCTCATCCCCAGCGTCAAACTCAAGGGCCCTCCATGCGTGGTGGATGCGGCCGAGCCCGTCCTGCCACAGCCTGCCCCCATCGCCCCACACCGGCTCCCAAGCATAGTAGGGCTGCGACCCCGCAGGATAGGCTGCAACAGCCCCGCCGAAAGCAACCGAGATGTTGGCCAGCCGTAGCGCCGGAAGCTTTTCGCACATCGCCTCTCGCGCCAGGGAGTCAAAGTTAAATCCCGGTGCGGTGACATCAGCCACGCCTCCATCGTCGTCGCTCGCGCGCATATCCTCAAGCGAGCGGATAATGTGCCTGCGGACGATCCTCACCGGCAGCATGCCGGCCAGCTCAAATCCTCCGGTCAGGTGGTTGTTCATGAATGCGGCGCAATACGGCTCGCGCGCCCCCAATGAGAGGCTTCCGACCGGCAGGCTATACTGGGGAGCGTCGTTAAACACGAAGAACCCGGCTCGGGAGACGAGAAATGACGCCTTCGGGAACTGCTTGAGGGCATCGCCATACGGCGCATACGCCTGCTTGTACCAGCCGTCAGCCTGCCGCCCACCGAAGAAGAGGCTCTCGACGTGGGGCGACTTCAGGAGAACCCCGGGGCCGGGCGAGCGGTTCTTGTCGAGCGCCTTGAGGCGCCACGCCTCGTCAAAGTTCTCCTCGCCAAAGCGCGCCAGCAGCGAAGGCTGATCAGGTGACACGCGCTTCGTCTCGCACAGGAAGCGGCCGAAGTTGTGGGTGAACTTGTAGGTGCGCGAGACGATAGTCTCTGCGCGATGCCGCACCTCCTCGCGCTGCTTCTTGAATCGACGCCCCTCAAGAAACGGAGGGCTGTTGTGGCGGCCGATCTCAAAAAGTATCTGGAGCGCCTCTTTCTGGGGGTAGTAGTCCTTCGTCGTGAGGTACAACATGAGGTTTTTGTTGAGGATCGTCTTATCAACACGGGCGCGCAGCGCGTCCTCAAGCAGGCTATCGAAGCTCTTAAGGCCGAGGTTGTCGTCCTCATGGAGGGCGAGCGCGAGCTTGCGTACCCCCATCGCGAACTCTTCCTTCGGGTTGGCCGAGCTGCTCCTGCAGACCCCCTGCAGTTCCATCAGGTGAATCGTCACGGTGGCGGTCGCGTTGCTGCCAAACCTCGCCACCACCTGCTCGATAACGCTGAAGGCATACTCGGCGGCATCTTTCGGAAGCCGCTCAAGCACATGCAACAGGCGGTCAAAGGCCGCAGTGGTTATAAGGTGAGGCGGCAGCTCTACCTTGCCCACAAGGCCAAGCGTTGAAAGCTCCCGCTTGGTGGAGTCTCCCAGGAGGTGCCAGTAACCTTGATGGGCGAGTGGCAGTGCCTCAAGCAAGAGCTGGCGGCGGGCCTTTGTGTCCTCAGCAGGAACAGAGTCGAGATGAATGACAGAGCGGTTGAGGTCGGGAAGCTTCGGCTGGTCGTCCTCGTTGTGCGGGAAGTGGAAGCTTAATGTCATAGTGGCCGTAACGATTTAGCCGATAATGCTCGGTGATAAAATACCAGGCGGCCCAAAACCTTGAACAATTACGGAACGGTGTCAGAACCTGTTTGGGATAGACCACTGTGGGCTACGCTCGACCCTATCAAGCAGCGGTATGCCGTTTTCTGGGGATTTACCCCAGTTTGAATAAATCCCTGGAATCTGAAATAATTAGGCCTTAGGCACGCCATGAATCCCAAGAGCCTCATAAAGTTTCTCCTCTCCGCATCTCTCCTGGCCATCGTGCTCTATTCAGTAGATCAGGAGCGCCTGGCAAAGGCCTTCGGCCGAGTTGAGCTCAGCACCGTCGTCCTCGTTGTCCTTGGGTACTTCGTGGGCCAGCTCATGAGCTCGGTAAAGTGGTGGACGATCGCCCGGCGCGGCGGGATCAACACCCCTTACCTCACCGCCCTCAAGGCTTACTTCATCGGCATGTTCGTCAACTGCTTTGGTCTCGGTATGGTCGGAGGGGATGCAGCGCGAGGCATCCTGATTGCGCAGGGCCAGCCCAAGAAGGCCGAAGGAATTGCGTCGGTCGTCGTCGACCGCATACACGGCCTTACCGTCCTGTGCATTCTGGCCCTCATAACGAGCTACTCGATAGGAAACGACCGGGTGCAGCCGGAGCTGCTGCACCTCCTGCTCTTGCTCGTCGTCGGATTCATTTCAGCCTGGATCGTCGGCCCCTGGCTCCTGATCCATATCCCGGGCATTAAGAGCACCAAGCTCGCTGCAAAGCTTCGCCATGTTGCGGCGATCTTCCCACGCGACCCGAAGACTATCTCCATCATCACTGTGATCTCGGTTGTGTTTCATGTGCTCCAGATCTCGCTGCACGCCGTGATGGCGCACGGCCTGGGACTCTCGATTCCCCTCAGCACCCTCTTTGTCGTGATTCCGTTCGTCAATATCTTGAGCAGCCTTCCGATTAGCTGGAACGGGCTCGGCGTTCGAGAAAAGTCGTACGTGTTCTTTCTTACGTCTGCTCCTGCGCTCATGTCTCAGGATGAGGCAGTGGTGTTCGGCGCCCTATGGCTCATGGCGGTCACCACAACAAGCGCTATCGGCGGAATCGTGGCGCTTGTGTCAGGGGACTTAAGCTCGCTCAGGGCACACAAAGCGGCGTCTAAAGCTGCGCAAGATTCCCATCAGCAGAGCGAGCCGATACCTCGCGCGGCAAACGCCAACTAGCGGCCCCAATACAGGACTTACGACCACACGTGCGCGAAAGCCTGGCTGTCATCGAGGCAGCGGCCTGCCCCTTCCGCAACAACCACAAGCGGGTCCTTTGGAATTGTCACTTCAAGATGCAGCTCCTGTGCCAGCCTGCGGTCAAGCCCGCGCACCAGTGCCCCGCCCCCCGCCAGCGATATGCCGCGCCGCAGGATGTCGGCAGAGAACTCCGGGGGGGTCTTTTCTATAGCCTGGCGAACCGCTGCAACTATCTGCCCGATTACCTCTCCCATCGCCTCCCGCACCTCGCGCCCCGTGACTGCAAGCGATGCCGGCGCACCGTACACCAGTGATCGTCCCCTCACCTCCATCTGCTGCCCGTCGAAGTCCGGATGGGCCGAGCCTGCCGTTTTCTTGACCTGCTCAGCGGTTGTCTCCCCAATAAGGAGATGATGCCGCCGCCGCATGTAGTTGATGATCGACTCGTCGAGCGCATCGCCCCCAAGCCGAATAGACACCGACGACACAACATCATTCAGGCTTATCACGGCGATATCAGTTGTCCCGCCGCCAATGTCGACGATGACGCTGCCCGTCGGCTCGGTGACTGGGAGCTCGCACCCTATTGCAGCCGCCATCGCCTCGTCGATCAGCCTGACCTCGCGCGCCTGCTCCTGCACCGCCTCGCGGATCGCGCGCCGCTCGATCTCGGTTATTCCGCACGGCACCCCCACCATGACGAGCGGCTTGGCCAAGGAGCGCGATCCCGCTCCGGCGCGAGCCATGAACTCGCGCAGCATAACGCCCGCCACCTCGAAGTCTGCGATGACGCCGGTGCGGACCGGGCGGATGACCTCCACCCCATCAGGCGTTTTCCCAAGCATGGCTTTGGCCTCAGCTCCGAACGCGACGGGGCGCCGCTTGCCCTTTGATTCCTTGATCGCCACCATTGAGGGCTCGTTGACAACGATGCCCCTGCCCTTCTCGTAGATAAGGGTGTTCGCGGTTCCGAGGTCGATTGCGAGGACGCGGGAGAAAGGGTTTCGCATAATGCTTTGGGCAGAGGCTTCTTCTTACACCGTTTGACCAGTGGGCACAAACAACCTTGGGCAGCGAAGGCAACGCCGACAACAGCCCTTGCGGAGATGACAGTTTCAGAGGATTTTTAGGGCGGAATAGACACGGAGAGATGCTATGAGCGAGATCAAGACCGTTGGCGTGGTTGGAGCCGGGCAGATGGGCGCCGGAATAGCCCAGGTGCTGGCGACGGCGGGCTACGCAACCCTGCTCTGTGACTCATCCCCGGCAGCGCTCGAAAAGAGCCTCGCTGGGATACACGCGCGGCTCGATGCCGCTGTTGAGAAGGGAAAGCTCGACACCAATGCTCGGGACACCGCCAAGAAGGGCCTCAGCAAGGCCGGCAGCCTGGACGAGCTCTCTCCATGCGACCTCGTAATCGAGGCGGTTATCGAGCAGTTCGACGCAAAGGCAGCGCTCTTTAAGGAGCTCGACCGGATCCTGCGCCCCGGCGCCATCCTGGCGAGCAACACCTCCTCGATTTCTATAACGCGCATGGCCGCCGTCACCTCTCGTCCCGAGAGGTTCATGGGCGTTCACTTCATGAATCCGGTGCCGGTGATGCAGCTCGTGGAGCTCATCCGAGGCCTTCAGACCAGCGACGAAACCTACGCGACCGTCCAGAAATTCTGCAGCACCCTCAAGAAAACAACAGTGCTCGCTATCGATGGCCCAGGCTTCATCGTGAACCGCATCCTATGCCCGATGATCAACGAGGCGATCTTCCTGGTTCAGGAAGGCGTGGCTCCAACCGACATCGACAACGCCATGAAGCTCGGGACGAACCATCCCATGGGCCCGCTGACGCTGGCAGACTTTGTGGGTCTCGACACCCTCCTGTACATCCTGCAGCTGCTGCACCGTGAGCTGGGCGAGGACAAATATCGTCCCTGCCCCCTGCTCGTTAAGTATGTCGAGGCGGGCTGGTTTGGAAAAAAGAGCGGGCGGGGCTTTTACCCTTACTCTTAGGCTAAGAGGACCGGGCGGGGGGTCACTCGTGCCCTACCCTACAGAGTCCTCGGCGGCCCGTTCGTCGAGACAGGCCCTCCACGCCGAGGCGGCAAAGATAGCGAGCATGACGCAGGGATACCAGACGTCCGCTCCGTCCGGCTTCCCTTGGCCCGCGATGAAAGCGCGCACGTAGTCGGTCGCCAAAGCCCCGTTACAGGCAAGGAGCCCCATGAGGCGAGCGCCGAGCGGCAACGGGCCACTGTCGAACGAGAGCGCCGCGAACGCCAGCGGCAGTAGGAGGGTAAAGTCATAGCTCCAGAGGTATGGCGTCGTCAGCACACTTGCCGCGAGCAGAAGGCTCGCTAATGCGGGAGGCGGCAACTTGCGCACGCGGGTCTTAAAAACAAAAATAAGGGCCAATCCACCACAGATGATCGCCCACGCCACCTTCGACATAGGCAGCCAGTCAGACAGAAGCGCCGGAATCGTCGGGGCCGAAAAGCTGAGTAGGCTCTCAAAATCCTTGCCTGTAAATTGCGCCGTGCTCCCCGGGTTCATCATCCACGCGGCGACCGTGATCGCAAGAGCGCTCGCACCCGCGCCGATCAGGAGGCGCCGGCGCAGCAGCTCCGGCGCGGCGATCACCGATCCGAGGCCGAGCAGCCACACAATCTGGGGCTTGGCGATAAAGGCACCTAGGAGCAGTCCCTGAATGAGACAGCCCCTCGCAGACAGCCAAGCGGAGCATGCGATGAAGCCTGCCGTAAGGAGCAGGGAAAACGAGCTTAGTTGTCCCATTGCGATGGCAGAGAGAAGCGGCAGTGAGGTTATCGCCACAAGGAGTGCAGCCCGCGCATGCGCCATGCTGCGGTGCAAGCGAAACACCGACGTGAGGACGGCAAACGCTGTGGTTGCCGCACATGCGGAAGCACACACAAAAACCATGCGCTGGAGCAATTCGGGAAGCAGAAAGACGGGCGCCAGAAGCGCGAAGATCTGGGGTGGATATGGAAAAGCGTACGCTGCCCGGTCAGTCGGCAATCCGCCTGGGAACGCGCATGTCAGGTACTCAGCGCCAGCGTAAACATCCCCTCCCCCGAAGAAGATTGGGGCCGCGCACTGGAAGAAGCGAAAGTCCCGCTGCCCGCTGAAAGCGCCAACAAGAATACAGAGGGCCAGTAGCAGCCCTTCCGAAATGCGGCGGTAAGAGCCGACTTTTAACTCCTCGCAATTCAAGACAAAGCCCTCATGGACTCACGTACTGCGTTCTAACGCCCCGCCTTGTGTCATGGCTTGTTGCTCCATGGGACAGCTTGACCGCATCTCCGCCACCATGAACGAGGCATCAAGGGGCGTCAAGGCTGGATAAAAAGGCACCGAAAACATCGGCGGGATAGGACCGCGACGGGGGGGCAACGGCCGCGAGAGATGGGCAGCCTCGCAGCCCGCGCTACGCACACCACCTTTCGCGGCGTGCGGCCGCCCGGCGACCTCGCAATTGCATTGCCACGAGCCGAACGATCGCCTCTTCCTTGTGAGGAGACTCAACTTCGCGTGCGACCTCAAGCGCGGCACGGATGAAGGCGTCGTCGTTGCCCGAAAGACCGTAGTTCTCTGCTGAGATGAGCTCGGAGAAGACCTGAAGGATGTATTCTCTGCTGTTCATGTGCCCTCAATGATGAGGCGAGAGATTATCAGCGTCTACGCATAAACTCTAGACGTCGGAATTAATTTCCTAGTGCCGCGTGAGGCTCGTCACGCCCCCGCTTACGTGTGCGAAGCTTGGTCATGAGCGCCTCATCGAAATGGCGATACCGTGAGTCGATTTGCAGGCACCCCGTTATGCGAGCAGCAACCGTCATTCTCTGCGCCATTACCGTATTGACTGCGCTCGTCGCATTCGGCGGAGTCGTGGGGCCTGCGCGCGCGATCGCGCGTATTCTCTTTCCCATCTTTTTGCTTCTCTTCCTCGGCTCGTTCGCCGCGCCCGGCTTTCGGGCACACCACTAAGAGCCCCCGCCATCTGTGAGAGCCGTCATAGACGGTGCGCACGGGCTCCTTCACCATGCGTTCAACAGATAAGCTCCGCTGTGGAGCCAAAGGAGGAACGATGACCCGAAAAAAGAAACCGACTTCAAAGATAAGCTCACCCGCCGCATCGCTGCCAAGCAAGAAGGGAAAGTCCCAGCCCTCGAAGGCCGCCCCTGCGAGCGGCTCGGCGAAGGCGAAGCGTCCCTGCTAACGGCAACGGTCCCTCGGCCCTAGCCGAGGGTAACCATGGTGCCAGGCGGAGGGAGATGCGTCGCATCTCCCTCCGTTTTTTTTTCTCATGCGCGAGTCGAGCCGGCCGTCTCTTCGGCTATCCCTCAAGTGCCGCGCCTGGCTGGGGAGTAGGATGAGCCACCATCCCCTCGTAGAGCGAATCAACAATATCCTCGAAAAGAA
>CANIHJ010000040.1 GCA_947467385.1 Deltaproteobacteria bacterium | reverse complement strand
AGAGGAGCGCGAGATTGGCCAAGGCGCGGTCATAACGTGCGTCACTCTCAAGCGCCTCCTTAAACAACTCCTCTGCCCGCTGGTACTCACCGCGCAGAAGCGCCACACAGCCCTGACCATCGAGCGCCGCAGTAAGTGGCGCGAGGTCATAGGCCAGCGAAAACTTGACCTGCGCGGCGCTAAACCGCCGCTCCCGCAGCGCCTCGGTGCCCTCATCGACGAGCTGCTGCGCCCGCTCAACCCGTTCAGCCGGCACGCCCACCGGGAGCCAGCAGCCGCTAAGCGCTGTGGCCGCCAACAGCATATACCGGGTAATCGAAGTTGCGCCCCCCAAAGTTGCGCCGCGTGCGGCATTTCTCCACAGTTTCATGCCCGCGCCTCCCTCATCCCCAGGGTGGCGCTTAGCAGCTGCTCGCGCTGATGCTCCTGCGCCACCTCTATCTTTCCAACGATCTCAAGCTCATAGCGCGGGGCTACTTCCTCATGCGCGATGATGACTGCGTGCGGCCAGCGCACCCGGACGATATCCCTTACGTAAGCCCGTGCCCGCTTTGACGTGAGGATCGGAAGGCCCTTCGCCACCGCCCCGCCTGCCTCTTCGCTGACCAGATCAAGGAGGTCCCCAGCCAAAAGGGAGGCCCTCTCTTCGGCCTTTGAGAGCGCAAGGTCAAGCAGCGGATCAAGCGCCACAGCCTGAATGCGGCGGCCACGACCCACAGCCTGGCTCACCACGGGTGCCAGCGCCACGCGCACCTCGGCCAAGAGCGCCCGCTCCGAAAATCGCCCACCACTCTCGGCGATCGTTTGAAGAATGATGTCCAGATGTCGCGTCGTGAGATCTTCTCGCAGGAGGCTGCGAAGCAGCGATGTCATCTGCGTGAGTGACAGCAGCGAGGGCACCGTGCCCGTCACGAGGTCAGGAACCTGCTTCTCAACGTAATCAAGCGCCCGTCGCGTCGCCCCATCGTCGATCAGCTCAGCTTTGTGCCCATCGACAACCTCCCGCACCTCCCGAAGAAGAAGATCCCACGTCGCTGCGTCAGGATCGCGCTCGCAGCGCGAAACCTCCATGCCGCGCACCAAGATGCGGAAGGCCCCCTGCGGCTCATCCCAAAGCGACAGTCCAGGGCGCTGGAGCACGACCCCCCAGCGCGAGAAAAAATCCTCCCGAATCGCCTCAAGGGCCTCGTTCACTTTGTCGAGAGCCGGCATGCAGGGAAGCAGCGCCTTGGAAACTTCCAGCTGCACGGAGTGCGCGAGCCTGGGCTCAAAGAGCTTGGGCTGTGGCGGCTCATCTTTGGGACCGCCCCGCCGCACCATGATGAGCGGAAGCGCTATGGCGGAGCTCACAGCTAGCAGCGCCACATGCGGCATGCCCGGCAGACACCCGAGCACGAAGGAGGCAGCGGCAACGAACGTGCGCGCGGCCCTGAATTGCCCAAGCTGCATGAGGAGATCCGACGAGAGCGTGGATGATTCATCGACCTGAACGCGCGTCACAACCAGCCCGGCCGCAACCGAGTTTAGCAGTGAAGGAATCTGCGACAAGAGCCCGTCGCCGATGGTGAGAATGGTGTAGCGCCTGAGTGCCACCTCTAGGTCAAGCTGATGGACGAGAATTCCTATGAGCAGGCCGCCGCAGATATTTACGGCTGTTATGACGATCCCCGCTATGGCATCCCCTTTGACGAACTTCATGGCACCGTCGAGCGCGCCGTAGAAGCGCGATTCCGTCTGGACCTCCATGCGCTTGCGCCGCGCCTGTTCCGGGTCGAGCAGCCCGCTGCGCAGCTCCGCGTCGATAGCCATCTGCTTGCCGGGCATGGCGTCCAAGGTAAAGCGCGCCGCAACCTCAGCCACACGCTCCGCGCCCTTTGCCACAACGATAAACTGAATCAGGGTGATAAGCACAAAGAGGACAAATCCAACAACAGCGCTGCCCTGAATCACGACGGAGCCGAAGGCCTCCACCGCCTTGCCCGCGTGCCCCGAGCCCAGCACCGCCCGCGTCGTGGCGATGTTCAGCGAGAGCCTAAAGAGGGTCGCCATGAGGAGAAGCGAGGGGAGCGTTGCGATCCGCAGCGGATCGCGAATGTGCAGCGATCCGATTACAAGTAGCAGCGCAAAAAGCAGGTTTGAGCAGAGCAGGATATCGAGGATACCCGGAGGCAGCGGAATTAAGATACACCCGACGACGAGGAGCAGGCCAAGAGGCACTGCAATGTCCCGTGAGCTGATCGACGCTGCCTTCACTTCGTGCCTCCGGATGCTAGCGCCCTCCCTTTCGGGAGGGCGGTCATCTCACTAGCCAACACGCATGTTTCGGACCGGGGCCATCTCCGTTTCGTGCTTGGATCGCTCAAGGTTCGAGACCATGGTGTATATCTGCATGTCCCGCTGGACCTGGATCTGCGTCTGGATTAGCTGCTGGAAGTCAGCCGCCGAGTCGAGCATCGGATTGCCGGTCAAAGCGGTTGTTGCCACGTTTGCGACGGTGCTCGTGGCTGCCTGAACCCACTTACCGAGCGTGCTGTGCGGCTCCGGCGCGTAGCGGAGCATCGACGAGCCCTCGGGCTGAAGCCCCCATGAGCCCTGCGGTGTTGCCTGAATTAAGCTGGTGAACATACGGTAAGCCCTCCTCTTCGAGTGGTTGCAAGAAGGGTGTTCGGGGGCCAGGGCGAAAAGTTGCGGGAACGTCAGCTTTTTGGGGAGATCCTCAGCAGAAATCCCGCCTCAGACGGCTCAAGCATCGCGCGCACAATCTCGGTCGCCCCCACAGAGAGGGTACAGGCCAGGGGCAGCGCCGCACCGATCTCAAGCACGCTTCCCGGCCGAAGTGAAAGCAGCTCCTCAAGCGTAAGCTCTATAACCCCCAGCTCAACCCGCACCTGCGCATGCGCATGCGCATGCGCATGCGCGGGGCCAGGTTCCTGCAGCTTCTCAACTATCTCAATCGTCATTGCCCCTCCATCAGCACACCGTAGCCATCCCTGAATGTTACTGCCCCCAATCCTCACGGGGACCCGCTCTAGCAAGAGCTCCGTTGCGCTCAGCAGCGGAAGGTCGCACCACAACGGCACGCGCACGCGGGGGATTGCCAACTCCGTCGCGGTTTCCCACAACCCGGTCTGCGGCAGGCCGGGGGAGCACGCCACGACACACACATCAGCCCCGATTGTGATGCTGTAGCGCGGCCATTCCGCCGGGGGCTCGCGCATCGACGACAGCGCTAGGGGGAAAGCGCTGGCGCCCCCGAACGCATTCACGATGGCGGCCACGCACCGTACCCGAACGATGGCACGCCGCAGCTCCGTGGCGCACGGCAGCAGCTCGTCAGTCCACAGCCCCATCCCGATGCCCGCCTCATCCAGGAGCACGATCCACGGCGCGGGGAACCCGCCCACCATCGGCCGGCAGATAATTTCAGCACGCTGCTCCCGAGCGAGCGCACGCACCGTGCGCTCAATCATCGGCCGCAGTGCCGCATCGCGGCGCAGCTCCTCACGGTTAAGGACCGTCAGCATGCCCCGTCCCCGTGCGCCAAGAGGAGCTGCTGCAGGCAGAAGAGATACGCCTCGACCGCCGGCTTTCGCTGGAGCGTCGCAAGCCCCTCAGCGACCCTCTTGGCCTCTTCACCTGTCATCGGAACCGAAACGAGCGGGATGCCTTCCATGAAGCACGCCATGCTGATCGGAGAGATCGCCTCGGCATCGTGCTGTGCAGCATCAGCCGCCCCCGCCACTGTCACTCCGCGAGAACTCGCCATGCCTTCCCCTTATTCATCGTTGTCGTGACGGTCCAGCCTCCGGAACGCAAACGGCTGTCGTCTCGGCTGCCTAAGCCGTGAGAGCAGCACAACGCCCGCCACGCCCACGGCCGCAGCAAGTCCGATCGTCACCGGCATGTTGAGCCCGGAGCCCCCTGCAGGCTTGGCGGCGCCAATCGGCTGCTGGCTGGCTGCCTCCAGTGCCTCGCCTTCGGATGTCTTTTCTGCCGGGCGCGCAGCAACCGGCGGCGGGCTCGCGGCACTCTTGAGCACCGTCACCTGAGCCACCGGGATCCCGGCGGCTCCCGCCACAAGCGCTGCAACCTCCCCGTTTGCGGCGGAGTACCGTGAGTCGATCAGGAGCAGCACTGAGCCGCTTCCCACCGCCTCCTTCCTCGTTCCAAACAGGGGATCCGTCTCAGGCAAGTTGAGGTGCACCCGCGCCTCAAGCACGCCACTGAGCGCCCCGAGGCTCTCTTCAATCGTCTGTGCCATGGCGCGCTCGTAGCGAAACCACTGCTCCTCGCGGCTCGGCACGATGCCGCTCTTGGCACCCCCCGATGGCCGCGCAATGAGCACTCGGTTGCTCTCAAGGAACGAGAGCGCCGGAACGATGGCTTCCTGACGCACAGCGACAGCCCAGCGGCCATCCGATTGCTGGACCTTGTGCGCCCCAAGATCGGCCGCACTGAGGCGGCTCACAACCCGGTTGGCGTCGTTTTCGGAGAGGTCATGCACAATCTGCTCATCACACCCCGCCGCAAGTGCTGCCACGAAAATCAGGACCACAACGAAACGCGAACGGGACTGCGGGCGGCGCTCATGGCTCGAGGAGCTCAGGCGCTTCTTGCTGGAACTTTTCTTTAAGGAAAACAAGCGCGCGATCATGAAGCCTCGATACCCACGATTTGGAGAGCCCTGCGTACTGGGCCGCCACGTCCGTCAGCTTGCGGTCGTGGAAGTAGTACTGCTCAATGATAGTTCGTTCCTTCTCGGGCAATGTTGCTACGATCGCGCGGATTTTTTCGGAACCCTGCTTCTCCTCAAGGCACCGCTCAGGATCATCGGGTGAGGCCGCGCCTATGGTGACCATGCCGTGCTTGAGCGCGGTGAGGCGGTAGGCAACGAGGCTCTTGGAAAGCGCCGTCAAGGACTTCGCGGCCCGCTCCTCGCGGCCCGTTGAGCCCGTTTGCTGATGCTCAAGGCTTTCGGCGCGCAGCTCCTGCGCCGCCTCAAGCGCCTTGAACACACGGTAGGTGTTTCCCGAGAGCTCGCACGAGGACCGTATGTAGTCGATGACCGCACCGCGAATGCGGAGGAAGGCGAAGGCGCGGAAGTCGTGGCCGCGCGCCGGGTCGAAACGGCTCGCTGCCTCAACGAGCCCAAGGTACCCGGCTGACATGAACTCATCGCGAAGCGCTGCCGGGAACCGCATCGTGCGCACGAGGCGCGCCACTATAAGGCTCACATAGCCGTGGTAGCGCTCGATAAGCCTGTTTCGAGCGCGGTCGCCCTGTGGACTTCGGCGCTCCGCCGCCCGCCGCGCCCGTCCCCGTCCTGAAGCGCCCGGCTTCTTGGCTCGCGCAGGCGCTGCTGCTTCCCGTTCTCCGCTCCGCTTCCCCGGTGGCATACTTGGCGCCCTCCTCCCCAAAACTCACTCAGATGTTCGGGAGTCCGCAGAAATTGTTTCCTCGGCTGGGAGCATTTTCTCGCGGTCCGGCCCGGAGTATGCCACTAACACAAGGATAGTTAAGGTTTTTTTCGTGACTACAGGCGGGACGCACACCTTTACTTTTTCTCATTAAACCCTGTAATCTCGCACCATTAACGTTACTCGGTATTGCTATGTCGTTTCCTTCTGTTCGCCCCCGCCGGCTCCGCCGCACTGAAATTATCCGTGACATGGTGCGGGAGACCCGCGTGGAGGTGTCGAACCTCATCGCCCCGCTCTTTGTTGTTCCAGGAGAGAAAGTAGAGCGCGAGATCGCCTCAATGCCCGGCCAGTACCAGCTCAGCGTCGACACGGCGGTCAAGAAGTCGCAGCGGCTGCACGATCTCGGGGTTCGCTCCGTGCTCCTCTTCGCCATCCCAGAGTTCAAGGACGAGGTCGGCTCATCGGCCTGGCACCCGCACGGAATCATTCCGCAGGCGATCAAGGCGATTAAGAGGGCTATCCCTGAGATGGTCGTCATCACCGACCTATGCTTCTGCGAGTACACATCGCACGGCCACTGTGGAGTCATGAAGGACGGCGAGTTGCAGAACGACGCGACCCTTCCTAACCTCGTCAAGCAAGCGCTCGTTCACGCCGAAGCCGGCGCCGACATAATTGCTCCAAGCGGCATGCTCGACGGGATGATAGGCGCCCTGCGCCACGGCCTCGACGAGTCCGGATTTTCGCACCTCCCGATCATGAGCTACGCGGCCAAGTTTGCCTCGTCGTTCTATGGCCCCTTCCGCGATGCCGTGCAGTCAGCCCCTGAGTATGGCGATCGCCGCTCGTACCAGATGGATCCCGCAAACTTCGACGAGGCTATGCGCGAGGTCGCGCTCGATATCGAGCAGGGAGCGGACATCGTGATGGTCAAGCCGGGCTTGGCGTTCCTCGACGTGCTGCATGCCGTAAAGGAGCGCTTCAAGATGCCGACGGCGGTATACAACGTAAGCGGCGAGTACGCGATGATTAAGGCGGCCGCCCAGAAGGGCTGGATCGACGAGCGCCGCGTTATGGTAGAGGTTCTTACAAGCATGAAGCGCGCTGGCGCCGACCTCATTATCACCTACTTCGCCGAGGCATTTGCTGACCTGCGCCAGAAGGGGCTCGTATAGCTGTGTGCGGTGCTTAGAGCAGCGATGCCGACGTGAGATCGGCTAAGAGTCGCTCATGCCCGGTGTAGAGCCGTGCGTGCCACCCTAGGCGTGCGGCGGCGTCGACGTTGTCTTGGCGGTCATCAAAAAAGAGGATTGAGCGCGGCGGCACGCCGAGCAGCTTCTCAACTTTCTCGTACACGATACTCTTAGGCTTGGCGCACCCCAGGATCTGCGAGGCGAAGCGCCGATCGAAGTGCCCCATGAAGTCGTATGCCGAGAGGAGGCGATCCCAGTGGATGGAATTTGTGTTCGAGAGGCATCCGACCTGAGTTTTGTGGCGCAGTCCGGGAAGGAGTTCGGCGGTTGGCTGAATCGTCGCCCCGAGCTCGGCATTGAAGGCTTCGACGACCTGCTGCTCGGTGAGATTGGCGCTCAGCAGACCATTGACGAGCTGGGCCAGCTCACGTGGGGTGAACTCCCGCTCTATGAACGGGTTCCAGAGGTGGATCGCCGCCTTGAGGCGCGCCTCAACCTCCGCCGCAGCCAAGCCGGTTCCCTGCGACAGCGCGCTAAAAATCCGGGGCTGCTCCACCTCGACCAGCACGCCCCCCAGGTCAAAAAGAACCCACTCTATCTTTGACATCTTTTCCTGTGCCCCCTGAGATCCGGACCTCTAGTGTATCTAAAAGGCTCCGAGAGCGGCATATGAAACCATCATGCGCACAGGCAACAACCAGCAACCGCAACGATATCAAGTACATGCAACAACCAAAGCCTTACAACCCTGTACCCGTCCCCCGAAATACGGTATTACCCAACGGTTTTCACGAGGAGTTTTCATGCACAACGACGCTCAGGACATCCGCAGCAACTGGACCGCCGACGAGGCCATGGCCCTCTACTCGCAGCCCTTCCCGGATCTTCTCTTTAAGGCCCAAACCGCCCACCGCAAAAACTTCGATCCGCTTGAGGTGCAGCGTTCAACTCTCCTCTCCGTAAAGACGGGGGGCTGCCCTGAGGATTGCGCGTACTGCCCGCAGTCAGCCCACTATAAGACCGGTGTTGAGCGCCACGGCGTGCTCCCGCCCGAGATCGTTCGCGCCAAGGCAGAAAAGGCCAAGGAGTCTGGCTCGACCCGCTTCTGCATGGGCGCGGCGTGGCGCGAGGTCAAGGACGGAAAGGACTTCGACGCCATCCTTGGCCTGGTGAAGGAAGTGAAGAGCATAGGGCTTGAGGTGTGCTGCACCCTCGGCATGCTCACAGAGTCGCAGGCCCAACGCCTCAAGGAGGCCGGGTGCTACGCCTACAATCACAACCTCGACACGTCACCCGAGTACTACGGCGAAATCATTTCAACGAGAACGTATGAGGATCGCCTCCGTACCCTTGAGAACGTCCGCAACGCTGGCATGACTGTGTGCTGCGGCGGAATCGTCGGCATGGGAGAGGGCGTTAAGGACCGACTCGGCCTCCTCGTGCAGCTCGCAAACCAGCCCCAGCAGCCCGAGAGCGTGCCGCTCAACATGCTGGTGAAGGTTGAGGGAACGCCACTCTCGAAGGAGGGTGAGGTTGACCCGCTGGCTTTCGTGCGCCTTGTTGCCACTGCCCGCCTCATGATGCCGCGCTCAATGGTGCGGCTCTCTGCCGGGCGAATGGAGATGTCCGACGAGATGCAGGCGCTGTGCTTCGTGGCCGGAGCGAACTCCATCTTCGCCGGAGAGAAGCTGCTTACCACCCCAAATCCCGGGGAGGATCACGACAACGAGCTCATGACCAGGCTCGGCATGCACTTCCGCGAAATCAAGGAGTGCTCGGTCCCGGTAGCTGCATAGAGAGGGGGCCAGCAGCACTCTGCCTCGTGCTTTTTCGCGCTCTGCTCCGCAAGCGGTCAGGCGTCCTGCACCAACACCAAGTAAAATCAGCGCCTTAAGAGGCGCTAAAACGGGCTCTTTTTCGGCCAAAAACCTCAAGCTTCCCGGGCATTATGCCGTCCATCTTGATCTGTGGGTAAAGGCCGTCGTGGCCATATTGTGCGGGGTATCTCATGGAAACCAGGAAAATGCAGCTTCACTCCCGGCCTCAAGAGAATCGCGTCGTTCGGGTGCTCAACGCGCTAGCAGAGGGAACGGCGACGGTGATACCCCTCGTGGCGCTCGTGCTCGGCATTGGAATGATTCGCCTGATCCCGCCCCACGCCGCGACCCCCCTCTTTAGCTCGGACCAGGAGGCAGCTGCCTTCTTCAAAGAGCACGGGCTCTCGGGGCCCATTGAGGAGCCGATCATGCTCGTAAGCTCGGTCTGCTTTGAGTGCAATGCGGTGCGCAACGATCTGTACTCAAACGGCGTGGGATTCGACGAGGTTGATATCACGTCGAGCTACGGCGCTGCGCTCTACGAGCAGGCCAAGGCCGTGTCGGCCTCCGACGAACTTCCGCAGATCATCATCGGCACCAATCTTGTGAAGCCTGATGCGTCGTCAGTGAAGCGCGTTCTCGGGCATAAGAGATAAGCCGCTGCCTAGCGGCGCTCCCACGGATCGTCATCCTTAAGTGCCTTGGCGATGAAGAGCTGCGCGCTGGGCTGCCGGACCGTCTGCATCAGCCGAAGCAGCTCGGGGCGCGACGCGGCGCCGAGGTGCCACTGGAAAGCCGCCACCTCGATGATCGCCTGGCCGTCCATCTCATCTGACTCCTCAAGGCGCTGCAGCTGCACTTCGGTGATATCGGTAAACCGCTCAACAGCGCCCTCGACGCCCGAGCGCTGAATCTCGGCAAAGAGCGCAGTTCCAAGATACTGAGCCCCCTCAAGGCGCGGAATCTTTAGGTCGTCCAGGTGCCCTCCGTACGACTCACCGCCGGCAACGAGCACCGCTGCTGCGAGGGAAAGCATGCTTCGTGACACCTCAAACCGATCACGCTCTTCGCCCGTGAAGAGGGGGTACGAGCCCGGGAATCCAGCCGGCCGGCGCAGGAGCCAGTCGATCTTGTCGATGATGCGCTCCATGCAGCCGTCGGTCTCGTCCGTCCTGTCTCGGTGCACGCTCGGCATGAGCGTCAGGAGCGCTATGGTGGCTGAATTCACCCACGGCAGAAGCTTCGGCACCGTCGAGAAGGTCTCCGGCACGGCATCGCTTATGGCGTCGACCGTCATCTCGTAGATACCCGCAATCGACTCGAGGCACACCGCCCGTGCATACTTGCGCAGCTGCGTGTCATGGCCAAACGAGAAGGAGCGGAAGGAATCCTCAAACCCGGCGATCGGAAAGAAAAGGCACGACTGAGACGAGCCCCGGATCTTGGCGTGCAGCATCGCCGATCGGAGAGCCTGATCGACCAGCCCCTCCTCGATGACCGGCGCAAGCTGGCCAATCGCCATGACCCGCTCAAGGCGCAGCCTGCACAGGTCGTCTGGGCTCGTGCTCACAGAGACGGCAGGCACCTTTACCAACAGCGGCACGAGCTCCCGGTTGACGAGGTCCGGATCGAAAGCAAGACCGCACTGCGTCACAAGGCGCGCCCCGGCGAGCTGGCAGCGGAAAACCTCTTCGGCATTCCCGGGCGTGGGCCGCACTCCACATAGCTTGACGGCCGCATCCGAGAGGGGCGCCGCCTGCGAGCCCGAAAGCCCCGAGATGCGCTCAAAGAGGGCTTCGCTTGAGGCGTCTCCCGAGCGCACGGCATCAAAGAAGCGGGCCCCGAGATTTCTCACGTCCCGGCGATTTTCAAATTGAGAGGGCTGCACGGTGATTAAAGTCTGGCGTAGTCTGTTTCTCTTTGGACCGTAAGACTAAAGGGCTTTCCTGTAAACTGCTTTTGCGCTCACTTCAGCTGCGCCCTGAACCAGTGCGCCATGTTCCAGCGCACCCGATATCGAAGCCGTACTGGGGACTCATCCGCCGCCACTTCCAAAACGATCAGAATATTCAGGAACCGACAGCCTACTGCCGCGCCAACCGGCCGCCCAGCGCAAGCCGCGGCGTCCCCGTCAGCCAGCGCTCGGGATTGATGTCGAGCCCACCCCGACGCGTGTAGAAGCAACCAACCCACAAAGAGGTCGGCGCGAGTGCGGCCATGATATCGGTAAAGAGAAGCTCGCAGCACTCCTCGTGGAAGCCCTGATGACTGCGGTGCGCACGCAGGTAGCTCACAAGAGATGCGTGCTCAAGCTTCGCGCCGCGGTAGGCGATCACGACCGTGCCCCAGTCCGGTTGCGAAGTGACGGGACACAGCGAGCGCAAGAGGTGCGAGTGCACCACCTCGGATACGATCTCCTCACCTTTGCGCAGCCGGCCGGGGTCATCGCTCTTTAGCTCAGACGAGTCCACGCACACGCCAGGAGGCGCGACGAGCCGCATCCCGGCCCACTCTCGCGGCTCAACTATGTCGATCGACACCTCGTCAGTACCCAAGAGATCTCGCAATGGGCCAAGCAGGGCATCAGCCACCTCTTGCGTTGAGCCGTAGCGGGTGAAGTTGATGCTCCCTAGAAAGAGCTTGAAGCTTTTCGACTCAATCAGGTTCGCCGTTGACGCGGGATACTCAAATGAGGCGATCCCAACCTGCGGAATCCCCTCTACGCTAAGCCACGAGAGCTCGTAGCAGGTCCAGCGATCGAGCCCCTGAAACGGCAGTGGGTCCTTAATGCCGAGCTGCGCGCGTGACTGCGCACGGGCGATCGGAAAGAGGAGCGCCGGATCGAACACGTCACTATAGCCGGTGCTTTTTCCAAGAGGATTGCCGTTCATTAACTTCGTCTCCATGCTCCTCTCCGCAGATCCCCGGCCCCACTTTAGGGACCTCAACATGGGAAGAGGCCCAGCGTGGGCCAACCGGGTTCACGGAAGCAGCTAACTACCCTTGAACCCGTACCTCAAATTGGACGTGACCGCCACCTATCACTATATCTCTGGCCAGCAGCCATCCAGACGAGAGGCGCCGAAAAAAAGGAGAGGCGAGGCTTGTCGCCGGGTTGCGGAACGCCCGGGCAGGCTGGGGGGGACTTAGATGGACCGAGCACCGCGCAAGGAGCAAAGCGCCCCGAAAGCTCTTTTAGTCAACATTTTCAAGTTATTAGAATCGTCTTCTTGCCGCTATTCATCAAAAAGGATCGTGCGAACACCCTATATATGCGAAATTAAAGAGAGCGCCCTAGTCACACCAAGTGCAGAATGAAAGCCCCACGAACACATGACAGCAGCTGTGCCCAGCCCTGGCGAGAGCGGGGGGCTATCTTTATTGAAGGCGCCCTGGTCGTGCCGGCCTTTTTCTTTATCTTGATGGCCGGCATCCAGCTCATGGTGATCTCGTGGAACCTTTCGCAGGT
>CANIHJ010000039.1 GCA_947467385.1 Deltaproteobacteria bacterium | reverse complement strand
GTATTACTGCGGGCGACCCCTTCGCGATACTCCCGGCCCTCAACAGGCCCCTTTGTGTTGATCTTCTCAAGCGCCCGAGGCTTCTGCTCAACTGCAGCGGGCGGCGGGGGGCCCGAAGGCACCGGGGCGTCCTTGCCCTGCCCTTGGCCAGGGGCGGGTTGCGGGGCGGCGGAATTGGCAGAGTTTGTGGCGGCCGCCGGCTCATCGATCGCGTAGAAAAGCGCGCTCAGGTTGCCGACCGGATCACGTGGCTCAAGCTCAGGAAAGGTCTGCTGGAGCGCCACCGACTCCTGAATAAAAGACTCTTTTGCTAAAGTGGTCGGCCCGTAGAGCATTCCCCACCGCAGCGCGATGCCGAGAGCGAGTGCTGCAGCGCACAGCGCCGCCGCCATTGTGCCAATGCGCCGTTTCGGCGATGGGCGCGTCTCCGGCACGGCAGGCACCGGAATAGGCACAGCGCTGACCAAGTTGACGCGCGAGGCTGCGCGCGCATCCTGTGCCAGCGTCCAGCTCCGCCGCTCCTTGCCCAGCGTGCCCGGCACCGACGCCACGCCGTAAATGGTAAGGACGTTCCGAAACGCGAGCACCTGCTCCCGCTCTCCGACCTGCTCCATACG
The DNA here is from genome assembly GCA_947467385.1 of Deltaproteobacteria bacterium. Lineage (GTDB taxonomy): Bacteria > Bdellovibrionota_C > UBA2361 > UBA2361 > OMII01 > OMII01. Next base: position 12,039 of record CANIHJ010000039.1, on the reverse strand, counting down.
CTCCAGAATGCAGAGTCCCGTGTCCTCAAGGAGAGCCTTAACCTCAGCCGAGGGGGAGCCGGACGACATTTCCCGCGCCACCTCCTCGAACGGCGAGATGAGAAGCGAAACCGGCATCGACAAGGCGCCAAGGTGCCCGCGAATCCACCACAGCCGAGCCTCTGCGGGCGACCCCTGGGCCATCTCTTGCTCGGCCCTCACGATGATCTCCTGCCACCGCTTCTGCCGCAGCAGGCCTTGCATCTCGCTCTCTTCTGCAGCAACGGGTGCGCTGGACTGCACTGGCCGGACGGGTTCGGTGGCCACTGCTGGCTGGGCGCTCGGTGGAGTAATCTGATCGAGGAGTGCGGAGAGCCCGAGGTCTATTCGCTCCTTCTTGTCTGATGATGATCTTGTCATTGCTAAGCTACTGGTCGACGGAGGTCCCTGGCCGGCACGCAAAGGCCCACTAGCAGCCAAGTACCCTCTGGTCTATCGTACCGTTACACCCGATCCTACTGAAGAGCCAGGGCGCCCCCCTATGGAGAATAACTCCCCCTATACTATACGAACCTGGATGGCGGCGCTGGCGTATGCCCTAACCGGCTGTTTTTCTACCGAGTTGCCCCCGCTGACCCCGCCTCCTGCTACCGCCCGGCTTGAGGGCCTGGCGGATGCCGAGATAGCCGTCACCATCGATGACGCCCATGTTCGGGGCCATCGTGGGTACCAGTTCCTGACGGCCGTGCCGGTAACCCGGGTATATACCCCTTCGCTGGTCTCAGACGTCATGGATAGCCTGAAGGTTCAGGTTGGGCTACGCGGATACCGGGCAGTAGCGCCCGACCAGGCTTCTGCCCCGGCGTATCGCCTCGACGTGGTAATCGAGGATTTCACCGTCTCCGGCTACTGCTACGCGATCGTGCGCCGCCCAAAAGCCTCCACAGTGCTCTCCGGCACTTTGCGCTCCCCCACGGGTGAGGTTTTGCGGCAGTGCTCCGGAGACGCCAAGTTTGGGCTCACCACCAAGTTCGCCTTCGCGGAAGAGCTTAATGAGGTGCGACGAATCGCCCTCACCGACGCAGCCAAGGCGCTTCTGGAATGTCTTGAGCTCAAGAAAGCTCCTCACCGCCTTTAGGCTACGGAACGACGCGTGTCAGCGAAACGAGCCATACTCACTGCGGCGGTACTGACAGAGGGCCTACTCATCGCCCTCTCGTATGCGCTCATAGAGTGGCGATCGCTTTCTATCAGCTTCGCGGCCACCCCCGCATCTTTGCTACTAGGTGCGGCGGCAGCCCTGCCGCTCCTTGCGCTCAATAACCTGCTGTGGAGGCTCAGCCTGGCGCGCCCGACGTCGGTGTATTCGCGCTTCAGCCGAGAAGTCATCATACCCCTTTGCCGGCACACGCCGCCCCTCATTGCGCTCGTGATCGCAATCCTCTCTGGCTTTGCGGAGGAGCTGTTTTTTAGGGGTGTCCTCAATCAGATCGCCATGGCCGCCGGAGGTGCGGCAGCAGCTGCGGTCGTGACGAGCGCGATGTTTGCGGGTGTGCACTTTATAGGCAACTTTCGCCGCTTCGGGGGAATGATGCCCCTGTACACCCTGGTTGGGCTCTATCTATGGATCCTCCACGCGCTGACTCAGTCGCTTGCTGCCGTGATGGTGGCGCACGGCGCCTATAACTTTTTGGCGATAGTCATGATTCGCTGGGTCACGATGCGCCAGTCGGGCGACTAGCGCGAAAAGAGCTTGCGGGCTTCCCGAATGGCGTCCCGAACGGCGCCGAGATCCTTCGCGCATGAGTAGGCACCGAAGCTAAGACGAACTGTGGCCTGCACGCCGAGGCGCCTCAGAGTGGGCATTGCGCAGTGGTTTCCGGCGCGCACCTGCACGTTGTGGGTGTCGGCTATCGTGGCAAAGTCGTGCGGATGAACGGTGTCTATCGAGAACGACACCACTGCCACCTGCTCTCCTCCGGCCGAAGCCGGCCCATGCAGAGTCACCCCCGTCTCGCCTCTAAGCATCTCGCAGGCTGCGTGAACGAGCTCGCGCTCGTGGGCGATCAGGCTTTTGCGGTCGAATGACGACAAGAAATCCACTGCCGTCCCAAGCGCTATCGCCTCTGGAAAGGCGGGGGTCCCAGCCTCAAAACGCTGTGGCACCTCCGCCCAGCCGGAGCCGTCGGTGCTTACGTATGAGATCATGTCTCCACCACCTTGCACCGGCTCAAGCTTCTCAAGCCGTTCCGGACGGCCGTAGAGCACCCCAATACCGGTCGGGCCGTACATCTTGTGGCCTGAAAAAACGTAGTAGTCGCACCCGAGGCGCTGCACGTCGACCCCGAGGTGCGCTACTCCCTGCGCGCCATCAACCAGCACCTGGGCACCCGCTTTATGCGCAAGGGCGACCACCTCCTCAATCGGGGTGACCGTTCCGAGCGAATTTGCAAGTTGTGTGACAGCTACAAGCTTCGGCTTTAGAGCTGCGAGCTTCTGCCGGAAGTCATCCATATTGAGGCGCCCGTCATCCGTGATGTCGGTGAACGCGATGTGAAGGCCGCGGCGCTTGGCCAGCATCTGCCATGGAACGATGTTGCTATGGTGCTCCAGAAGCGAGAGGAGGATCGTGTCGCCTGGGCTGAAGAGGTGCTCCGCTCCCCGCGCAACAAGGTTAATCGCATCAGTTGCCCCGCGCACGAAGACGATTGTGCACTCACTGGGGGCGCCGATCATTCGGGCAACTTTCTGCCGGGCATCATCGTAGAGCTCAGATGCCAGCGCGCTCAGGCGGTAAGCGCCGCGATGCACGTTGGCGTTCGCGTGCACCAGTACGTGCCGCAGGCTGTCCAGCACAACGGCCGGCTTTTGGGTCGTAGCCGCGGAATCGAGGTAGCAACCTCCCGGTCCCTCTGAGAAAAATGGGAATAGGGCCCGGATGCCCTCCCCCGGAACGAGTCGATCTTTAGTAGCGTTGTCTGTAGCCGCAACCACGTTCCTTCTCTCCATGCGTTAACTTCAGTACGAGGATGATACGTAAGTACCAGATCATATTCAATCAGCCCCCAAAACCGGTATTTGCAGGCTACAGAACCGAATTTTCTGGCCACACTGTTTTAGAGAGCACATTTAAGGCCTGGTAAGGACTAATTGGATCTTGCCCCATTATGGCTTCAGTTTTCTCGGAGGGGCATACGATTTTTCTTTACAAAGCGATCTCGCGGGCCGTATTGTCCGTGCTCCGGTTTGCATGAAGAAAAGCAAATCGTGCGAGCGAAAGTGGTATTCGCTTTCTCCTGAAGTAGCTTCGGAGGCGCCTTAAAATGCCTTCGGAAGCGTGTGCGCCCTCGATAAACTATCGGCCTTCGATGAACTGCGGGCTCCGGAAACTCGAACGTTTTTAACGGAACGTTTTTAGACGGAGCGGTCACGGTTGGGTTCGTTCGGCCTTGGCGAGGGAGTAGTTAGGAGTGCCCCAAAGATAGACGCCTGACTGGGCGTCTTTTTTTGCGACCTTTCGCCGCATGACTTGACTAGCTTCGGCAGCTCGGCTGGCCTTCGGACGGGATCTGTAGTGTGGTCCCCCCGAGGCAAGTTGATGGAAAAACCGGAGAGTCGCCGCCGTAGGCGCGCCGAGGCTCGTCGCTCCCCTGCTTCTCTCATTAACCGCCGTATGTTGGCGGATTCGGGTGGATGGGAAGTGAAGAGTGACGGTAGTCATGGTTGGCGGGACGAAGTTGTTACACTAGTTGCCTGTCTCTGTAGGTAGCTGCGAAAACAAGGACTGTTTGCACGGTAGTTGTCGTGCCGGTTTCTGTGTGAGGTCGCAGCGAAGTGAGCCGACGGAAGCAAGTAACGCTTATTTTACTTTTTGAAGGGACAATCAATTATGAAATTCTGGTCGAATTCTGATGTTCCGACCTCGGGTAGTGCGATCCCTGAGCTGCGATTGCTTGCAGCCGTTCTCCAGAGAGCGATCCACGACTTTATTGGGGGAGAGGGAGATGTTCGGGATGGCGCGCGCTCTTGGCTTATGGACGATGAGCCGACGGATGCCCCGCTTTCGTTCCGCTTCATCTGCGAGGCTCTTGACCTCGACTTGGAGAGCCTTCGTAAAGCTATCGGCCGCCAGGCTGAGGCGCAGGCTCGTGAATATGCCTCCTCAGACGCTATCGCGTAAGGAGCACGTTCGTACGAGGACCCCATAGGGCTCTCGTGGCTCTCAATAGGGCGCAAAACTACCTGAATTGCCTGGTAGTTTTGCGCCCTTATATTTTTCCTCCTTTTCCGCAACTTCCCTAAAAAGTTATAATCAATATATGAGGGTGGTTGTTTCACCTCTCAGACGGATACGTGTTCCCTGCGACCGGGCTTCCCGGCTGGTCGGCGGGTCGCCACGCGAGCGAGATGTATGAACCTATTGCCGGTGATTATAACTGACTACGGGTCGTGGTTTAACGGCACGTGAGCAGCGTTAAGCATATTGAAGGGTGCCCCATGACCAGCGGATCAGCAAAAGGAAACAACCCCGTCCTTTGGGAAAGACTGGTCAATGAATTAGATGAAAAGCTTCAGTTGGGGCTTCTCGACCGCGTACGACGAGTTAAGGCCTACCATTTCGAGTCAGACATCCTCTTTATCGAATTTGCCAATGAGGACGACGAGGGCTACTTTAAGAAGGGCGGCTCGTTACAGCACCTTGAGCTTATTGCCCAAGACGCCACGGGCGTACGCGAGCTAAGAATTCGCACCAAGTAAACCGCAGTTCCAACTTTGATTCCATGAGTTCTCAGAAAGACTCCCCTCCGAAACGCAAGCACGCGCGGACTCTCTCGTGCCGTCAGTGCGGAGCTCCGCTTCAGCCGGGCTCTGAGGGTATTGGGCCGTTCTGTTCGGCCCGATGCCGAATGCAGGACCTGTCGAAGTGGTTTAACGAGGGCTACAAAATAGCTGCCGATCCGGCCACAACTGAGCCGGATCGGCAGGATGAGGAGGACTCCTAAAAGTTTCGCCTGGACTTGCCCGCCTCACTAAGGAGGCTGGTGGAGGCGTTCGCCAACCCGAAACGAAGATACTCGGGGTTTAGTCCGAGAGCCTCGCACACGTTGTTGAATGAGAAGGCGTATTCTACGCCGGTGTCCATCACCCAGTGAAACGCCTCCGTATAGCGGGCTTTCTCCTTCGGTGCCGAGGCAAGCGCATAATGAATGTATGCTTGCACCCCATCGAATAGCAGGGCGGAAAGAAGCGCCCTCTCTGGCCCGTTTGCGTAACCCTTTGAACCGTCGAGAAGTTCATCGATGACCGATGTGGCGAAACCGGAATCAGAACCCTTTAAAACCTCACAATCGCCGTATGTCATTCTCGCCTCCCGAATAAAAGATTCCAGCATGTTAGCGAGAAGGCTCTCGCCGAAGCTGAATCAGACCTTCATAATTCGGATGCCACTGCCCTCGGTTCGATTCTCATGAGGGGGGTGTGTCCCCGTCTGATTGTGAGATTGCAGGCATAATTCAACGAAGAGCCACTGACCCACGCCCGACCATTCCACGGAGCCGGAGGCTACGCAGAGCCCTAGAGTAGGACCCTACAGAAGAAAAAGGACGGCAGCGACCAGGGCTACCGCTAGAGAGGCGACCAGAGGCGAGAAGAAGCCCAGAAAGACCACCGAGATCGACACAAAGGTTCCGAACGCTATCAGGACCCTGCCGCGCTCAATAAGCCTCGCCTGGGCGTTGCATTCGCGCAGTAGGGACGGCAGCGCATACAGCCTCGGAACCAGGGCTACGACAGCCGCTTTTGGAAGCTCGAACCGATCGCCGCTGAAGAGAGCAACTTCGGCGGGAGCTCCCCGGCCGAGGACGTCCGATTCCTGGCCTCTCACGAGCAGGGTTGATGCCGTCACCTCGCCGACCGTCCCTTGCGAGATGCCTGCCTGAACTCCTGGCTCCCACGGGCTCCGCCCATCCTGCCCCGTAAAGAGAGCCGCTTGGCCAAACTTAATCCAGAAGCGCGCCACGAGCTCGCCCCCGATCGCCACCAAGAGCGCGCGCTCATCGGCTGGCACCTCAATACTGCTCTCGGAGGGATGAATGAGAATTCCGCGCTCAACGAGAAGCTCCTCCGTGCCAATCGTAACGGGCACTCCCCTTACGGTGCCGCTCGCACCGCTGCCTCCGTACTCCTTGAATGAAAGAGCCCGCTCAGGTGTTATCGCGCCAGCTACCCGTTGGCACAGATCGCCCGCCGCAGCGAGGGCAGGATCTTCCGCCCGGCCTAAAACCGACGCGAGGCATTCGCACAGCTCCTCGCGCCCGACCCGATCATCCAGTATCTCAAGCTCGCGAGCTTCTATGAGTGAACCGACATCAAGCCTGCTAGGGTCGATGAGCACCTTGGAGACGGCGCATAGGTTCCGAATGCTGCTCTCCGAGGTAATGACAAGCCCACGACGTGCCCACGAACGGCCTAGCTCCCGGCGCCTCGCAAAGAGAAGGTCGCCCAGCTGGTACACCACAGAGGAAAAGAGAACGAGGCCAGCGGCGCTCAGGACCTCCCAGGCCCTGCCGGCCCGCTCGTCCCACAAGATGGCCGAAGCAACTGAAATGAAGAGCAGGATGTAAGCGGTGGCCGTGCGAGCCCGCAGGTCCTCCTGAAGAAGGCTTGTGCCGACCTTCTCTAGCTTCGGCTCCACGAGCCGCTCAAGGCTGCGCAGACAGGAATCCTCGTAACCCGAGAGGGCGGTGAGCTGGGCCTGACCACCGACCACCTCAGAGCCGGCGAAAACTATCTCGGTCTCGTCCTTCACCGTAAAGTGCGGCTCGGGCGACAGGTAGCGCTCCAGGAGCGCGCAGCTGCCGCTGTCGATGCGCGCGTCGACCGGCGCGACCATCCCAGGCTGCAGGGTAAAGAGATCCCCGAGCTTGACCTGCGAGGGCACGTAGTGGGCTGGGAAGAAGAGGTGCCCGCCGTTCCTATCTGTGTTGCAGTAGCGAACGATCGATGCTCGGATAACCAGGAACACCCCCGCAGCAAGAGCTGGGCCCGTTGTCATGGCCCAGTTGGCTGGGCCCGGAGAGATGGTCGCCGTTGCGACAGCGGCGAGGCTGATTAGGGCCACCCCCGCGCCCGGAAAGAGTGAGAGCGGGTTTGAGAAGCGGTCGCGGCTGAGCAAGATTTGCGTTGACTCGAACAGGGCCACTACCGCTGAAAGACCGGCAAGAGAGAGCGTCAAGAAAGAGAATCTCTCCTGGTCAAGGCCAGATTCTGTCAGCCAGTAGGCCACAATACTTGCAGCGATTAGGGCGATACCTACGGCAAGCTGCGTGGTTGCCGGATGAATTCTCACAGCTCTTGCTGCGTGCGCCGACTGTTGCGGGCCCGTCTTGGGTGCCTGGCTTGACGAGGGAGCCGATGGGGATTGAGAGCCGTCGGTTCCGCTTGCCAAACCGGGTTGGGGCTGAGCGGCAAGAATCATGGGCTCCTCTAAAGCTCTAGGCGGCCCTACTAGCTCTTCTTGGACGGCTCGGTGTCACCCGAGGCGGCGCTCGGCGCGTACTTCTTCTTAAGCTTGGAGAGCTTCTTGTCCTCAAAAAGAACGTGCTTGCGGGCGACCGGATCGTACTTCCGGACCTTGAGCTTGTTCTCGCCCTTGCCCTTCTTCTTGTTCTTGCGGTTGGTATAGAAGTAGCCCGTTCCCTCGGATGAAATCAGGAAGAAAGTCTCTTTTGCGGCCTTGGCCATACGGTATTTCCCTCACCTGTTCGGCGCCCTAAAATCTTCCATCGGGGAAGTTTAGCCTTTCGCGCCCGTTCCAGAACCGTGGGTTGTAGCTTAAAACCGGGGAAGTTTCAACCGCTACGCGAGCTGAACTAGGGGCACCACCCAGGGCGTAAGATTAGGCGCATTAGGGGGTTACCTTGCGGGCAGCGGATTCGGGGCCCCGACGATGACGGCAATAGAGTTGCCCCCGAAGCCGGCCGTGTTGATAAGCACCGTCCTTGGGGCCTCAAAAGGCACCGATTCAGCTTGCGAGGGGTATGGGAAGCCCGGCCATCCACACTTGCCTAAGAGTGCCTGCGCCAAAGCGAGGCTCACCATGCCCGACGCGCCGTAGGTGTGACCGGTCAGGTGTTTTGTCGTGCACATCGGGGCATGAGGCAGCACTCGCCTAACGGCTCGCAGCTCTGCTTCGTCTCCCTTGCTCGTGCCCGGTGCGTGCAGGACCACGCAGTCGACGCGCCGCCCCGGAGGAAGACCGCAGATGGCGTTGCGCATTGCTGTTGCAAACCCCTCTCCATCCTCTGAGATGCCCGTGGCTGACGGCGTGCTCTCAAGAGACCAGCCGAGGCCGAGCAGTGTCATGTCACCTGGCACGAAAGTTCCGTCGGCCTTAAGGAGAAACGCGCAGCCGGCGCCCTCGCCGAGCGTGACTGAGTTGGCGAGCGTTTCTGCGCGCAGGCATGGCGTGCAGGGCCAAGCGCCGCCGCGGGAGTAGATGCGGAGGGCCTTGAGCTGCGCGATGGTGTACTCGGTGAGGCACGATTCGGTTCCGCCGAAGAGCGCTGATGACGCCATGCCGGACCTCACAAATGCGTGGGCAATGAGGAGCGAGTGGAAAGCTGATGTGCAGGTCATCGAAGTGCCGATCGATGCGATTGCACCACCGTTGGTGCTGCGGCCGAAGCCATCCTGTGCCACCCATGAGGAGATGTTGCCGGCGGTTGTGAGAGGGGACGTGTGGGGAGCGAGTGCTTCTTCGCCAAGCAGGTGCTGCCTCATCGTGCGCTCAAGCGAGTGCGTGGCGCCGCGGGCGGAGCCGATCGAGACGCATCCCGGGACCGGAACGCGACCCGCGCACGCGAGCCGTGACTCCCGGGCCGCGGCGATAGCCAAGAGCGCTGCTCGATCGAGACCCTCGAAGCGAGGCTCCAGCTGCACCTCACGTAGCTTGGCGAGGGCTGACGCCGCAAGCGGAAAGGTGGGAACACCTGAAAGCTGCTCAGTCACGGGGACGTGCCGCTGAACGGCGCGGGCGCACTCCTCGGCGGAGGCCCCGAGTGGCGAGAGCGTGGCAAGCCCGCGCAGGATAAGCGGCTCATGCGACATGTGAGAGCCCCCCCTGGCGGGCATGCGAGGCCAGCAGCCCAACGGCGCCTGCTATCTCTTCGCGCGAGTTGAAGCTGTGCAGGCAGAGACGGATGCGCTCCTGGCCGGACGGGACGGTCGGCGAGCGAATTCCGCGCGCGAAATAGCCATGGCGCTTGAGCTCTTCCTCAGCCCTGAGAACTGAGCTGTTGCCCGGAATGATGACACCCTGTATCGGGGAATCGGAGATGAGAAATGCCAGCCCCGGATTGTGCTCTCGCAGCTGCTTGAAGAATTGCACCCGGTCGAAAAGCTCGGCGCGCTCCTGGTTGAGCTCGCGCATAATATCGTAGGCGCGGCGAATAGTGCGCACCATCGCGCTGTCGCACGCCGTTGAGTAAATAAAGGATCGTGCGAAGTTGATCAGGTACTCGCGCAGCTCCTTGGAGCCAACGACCGTGGCCCCGCGGTAACCCAGCGCTTTGCCGAAGGTGTGGATACGGGCAAAGGTTTCCGGTTGCAAGTTCAGGGACTGAATGAGCCCCTCGCCCCGGGGGCCATAGAGGCCGGTGGCATGCGCCTCGTCGACGATGAGGAAAGCGCCGCGCTCCCGGCATACCTCCACGAGCTCGCGTAGCGGGGCGTCGTGGCCATCCATGGAGTAGATCGACTCCACCGCAACGAACACCTCCCCTCGCCCATGTGAGATCTTCTTGCGCAGGTCGCAGGGGTCGTTATGCCTGAATGAAAACGACCGGGCAGCGCTCAGCCGCACCCCATCTCGCATGGAGGCGTGCACGAGCTCATCGTAAATGATCGTGTCGCCGCGGGAACCGATGCTCCCGAGCAGACCTACGTTGGCTTCGTAGCCAGAACTGAACACAAGCGCGGCCTCTGCCTGGTGAAATTCCGCCAGGAACGCCTCAAGCGCTTCGTGCTCGGCGCTGTTGCCGCTTACGAGCCTTGAGCCTGTGGCTCCGCTCCCGGCTTCTGGCACGAGCAGCCGCGATATCCCGAGATAGTCATTAGAGCAGAGATCGATGCCCGTTCCCGGCTTGACGAGAGTTCGAAGCGCACCCTCCTCCCGGCGCTCTCGGAGCGCCTCGCAGATGCCGTTTGGGATCGAAGCTTTCATATGGGATGACAGTGTTAAAGGGTGGCGGCGTATGCTATCAAATGTTTGACCTTACGCAAAAATCTACAAGTGCGAGCGATATGAACCTTTTAGAAGAATTGCAGTGGCGCGGGCTCATTCAGGATCTATCGGATCCCGAGGCTCTCTCAAAGGTAAAGCCAGGGGACAGCTTCTACGTCGGGTTTGATCCAACGGCTCCATCCCTTCAGGTGGGGAATCTCGTGCCTCTCATTGTGAGCATCCACCTCACCAAAGCTGGCCTCAAGCCGATACTTCTCTTCGGTGGAGCGACGGGCATGATCGGCGACCCGGGCGGCAAGAGTGCCGAGCGAAATCTGCTTGAGCTAGAGCAGGTCGCCACAAACACCAGGCTCCAGGAGGAGCAGGCAAAGCTTTTGTGGCAGCGTGCAGGCTGTGATGTAACGCCGGCGTTCGTCAATAACATCTCGTGGCTTAAGGACGTCACGATGCTCCACTTCCTGCGCGACATCGGGAAGCACTTCACTGTCAATTACATGATCGCCAAAGAGACCGTTAAGAGCAGGCTCTCCGGTGACGGCATTTCGTACACTGAGTTCAGCTACATGCTTCTTCAGGCCTTTGACTTCCTGCACTTGTACCAGAAGCACAACTGCAAGCTTCAGATCGGAGGCTCGGACCAGTGGGGCAACCTGACGGCGGGCCTGGAGCTCATCCGCAGGAAGCTGAGCCAGGAGGCGTACGCGCTGTGCTTCCCCCTCGTCACAAACTCCGAGGGGCGCAAGTTCGGCAAGAGCGAGGGCAACGCCGTGTGGCTCAACGCAGAGATGACAAGCGCCTACACGTTCCACCAGTTCTGGCTTAACGTGCCGGATACGGACGTAATCCGGATGCTCAAGGTCTTTACGTTCGAGAGCCGTGAGCGCATCGAGCAGCTTGAGCAGCAGGTTAAGGCGCACCCTGAGCAGCGTGAGGCGCAGCGCGTCCTTGCGGATGCGGTCTGCACTCTCGTTCATGGCGCCGAGGCGACCGCGGAGGCAAAACGGTCGGCAGGGGCGCTCTTCGGGGGGGGCTCCCTTGAGGGGCTCTCGAAAGATCAGCTTTCGGAGCTCTTCGCGGATGCCCCAACAACGACGCTATCGATGAGTGAGGTTCAGGAACTTGATATCCTCTCGCTCCTCGCCGCAACTTTGGCCAAGTCGAAGGGCGAGGCGCGGCGCCTCATCCAGGGCGGTGGCATCTACCTCGACAATCAGCGCGTTTCAGACGAGACGCTCCGTATTCGAGACACGAAGGTGGTGGAGAATGGTTTTCTTGTGCTTCGCAGCGGCAAGAAGAAGTATCACCTCGTTCGCGTTGAAGGGTAATTGGGCGGGTGCATGAGCGGGCGGCCAGTCCAGGAGGGCGATGCGGTGACCGTCGCCTCGCTGCGAAAGCGCGGCGTTGTGGAGAAGGTATTTGCCGACGGCAAGGTGCGGGTTGCAGTGGGCTCGATTTCCATCGTGTGTTCGGTGGATCAGGTCTCGCCTGCTGAGATGGCGAGAGCTGAGCCACCTGTGAAGGTGAAGGTTCTCGCGCAGCCGTCAGCGCGGCCCCCTACCCGGCTCGATCTGCACGGAATGACGGTCGGCGAGGCGACGCGCGCCGTTGAGGAGTATCTAAACAGGGTCATCCTCTCGGGAGGCGCACAAGCGAAGATCACGCACGGCTTTGGCACGGGCCGGGTGCAAGCGGCGGTGCATGAGCTTCTTGGCCGGCTGCCAGTTGTGAGGGCTTTCCGGCTGAACGACAGGAATCCTGGCGAAACCGATGTGTTTTTAGCGTAGGGCCTAAAGCGTTAATTACATTGGCCTTTGGTT
>CANIHJ010000038.1 GCA_947467385.1 Deltaproteobacteria bacterium | reverse complement strand
TTGGGAGCCGGTGCTTGTGCGGCCCGCCGACCTGAAGTGGGCAGCTATTCCGGCTGTTGCAAACCTCGGGCCCTCCATTCCGGCCACCTATAGCGAGTCGCTCCCGACGAGTGGAACAGTGCAGGCTTTCGGCGTGTTTCTCACGGAGGTGAATGGGCGAGTTCGGCTCGACAACTTCATGATTAGGACCGTGAATCCCCCCGGAGGAGCTGCGTTGTACCCAGTAGACCAGCCTAATGTGGCGCTCTGTCCGGCAACCAGCCCGGACCGCACTGGCGAGCCGCCAGTTCAGCCCACGCCTCCGCCGGATGACGGCGACGGCGGCAGCGGTAGCGGCGGCGACGGCGGCAGCGGCGGCGGCAGCGGACCAGAGACAGGCGATCCAGGACCGAAGGGCCCCAAGTACACCTTCTGTCCGACCAAGGAGCAGGGAGCGGGGCGCAGGCTTATGATCTCTCCGCAGGCGCTCGCGCGGCTCCTCAAGCCGATCGGCACCAAGAGTGTGGGAGACCTTCGAGACCGAGCTCTGCTCTCGCTCTTCGCTGGCAAAGGTCTGCCGACGGGCGCGGTGGTAAACCTGGTCGCAGGCAATTACACCCCCGCCACGGGAACTGTCCTCGTTCGGCGCCGGCCGAATTCAGCGGCAGTGCCGGTGAAGGTGACGCCGATGGCACGCAAGGCTCTGGCTGCGTACCTTTCGAAAGCTGGGCTTGTGGGCTCGACAGCTCCGCTCTTTCCGAGGGTCGCCGGGCGAACCGGCGCGCTGTCGAAGAGCGCGGCCGTGTGCTCAAGCGGAGTTGTTTCGATGGTGACTCGCCGGGCAGCAGTAGCCAGATTGCGGTTAGCTGACATCCTGCGCCGATAGGGCATCAACGCAATGTGCCGGGCGTGCGGGCTGAAGTTGGAGCCCTCACGCCCTTTTTTTCCCCTCGCCGCCCGGCAGGACCGGCACGCAAGGGGCAGACGGAAGCGCCCAAGGCGGGTATAGTTCGGCCTGCACGCCATGAAGTACCTCAACGCCGCCATCGCGCTCGCAGCCTGCCTCGCCATCGCCCTGAGCCTTGCCCTGCACTATATCGTGGGCACATCGTCCGAAGTTGCGGATCTTCCCTTGCTTATAGTCGTCGTCAGCGGGGGCGGCGTACTCGTTTTTCGGCTCATAGTTGGGGTGTTTCGCGGCGAGTTCGGTTCGGATCTTCTAGCGGGCATATCGATCGCCACGTCGATTGTGCTTGGCCAATACATGGCCGGCGCCCTTGTCGTGCTGATGCTCTCAGGGGGCTCTGCGCTTGAGGACTACGCAATGCGCCGAGCATCGTCGGTGCTCGATGCGCTGGCGCGCCGCATGCCTTCGCTGGCGCACCGTCGGCAGGGCCTTGAGATGGTCGACATTCCGGCAGCGAGCGTCAAGCCTGGCGACGAGCTTGTTGTGCTGCCGCACGAGCTTTGCCCGGTGGACGGCATGGTAGTCGAGGGCCAGAGCTCGATGGACGAGTCATATCTTACGGGCGAGCCCTACCGCATGTCGAAGACACCCGGAGCTCAGGTCATCTCCGGCGCCATCAACGGCGAGGCGGTGCTCATCATCCGAGCAACACACGAGGCGCGTGACTCACGTTACGCCAAGATTATGGGTGTCATGGAGGCGTCACGCCAGCGCCGGCCGCGCATGCGGCGCATTGCCGACAAGCTCGGGGCCCTCTACACGCCGATCGCTGTATTTATAGCCATCGGCGCGTGGTGGTTCTTTGGCAGCCCTGAGCGATTTCTCGCGGTGCTGGTGGTTGCCACCCCGTGTCCCCTTATTATCGCCATACCCACGGCGATTATCGGCGCAATCTCGTGGTGCGCGAAGCGCGGAATTATCATCAAGGACCCAGTCGTTCTTGAGCGGGCACCGATGTGCACGGTGCTCATCACGGACAAGACCGGAACCCTTACGGTTGGAGAGCCCTCCTTCGAGTCGATTGAGGCGCGCGGCATGTCGGAGCAGGAGGTTTTGCAGCTTGCGGGAAGCCTTGAGCGGTACTCGAAACACCCCCTGGCGCAGTCGGTCATCAAGGCCGCAGGCGATCGCCACATAGTGCTTGGGGATGCTGGGGAGGTGAACGAGAAGCCTGGCGAGGGGCTCGTCGGGGTCGTGCGCGGGCGACGCGTAAAGATCACCGGGCGGCGCACGATGCATGCGGAAGCGACCAAAGAGTTCGCCCAGGCTGCGGCGGGGCTTGAGTGCGTTGTGCTTGTGGATGATCAGGTCGTGGCGGTACTCCGGTTTCGTGATGAGGCGCGCCCCGACAGCTTCCAATTCGTGTCACACCTGGGACAGGCTCACGGCTTTAAGGACGTTATCCTCCTTTCTGGAGACCGCAGCCAGGAGGTTCAATACCTCGCAGATCAGTTGCAGATAGCCAAGCTCTACGCTGGAAAATCGCCGGAAGAGAAGGTCGAGATCGTGCGGGAGGAGACGCGCCGCGCCCAAACGCTCTACCTTGGGGACGGCATCAACGACGCGCCCGCCTTGACAGCAGCAACAGTTGGCGTGGCCTTCGGGCCGCGCAGCGATATCACTTCTGAGGCCGCAGGAGCCGTGATCCTTGAGCCATCCCTGCGCAAAGTTGACCAACTGCTTCACATCAGCAGCCACTTGAGGCGCGTGGCGTTTCAGAGCGCCGTTGGCGGAATGGTGCTCAGCATCGGGGGGATGTGCTTGGCGGCTTTAGGATTCCTGACCCCGGTTTGGGGCGCGCTCTTGCAGGAGGCTATCGACCTCTTCGCGGTATTGAATGCCCTGCGTGCCGCTTCCCTCGGGGATGCTCGGAGTAACCACATTTAGCAGCACAAATGCCACATACAATGAGACGGGCACTTTGAAGCGCTTGGTACGGCCCTTGAATACAACACTATGCGGATCCCGGGAGGGCTCCAGAGCAGGTTAGGAAATCGCCTTCATGGATTCGAAAGCTATGCAAAGACTTGTTGTCACAGCGCTCAGTTGCCTCGTGTTTTCTGCCGCTGCGCAGGCCCAAGTGCCGATGGACTACGACGCGGACGGGATCTCTGACCTGACAAAAATCCTGGAAAAAAGTGACGATTCTTTGACATGGGCAGCAACGCTGTCATCGGACAGCTCAGTGCTCGCGCTGGGCACGATCGGTTCCGCGGGAGATGCCCCTATCCTTGCCGCGTGGGATTCGGGCGGCTCACAGATCGGTGTTGTGACCGAGGATAAGCCCAACAAGGCGCTTAAATGGGCGATTCTTAACGGGTCGAGCAGCCCCGTGTGGCGCTCATTTGGCAAGCCCGGCGACCTCGTTATTTCCGGGGGCGACTTCAACGGAGACGGAAAGGCGGACGCCGCAGTCGTTCGGCTGGTCAAGGGGAAGGCTACGTGGACCGTTTCGTATAACCTCTTCGACTCAACCGGCGCCGTGCCCGACACGGAGAGCTTCGTATTTGGCGAAACCGGGGATCGCGTGTTCTTCGCGCGCGTGGAAGGGGGCTCAACTGACTGGATCGGAGTGATGCGAAAGGGCCAAGGCAACAAGTCAAACGCGCGGCTGAAAAACCTCGTGACCGGCCAGGTACGGCAGTACACTCGCCTGCCCAAGTTTGCGTCGACTGGCGATCGTCCGCGCGCCTTCGCCGTCCGCCAGGAGAGTGGCCCCGACCTGCTTGGCTTTGAGAGCGTGACGAAGAGCGGCACGCTCATCCGGGCCTATTCCCTCGGGGGGGCTCTTGTTGGCTCGCATGAATTTCTGGGCACAGGACAGCTTGCCGTTGGTGACTTCAATGATGGCAGCGGTTTCGAGGTCGCCTTCCAGAGCCCGAAAGAGAGCGGCATCTTCAATCCGGCTTCAGGCGAGGTGCGTGAGAAGGTTTTTGGTGCCGGATTGCTTGTTGACGAGACGACCGTTGTCGCCGTAGGCATGAGCGCCACACCCACTCCGACTCCGACGCGGACCCCATCCAGCGACGGAGAGGGTGGCAATGGCGGCGCTGGCAGTCTGGGATGCTCTCGCATTATCGCATGGCCGGGGAGCCACATTTACAAGACCGTCGGCTCTGATCATTTCACCGACATCCGCCGTAATACGATCGGCGTTATCCTCAAGATGGGCGCGAGCGGCCCATTCCCATCCTGCGTGAGCGCCATCGACACGCGAGGCAACGTCGTGGCCTCCCTGGGACTGTACGCCCGCGGTGCCGGCTGGGCGGCTCGCTACTATGCCGGCGTCGGGTGTGGGATTCGCACCGCCCTTAATGGCAGCGCTGTCGCATCGCAAGCGCGCCGCAACACCGGAAGCTCCAGTATCTACATGAAGTTCGACTCCGTTTGCTACGGCCCCATAGACGCAAATAGGTGTCTTAATAGCTCCTCTTGCTAAGCTGCACCGGGCCGCATTTTGGCGCTTGAGGAATCAGGGCCTTATGCATTTAGGCCGCTAAAAAGCGCCGGTTTGTTGAGTGCTAGGTGCCCCCTGCCGACCCTTATCCTTGAGGGTTGGTATGAGTGGATGTTACCGATGTGGTCTCTCCGAAGGAAGCGAAAGCAGGCTCTGCGAGACGTGCTACCGTAGCCGATTTCACCGCGGCCTCCTCGTTGTTGATGATTCGGGACCCGTTGCCGAGGACGCAATTGAGCTCTCCCCTCGTGCCCAGACGATAGTGCTTGGGGGAGGCGCCCTCGTATACATCAGCATCGTCAGCTTCGTTGTGGCATGCTTTGGCCACTTTTCGGGGCTCACGGCCGAGAGCGCCCGACACGAGTTCTATGCCCCCGCATCAGACACGGCTATCATTATGCGGGAACAGCAGATGCCAAACATAGCTGCCCCAGGCTTGCACAGTAATCGTGTGCGGGCTGCCGTCGGTGAGAGCGTGCGGCGCAGTTAAAAATTTCGCCGCAAGCAGGAACACCGCATGTCCACAACACCCTCGCAGACCCACATCTTCGTTGGACACGACATGATCCGGCAGGCAGAGGCTCGCCTCAAGCCGTTTGTGCGCGAAACCGGTGTTGAGCGCGCGCTGCTGCTTGAGAGCGGAGATGGCTGTGCGTGGCTCAAGCTTGAGCTGCAGCAGATTACGGGATCCTTTAAGGTGCGCGGGGCGCTCAATGCCGTGAGCGCCCTCGCGGAGGGGAGCCAGGCAGCAGCGGACGGCGTCGTTGCTTGCTCGGCGGGAAACCACGCTCTGGGCGTTGCGTTTGCTGCACAGGTATGCGGATTCCCGGCGCAGCTCTTCGTGCCAGAGTCGATAGATCCGGCCCGCAAGCGGGCTCTTGAGCACTATCCTGTTGAGCTGGCCATTGTGCGCGGTGGATACGGTGATGCTGAGCGCGCAGCCACGTCTGCAGCAGCGTCGTCGAAGAGGGCCTTTGTGTCGCCGTACAATGACCCGCATGTTGTGGCAGGGCAGGGCACAGTGGCCGCTGAGCTCATGCGCCAGCTGCCTGATCTTGATGCAATCTTCGTTGCTGTGGGAGGAGGCGGGCTGCTAGCCGGCATCGGGTCGTACGCGCGGGCAGTCAATCCCGAGATTGAGATCGTGGCGGTGTCGCCAGCACGCTCGCCGGTAATGTGCGATCTTCTTGCTGGGCGCACGGCGCCCCTTTTTGGGCACGTGCAGACCCTCAGTGACAGTACTGCGGGAGACATCGAGCCGCTCTCTATCACGGTGGGGCTCTGCCGGGCGCTCATCTCTCGCTGGGTGCTGCTAGCTGAGGAGGAGATCGTGGCCGCGATGAAGTACCTTTTTTATGAGCATAGGCTCGTGACCGAGGGGGCGGGTGCGCTTGCCGTTGCGGCCTACATGAAGGAGCGCGCCCGCTACCAGGACAAGAACTGCGCCCTGGTAGTGTGCGGCGGGAACATAGAGGCTGAGCGGTTCCTGAAGCTTATTCAGCCAGCGTAGGTTTGGGGCCCTTTACGGGGCCTCAAGTATGTCGCGCGCGATAATCATGCGCTGAATCTGGTTGGCTCCCTCGACGATTTGAAGCATTTTGGCCTCGCGCATGTAGCGCTCCACCAGGTATTCCTTGATGTATCCGGCACCACCGAGGAGCTGCACGGCGTCAGTCGCGATCGACATGGCTGCGTCGGTCGCAAAGCACTTCGCCACGGATGATGAGAGGCGCGTCGAGCTGACCGACGCAGACGGAGAGTCGAGGTCCTGGGCGGCTTTGTCGGTCAGGAGCCGGGCGGCCTCAAGCCGAGAGTGCATGTCAGCCACCATAAACTGAAGTCCCTGGAATTCCGACAGCGCCTTTCCGAATTGCTTGCGCTCTTTTATGTGCCTCACTGCAGCGTCGAGCGCGGCGCTTGCGACCCCGTTGGCGCACGCTGCGATATTGATCCGTCCACCGGCGAGTCCAGAGAGGGCGACCCTAAAGCCCTGGTTGAGGGGCCCGAGAAGAGCCGACGTGGGTATGACTGCGCCGTCGAAAAAGAGCGATGCAATCGGTGAGAGCTCGCACCCCATCTTCTTTTCGGGGCTCCCAATGCTCATGCCTTTGGTGCTGGCGGGTACTAAAAACGCGGAGATGCCGGCTCCAGCGGCGTCAGAGGTGCGGGCAAAGACGACGTAGAGATCTGCGAAGCCAGCGCTCGTTATGTAGCACTTGTTCCCCTTGAGCGAGAATCCGCCGCTGACGATGGCTGCCTCGGTAGTAAGGCTCTGGGCGTCCGAGCCAGCCCCCGGCTCGGTGAGGGCGAAGGCTCCCAAGAGCTCACCTGATGCGAGCCGCGGGAGGAGGCTTTCCTTTTGCTCATTAGAGCCGAAGCGGCTGATTAGGCCGCACACCATGGCATGGACAGAGAGGAAGATTGCAGGGCCGAGATCGTAGCGCGAGATGCGCTCGAAAGCAGCGGCGCAGGTTTTTGCTGATGCTGCGATCCCCCCGTGGCTCTCCGGCACCGAGAGCCCCGCCAGGCCGGCGTCACTGAAGGCCTTGAAGAGGGGACGCGGTACGGTGTTGTAAAACTGTTCGGTTTGGTATTTTGCTATCTCTGAGCGGCATACGCGCTCAATCGTCTCAAGGACAAGGGCATCTGGAGTAATGGTCGACATGCGCAGATCTTTACACCGAAGGGGCTTTTGGGTCACTACGTTGATGAGGCGTCGCGGGGCATACCCCCTACGGCTGTGGCGCCTTTGCTGCGGCTCCACTGGGGATAACAACGGGGGGGCGGCTGGCGAGAGATTTGGCCAGGTCGCTCCTAATCTGTTCGCTAGCGACGCTAAGGGCTTCCGCATGCTTGAGGATAGAGCCCACCAGGTCGTCCAAGGAGTCGAGGTAGTCACGCTCCTGTTCGGCTAGCTTGTCGTCGTAGGGCGCAAGGCCCCACAGCGGGTTGGTGAATGGGTTATGGGCGGTGGAGCTCACGCCCGCCGGCTTGTTCAGCTGCTCACGACGCTTTGAGATAAGGGCCGGCACGTCGACCCAAAACGAGAACTCAGCGTGGTCATCAAGGCTCTTCCCGTTGCGCCACAGGAAGATGTTGCGCTCGGTCTCAGCGAGGAACCAGAGCGGGGTCGCGGGTTGGCCGGTCACCCCGAGCATGTCGCGCTTTCGCAGCTCATTTTCGACCGACTTAAGAACCCCAAGCAAAACGCACCCTTTGGGCAACTTTTGTGCGCCACTCTGCAAAAGGTGCGTATCTGACGGGGAACTCAGCTTCGTTGTTGTGCGCAAAGTATCTGATCTCCTTGCTCTTTTTATCAGTGCAGGTTCTCAAGCTGATTGCCACCTATGCCGACTGCAATGTTGGGACCAGGTTTAGGGGAAGAGGTATGCAGCACAAGAAGCAATCGGTTCTTATCGTCGATGACTGCCCGATGAGCAGGCATCTGCTCAAGGCTATCCTTGTGAGTGCAGGGCTGGACGTTCTCGAAGCGAGCTCTGGGGTGCAGTGCCTCGACTTCTTGAGGCGCGAGGTGCCAGCCCTCATCCTGCTCGATGTTATGATGCCTGATGTCGACGGCTTTCACCTGCTCGGCGAGATTAGGCGCTCGCATGCTGCGGACGTCCTGCCCATCATTCTGGTCACTTCATGCAACGAAGAGAAGGACATCGTGCGCGGACTTACATCTGGTGCCAACGATTACCTCACGAAGCCTTTTGAGCGCACGACGTTTCTTGCCCGCATCTACAACCACATCACCCTAAGCCAGATGAGAAAGCACGTTGATGAGCGGCGCGAGCGGCTCACGAGCCTTCTCGATCTCCAGCGAGCCCTCGGCGATATGCTCCCCGAAGCGGTCATGATCCACAATCGCGAGGGCGTCCTCATGTACCAGAACGAGATGCTCAAGAATCTCTGCGGCGGTGATTCGCTGGGGCTTGCGCACGATGTCTTGTGCCGATTCCTGCCACTTGACCTGATCGCATCGCTACAAAAGGGGTTTCTCAAGAGCCCAAGCGGCATCGTTGAGCAGGAGTTCTGCCTCATCAACTCCGAAGTTAGTCACCTGCTAGTGCGTTCTGCCGTGGTGGAGCTTGCGGGTGGGGATATCGCGCGTATCTGGAGCTTTCGCGATGTGTCGAAGCTGCGCACCCTCGAGTCAGACATGCGCCGGCAGCTTGAGGGCGGCTCGCTGGGAAAGTTCTCCGGAGAGCTCGCCGAGTACATGCGTGCACTCCTGTCGCACATCTCCGAGATCGCTAGCCAGCTCTCCGCTGCACAAGAGAGCAACGCTCTCGCAGCGAGATACATCGGCGAGATCGGGCGCTATGTGGATGAGGGGCGAGCGTTCGCCGAGAAAGTAAAGGCGCTATCGGTGCACACGGAGTTTAAGCTGGCCGGGTGCGAGGACCTCAATGAGGTGCTTCGGGTCGTTGTCGAGGCGGCGCAGCTCAGTGTCGGCGAGCGGATCTCCTTTGTGCTGGAAGCCGATGCTGGCCTCCCCAAGGTGCCACTCACGATGCGGAACCTCTCAAGCATTTTTGGAAACGTGCTGAGCAATGCCGTTGATGCGATCGACGGGCAGGGGTGGATCCGGATCGCAGCGCAGGCAGATGCCGAGCGCGGAGCGGTCCGAATTCGGTTTGATGACTCAGGTAACGGCATGGAAGCATCCGTGGCTGAGCGTGTGTGCGAGCCGTTCTTCTCGACCAAGGCGCCGTGCGCAAGCGGTGAGAGCATCGCACCCCTTAAGGGCTTGGGGATGTGGAATGCCTACAATACTGTGCGCTCCCTGGGGGGCTCGCTCTCGCTCTCAAGCAAGGTCGGCAGTGGTACCTCCGTTGTGGTGTACATCCCTGCATCCCACTAGGGGTTCGATGGCGAAGCGACCGAGCAAAAGGCGACCGGAAACACCAAGGTGTTGGGCTCTTAGCGGGCTTTTTTGGCCCAACTCGCAGTTGTAGTCCCACCCCCCGTGGGGTAGATTTCCGCCCATGTCCACACCCGCCCAAAAGCAACCGCTTCGCATCTGTCACCTCGCAGATGTGCACCTGGGTTATCGTCGCTACAACAGGCTCGCCAAGAACGGGCTCAACCAGCGTGAGCTAGACGTGAACGTCGCCTTCCAAGAGGCGATCACGCGAATAATCTCCCTTAAGCCACACGCCACTATTATAGCCGGCGATCTCTTCCACTCAGTCCGTCCGTCGAACGCGGTCGTCACGTTCTGCTTCAGGCAGCTGCGGCGTCTTGCAAAGGAGACCGGGGCCCCGGTGATCGTCGTTAGCGGAAACCATGAGACGCCGAAGCGAGCCGATACCGGCTCGGTGCTTCAGCTCTTTAGCGAGATAGAGAACGTGCTTGTTGCGGACGCCTCGCAAGAGACCTTTACCTTCAAGGACAAGGGCCTCTCGGTAACCTGTCTCCCGCATGCGGCCGTGGCGAACCGGGAGCTCAAGCCGCTCCGCGCCGACGACAGATTCCAGCACAACGTGCTCGTCGTGCACGCACAGGTGAACGAGAAGTGGGTGAGCGATTTTGGCGGTGCTGAGCTTGAGCTCAAGGCGCTCTCGCCGCACGAGTGGGACTACATCGCGCTCGGGCATGTTCATATCCAGCGCACCGTCGGGCTCAATGCGGCCTACTCCGGCTCGCTTGAGCACACTTCGGCTAATATCTGGGGCGAGGCATCAGAGCTTAAGGGCTTCTTGGAGGTCTCGCTGCCAGGCGGAAAGCGCACATTCCACCCCCTTACGTCTCCCCGTGAGGTCGTGGTTCTTCCCTCAATCGATGCCACCGACATGGAGCCCCAAGCTCTCACCCAGCAGATCATCGAGCGCGGAGAGGGGGTCGCCGGCGGCCTCGACGGAAAAATAGTTCGGCTTTCGATCCATAACGTTTCGCGCGAGACCTACCGCAATCTTGATCACAAGGAGCTCCGGGCCCTGCGGGCTAAGGCACTCAACCTGACGCTCGACATCGCCTTCTTAACAGTGAGGCCGGACGTTGAGCGCCTCAACCAGGCGGGGAAGGGGGTGCTCAAGGACCAGCTGATAGAGTTCAGCAAGAGCTGGGAGGTTCCCGGCGTCGAGCAATCGGAGCTGGCAGAGGTGCTCTCGGGCTACCTGGCGAAAGTTGAGGCGAAACATGAAGCTTCGTAACCTCACCCTCAATCTCTTCCGGCAGCACGCCTCAACAACGGTCCACTTTCCTGACGGACTCGTGGGAGTTATCGGCTCAAACGGGGCTGGCAAGACCACAATAGTCGAAGCGATCGGGTTTGCTCTTTTCGGCTCTCGCGCTCTGCGCGGGCGCGTCGAGGACGTGCGCACCAGGAACGCGCCTGCCAAGGCAGCCGCACGCGGTAAAAAGGAGCAGGACCTTCGGGTCGAGCTTTCGCTTGAGCACGAGGGAGTGCTGTTCCGGATCGAGCGGACACTCAGCGGGGCAGAGCTCTTTGTTGGCGGCGAGCCGCAGCCCGTCGCTGCAGGCAACCGCGAGGTAACGGCGCGCATCGGCACTATTGTGGGCATGTCTCACGAGGAGTTCGTCGCCACCTACTGCACAGAGCAGAAAGGGCTTGAATTCCTGAGCGGCAAGAAGGGCGCCACGGAACGCGAGAAGTTCATTCTGCGTATGATGGGCTACGACCGCCTCGAAGAGGTCCAGGATCTTTTGCGCGAGGACCGCAAGGAGAAGCGATCGGTCTTGTCGGGATTTGAGGCGAGCCTGGGCACCCGTGAGGAGCTTGAGAAGCGGCTTATTGCGGAGGTCGAGGAGCAGGCCGCAATTCGCGCAAAGCACGACGAGGCCTCAGGAGGCCTCCAAAAAGCGGAGCAGGAGTTCGGCGTCCTGCGCGAGCGCATGCTCAAGCTTGAGGACCTCAAAGCCAGGTTCGCCAGGGAGCGGGAAGGCGTGCAGGCTCTGACTGTGCGCAAAGACGAGCGCGAAAAGCGCATTCGAGGCCTCGCTGACACCCGGGCCCTGACCGAGGAGCAGCTTGCGCGTGCTCTCAAGCCGCTTGCAGGCGATCTTAACCTTGATGAAGCAATCGCGGTTTCCAAGAGGCGCGTATTTGAGCGGCGCGAATCCCTTGCGCGCTTGGGCGAGAAGGCACGTGCACAGGAGCTTGAATGGAGAGAGTCGGCATCAAAAGCGCGAGCCGAGAGGGACGCCGCTTCGGCGCAGCTCGAACAAATTCGCAGCAGGGCCAAGAAAGCACAGGGGCTAAAGGCCGGAGGAGACTGCCCAACGTGCGGGCAGTCGCTGGGGGATTCGTTCGCCCAGGTTCGAGCCCACTTCAAGGCCGAGGAGACGAAGCTTAAGGATGCGCTCACGCAGCGCGAGCAAGCCCTGACTGCGGTGAGTGCTGCACCAGAGGGGCTGCAGAAGCTCGCAAGCGAGCAGCAGGAGGCGGAGCAATCACTCAAGAGCGCCGAAGCCAAGCTGCAGGAGCTAAGCGCGTGCCTTCAGCTCCAGGCGAGGCAAGGCGAGATATCGCAGGAACAGCAGTCCGTCAGCGCAGACCTTGCGCTCGTTGACGAAAATCTCGGGCGTGCGCAGGAGCGGCTTGCAGAGCTAAGGTTCTCTGAGGAGGCCTACCTCAAGGAGAAGGGGGGCCACGACGCGGCACAGCGGCTTGTCGAGGTGCAGCGGCTTCAGCGAGTGCGTCTGGAGGGTGAAGTAAACACGAAAGAGGCTCTCGTGCAGCGCACCAAGGCCGACATCGTGAAATTCGATGAGCGCTGTCTTGATGTTGAGCGGCTGCGGCGCGATGTTCGCATCTTCGATGAGTGCGACAGGATCATGACCGAGTTCCGCAAGTTCGTTAACTCGTCGATTAGGCCGCGCATGTCGGAGCTTGCGAGCGAGTACCTGGCCGACCTGACTGATGGGCGCTACTCAGCCGTGGAGCTGGCAGAGGACTTCACCCCGACGGTTGTTGAGGACGGCGAGGCGAAGCGCGTTATCAGCGGCGGGGAGGAGGATATCCTTAACCTGTGCATGCGCATATCGCTCTCGCACATGCTTGCGGAGCGGGCTGGGCAAAATTTCTCGCTTTTGATGCTCGATGAGGTGTTTGGCTCCCTCGACGAGGGTCGCCGAGGCAACGTCTTGTCGCTCCTTGAGAAGCTTCGCAAGCGCTTTGAGCAGATCATTATCATCACGCACCTTGATGACATTAAGGACGGGGTGCAGCACCTCATTCAGGTTGAGTATGACGAGTCCTCGGGCATGGCGCATGTGGGGCATGCCGAGGAAAACATGCTTGATCTTGCGATGGCGCTCAATGTGTGACGATAGTAATGGCGGACAGCGGCAGCTAGGCAAGGAGCGTCTATGACTCACGGCGGCGACACCATCTTCGGCAAGATTATCCGGCGAGAGATCCCGGCGCAGATTGTCTATGAAACCGAGAACGTGCTGGCGTTCCGTGACATCAGCCCGGTCGCTCCCACGCATATCCTTTTGATACCAAAGAAGCCGATATCAGCCCTCTCGGAGGCATCAGCAGCTGACAAGGAGCTCTTGGGGGAGCTCATGCTCGAGGCAGCGGAGATCGCGCGCCGCGAGGGGCTCGACAAGGATGGATACCGGGTTGTGACGAATATCGGTGCCAACGCGGGTCAGACGGTATTTCACCTGCACCTGCACATCATCGGTGGACGGCCGTTTCAGTGGCCTCCCGGCTAGCGCAGCGGGAACGATTGCTGCGCGGCGAGAAGAAACCTTCTAAAAAACGCATCCCCGTAAAAGTTGTGGCTTTCACGGGGAGCGATTCAAGGTGGTTGGTAGTGGTAAATTATGCTTTACCAATCGCCGGAACCGGCCCAAATGGGGCTTCCGCAAACGCTGCCACAGGGCAAGAGATGCCCATTTCGCAACGACCACACCCTGACGTCCAGCTATAGCTCATGATTGAGCCTCCAAAAGGAATCAGCTTCTCGGCGTTTGGAGCTCTGCCTAGAAATCCAAGCCGGCTTCTTCGGGCAAGGTAATTTCCCATTCGGGCAGGAGCCACTCGGGTATGGCCTAAGTGATAGGGTTCCTGACGATAAGGCGCTTGTCTTCAGGTCCTTAAGTTTCATGGGTCACCCGCCCCTCCTATGGCCATCGATGAAGGTTTTTGGTCTCCAACGACGCCTGGGGACCATTGAAGAGCTGCAGCGGCCGGCTTACTTACGATACGGGCTTCAACCTCAGCGTGTTATACGTGAACTCCGAAGCCCTATACCTTCTAGCAAGAGGCGCTGGCGCGCAGGGTTTTTGCCTGCGCTCTGGGCCTCTTGCCGTAGACCGCGCTATGCTACTCAGTGCAGTCCTCAGCGAACCTTGGCAGCTTGCTTAGGGCATCAAGCCCCTTCTTCTGCAGCTCCTTAGCCCTCACGACAACTGGGTCATTGCGGACCGTTTTGCCGGTCTTGCGGAAGTTGGTGCGCGCCGTGATGCGCTTAATCGAGTTGACCGCATCGCC
>CANIHJ010000037.1 GCA_947467385.1 Deltaproteobacteria bacterium | reverse complement strand
TCTCGCACCGCCCGCACCCCCTGCCAATCCTCAAGATCCTGCTCAGGCTTCTCCGCCCGAAATTTTGCGTACAGCTCGATGCCCTTTGGGTCCTCAACGATATCAACGCGCACGCTCTTGTCTCGCAAAAGCCCCTCATTCCCAGACGCGTTGGTCACGTCTCCAACCACTACCCGCGCGAACCCGCGCATGTAGATAAGCGAAGCGCACACGTCGCACGGGCTTAAGCTGGTGAAGATAGTGGTTTGCCCGAAGTCGATCCGTCCTGCGTCCCGTATGGCGGATGTCTCACCGTGATTGTACGGGTGCGACTCCTGCACGAGGGTGTTGTGGCCCTTGCCCACGATCGTCTTTGATTTGGTGTCGATGATGACCGCCCCGATCGGGCAGCCTCCCTCATCGTAGCTTTTTTGCGCGAGCAGCACCGCGATCCGCATGAAGTCGGTGTCGCCCAGCTTTCCTACAAAGCCCGGTTCTACGAGGCTTGAAAGGCTTTTGGTCGGCATATGGGCGATCGCCCGCAGGGCTGCGTCGGTGACCTCAGAGGTGCTTGTCAGAAGAGTCGTCATAGAGTTGAGCTTGTGTCCGAGATACACCCCACCCTCGAGAGCTTCAAGCTCTTTTTCAGCCGCGGAGGGAAACAATTGCAAATTTCAGGAATAGTAAACGACCGGGCAAAAAAAAGGGCGGAACTTTCGTTCCGCCCCTTAAACCGAACATCTGGAAGCTGCTGGCTTACGCTGCAGTGGTGTCAGTGCCGGTGGTCTCCGCCTTCTGGAAGAGGGTCTTCATGCGGGTTGCCTTGCCACGCAAAGGCCTGAGGTAGAAGAGGCGAGCGCGGCGTACACGAGCACGCGACACAACCTCGATCTTGTCGATGCGCGGGCTGTGAAGCGGGAAGGTTCTCTCAACGCCGATGTTGTACGATACCTTGCGCACCGTGAAAGTTGCGTCCGGGTTGTTTTTGCCCACACGCTTGAGGACAACGCCCTCGAAAATCTGAATACGCTCCTTGGTGCCCTCGATGATCTTGGCGTGAACGCGAACCGTATCGCCCACGTTGACCCTCGGAAGGTCCGATCGAGTGAAGGAGCTTGTTACGGCCTTAACTGCATCCCCAAGATTCCAAAACGGCACCTTAGCCGAGGGAGCATTCGTCGTAGTGGTGGTCGTTGTTGTCTCTTCGCCGGCTGACATGTCCGTTCTCCGAATCTGAAATATAGTAACTCAATCAATCAATACTGCTGACCGAGCTCGTCCGAAGATTCCCGCTGATGTTAAGTTACAGGGGGGAACTCTTCTGCCAGAGATACCGATGCGTTATGCTCTGGGACGGTGACTTGGCGTCTTGCCAAAAAGCCACGCTTCAATCAAACAATGAAGAGCGGGTTGTAACATATTAAAAATGGTAGTTCAATCGACCGAGCCCTGCTAAAGTGGGGCATCAGCGGCCCGATCGGAACCTCCGACATATCCGCCAACCAGTTGATATTATTATAGGCTTACCCTTGAAGGCACCTAGCCAAATAATCCGTAAGGCAAAACGACGAAAAAGTTCCCGTCCGACCTGGTCTAAGGAGCAGGAGTCGCGCTACCGAGAGCTGTTTGAGAAGCTTGAGGGCATGGGGTTCGTTGTGCGGCGCGAGGAGCTTAAGCGCGGGCATTGCTGGAAGGTTCTCAGCGGCTCATGCCGCTCACAGGCACAACAGTTTGTGTTCGTGGACAGCCGGCTCAGCCCGGATGATCAGATCGCTTTCCTCTCATCCAAGATAGCCGAGGCCCAGCCTGAGCCCGATTTCGTGCACCCCAACGTGCAGGCGGCAGCGTAGCGGCGGTAGGCCGGCCCTTCTGAAAATTTTTTGAGGTCCGTTAGTGCCGGAGCCGAGAGTCGGTGTATGCTCTGCTCTCGGAGCAGCCGGCGTGTTTTCAGCCGGCGGTGGATGTTTTTCCCTTAACTCTGCAGCACATGATCCTCGACTCAATCTTTGGGCTTTTTTCAAACGATCTTGCCATCGACCTCGGAACCGCCAACACGCTCATCTACCAAAAGGGGCGGGGCGTTGTGTGCAATGAGCCGACCGTTGTTGCGGTTCAGGGTGAGGGCGGCCGCGGCAAGCGCCGGGTTCTCGCCGTCGGAAACGAGGCGAAGAGCATGCTGGGGCGCACGCCTGAGGCTATCACGGCGATCCGGCCTATCAAGGACGGCGTCATCGCCGACTTTGAGATGGCTGAGGAGATGCTGCGGCAGCTCATCCGCAAGGTGCACAAGCGCCGTGCACTCGTTCGCCCCCGCATCATTATCTCCGTTCCCCACGGCATTACCGAGGTTGAAAAGCGCGCTGTTCGCGAGTCGGCCGAGTCAGCTGGTGCACGGGAGGTGTACCTGATCGAGGAGCCGATGGCCGCGGCGATCGGGGCCGGCCTTCCAGTCACTGAGGCCAAGGGCAGTATGATCCTCGACATCGGGGGCGGCACGACTGAGGTGGCGATCGTCTCGCTCAAGGGCATCGTGTACTCGCACTCGGCGCGCGTCGGTGGGGACAAAATGGACGAAGCGATCTCCAACTACGTCCGTCGGCAGTACAACGTGCTGATTGGTGACAGGACGGCAGAGCAGATTAAGATCGCCATTGGGAGCGTCTTTCCGTCGGGCGAGGAGCAGGCCGTTGAGGTCACGGGACGAGACCTTGTTCTCGGGATTCCCAAGGCGATAATCGTGAGGGAGTCTGAGGTCCGTGAGGCGATTGTCGAGCCGGTCAGCCAGATCGTTGAGCTGGTTAAGATAGCGCTTGAAAAGTGCCCCCCGGAGCTGGCGTCGGACCTGATTGAGGGAGGTATCGCTATGGCGGGCGGAGGGGCGCTTTTGCCGCGACTCGATGCGCTCATATCCCAGCGCACCGGCATGAAGGCGAAGGTCGTGGAGGATCCGCTTGCGGCGGTGGTGATTGGTTCAGGGGTCATCCTCGACCAGCCTGAGCTGCTGCGGGAAGTCGTTATTCAGTGATGCCCTGCGGCGCGGTTATGCCGCGAAGAATCTCCTAAGCTTCTCCTTCGTCGGAAATAGCAGGGCGTTCGCCCCAAAGGCGAGACCAAAGTAGGGGATAATGTCAGCCGCGTCCTTTGTGATGAGCGTTAGCACGAGGCCCAGCACGACAACGGACTCGTTGAGCGCACAGCTTGCCACAACGGCGCCAAAGTAACGCATGAAGCGCACCTCTCCGCGGGCCGCCAGCCGGGCCGCTGCCATCCTGCATAGGCGGTTGGCGATGAGTGAGAGGAGCAGCATCGACGCTCCTATGAGGGGAAAGACGCGCAGGAAGGCCTCGCGCTCGGGTGTTTGAATCACGGCTGAGCCATCGATGAGCACCAGCGCCGCGCAGAAGAGGAAGCACATGGTTAACGTGAAGAACGCCCACACAATCGCGGTAACCTTGACGACCTTGTCGGGGGTAAGTTCAAGATTGGGGGCACTTTCTGTTTTCATAGTCGCTCCACGCTGCTGAACTGACATACCACCACACCGCAGGCTGCTGTGCGAGGGGGTTTTGGCGGCGCGCTACTGCCGCGTGGAGGCGCTGAAAGAGTGGGGAGCGCCGTCCGAGTCAACCCAGTCGATCTGCATCGTCCTGCGCTCCTTTAAGATGTGGCCGCCTTTATGGCCTTTCGGCGGCGCCTTCCCGAGCAGAGAGATCTCGACTGGAACTGCTGCGGCGAAATGGTCCCGCGGCTTCCGGTAGCTACAGGTCAGGGCGCGCCCCATGTAGTGCTCCCATTGGTCGTCGAAGCAGATCTGGGCACCCCTGCCGAGCATTTGGAGGGCGAAAAACACGGAAAATCCGCGCAGCTCAAGGGTCGTGGGTGACAGTTCGTACAGCGCTGTTGAGTCGGGTCCCAACGACTGCACGAAGCGGTCGGCGAAGCGCGAAGGCGCGC
The DNA here is from genome assembly GCA_947467385.1 of Deltaproteobacteria bacterium. Taxonomy (GTDB): domain Bacteria; phylum Bdellovibrionota_C; class UBA2361; order UBA2361; family OMII01; genus OMII01. The sequence goes on along the minus strand of CANIHJ010000037.1, from coordinate 10,262 downwards.
ACGAGTCACGCTTCGGGACCATCGAGAGCCCGGGATGCCGCGCAGCGGAAAAGACAACCGCCACGAGCGCGAGTGCCGACAGCATCCTTCGTCCCTGCTCCTCGCCAATGGGCGCCATGCGCGAGATGAGTCCTGCGGCCCTATCGGTGATAGCCATAACGGTGACCGTGGCGGCTAGGGTGAGCACGCCGAGGAAGTATGTGATGAGATAATCGGCCATCGGCTGGAAACTCTGCGTGAGGGCCCAGATCGTCATCGCCCATGAGAGCAGGATGAGCGCGCGCACATGAAAGAACGCCCCGCGCCTCGGCGTTGTTCCGATGACGGCGGCAAGGAACGCCAGAGGCAGGAGCTTTGCGAAATCCGGAGGCAGGCCGAAGAACAGGTTGAGCTTTTTGGAGGCGATGTTCCATACGGCGATAAATGACCTGCTCAGCGGCGAGGTGCGGTGCTCCTCAAGGAACGAGCGCGCGATGGTCAGGATGTTGCTGTCGAGGCCGTAGCGGAAGAAGTCGATGAGCGGCCCAAGCCACAGCACGGCGCCGAGCGCCACGCTCACGACAACGGGCAGGGCCCACTGGTCGGCGGGCATGCGGCGTCGCCACACGCACGCTCCGAGAGCGTAGGCCAGGGTGACTGCCAAGAAAGGCGGCGTGCTGATGTGGCACTGCGCGATAAGGCTGCCGAGCGCGACGATGAAGGGTAGGTAGCGCAGCCTGCCGTATGCGAGGTACACGAGGGCCAGCAAGTAGGCGATGACCGCGGCGGGAATTGGGTGGGGATTCCAGTAGTCGAACAGCGCGCGCGGAGAGATGATCACGAATGAGATCGGAACAAGGAGGAGCGAGTACGCGCGGTGCGGGGTAAGGCCCGAGAGGAGGAACACCGCAAGGCCGATGGAGGCGCAGTTGAGGAGGGTAACGGCCAGCCGAAAAGAGTCCTCCTGCGACATCCAGTGCGTGAGCACGGCTGAGGTTCCGGCCAGATAGTAGAAGAGCGCAGGCCCTGGGTGCCTGAAGCCGGCGTGGCTAAAAGCTCCTTCGTATGCCTCGCCGCGCGCGGCCATCGCCACGCTCAGGTGCGTGTACGCGCGGTCCATGTTGCCAACGCAGGGGGTTCCAAGGCCGTGACGATTCCACAGCAGGATGGAGGCGAGGAGCAACAGGGCGCCGAGCAGGCTCAAGAGAAGGCGTTGGAGCATCGAGGGAGCTAAAACAAGAGACGTTGCCGGGAGACGGTAGCACACCGCCCGTGCCCGGGCATTACAATGCCTGTCGCGCCCCTAGCGGGGGGCCGGCGTGGTGGCAAGGCTCGTGGCGCCTTTTGGCCCGAATGGTCTGTATTCTGTGAGGGGACATGCTACGATAGCGCCTTCAGCTCAGCGCCCAAGGATAAGCCCTTGAAAAGTAAGGGGTGTGTGGCGCGTGTGTTTCCAGCGAGTGGTTCAAGGCGCATGGCTCGAGTTCTGATGGGGATATCGGACCGGTTTTCCGTTAAGGGGCGGGTGGTAGTCACCGCCGTCGGGCTTCTGTGCATCTCCCTTTTTCTTACTGCTTACAGCTCCAAGCATCCCGAGGTCGCCCGTGCTGGCAGCGCCGTTATTTCTGAGATCACAGCCCCGGTTGGCAGAGCGGTCGCCTCTGTCCGTGCCGGTGCCAGGTCCGCATGGTCCGGATACCTATACCTGCGGGGCGTGGCGGCAGAGAACGACTCGCTGCGCCTCGAGCTGGGCAAGATTCGCGGGGAGGTTTTGGCGCTCGGGGAGCTCAGCCGGGAAAACGCGCGGTTGCGTGCCCTCCTAAACTTTTCGCAGTCATCGGGGCTGGCCGGAGTGGCAGCGTCCGTGATCGGTGCCGACGCAACCGGATGGGTGCGGGGGATCGTTGTGAACCAGGGCTCTACCAGCGGCGTTACGGTCGGCATGGCGGCCGTTCATCCCCAGGGGGTAGTAGGGCAGGTTATCTCGGTGACTCCCCACTCTGCGCGGGTCCTCCTTATCACGGATCACTCAAGCAGCGTCGACGCGCTTGTGCAGGAGACGCGTGTTCGAGGCATCATAGAGGGCGCAGGATCGTCGGGATGCGAGCTGCGGTATGTGACCAAGGATGCGCCGGTAAAGTCCGGCGAGCTTGTGGTCACCTCCGGTTTTGATCGGGTTTATCCCAAGGGCCTTGCGATCGGGCGGGTCTCGTCCGTCCAGAGCGGGGATGCGGGGCTCTTCCACGCCGTGCGGGTCAAACCCGCAGTTGACCTGCAGAGGCTTGAGGAGGTGCTGCTCGTTTCGGCGGCCCCAGCGCCTGCTAACGGTGCGCAAGGGGGGCAGTCGTAATGAGGTTGGTAAGGCTGTGCGTAGCCGGATGTGTCGCAATTCTTCTTCAGGCTGGGCTGGCGCAGGCCGGGCTGCCGGGATACCTCCTGCCGCACTTGGCTCTGCTGGTCGTCATCCAGGCCGCGTTTCTGGAGCACGGCATTCAGGGAGTCGTGGCATCGTTTCTTGTCGGACTGGCGCTCGACTTCTCGTCGGCCCTGCTGGTTGGGCCATGGGCTGGCGCGTTTGTCATCGTCTATGCTGGCCTGACGATCCTTTCGCGCGGCCTCTTCGTCGAGTCGCCGCTCGTCACCGTACTGGCCGCATTCTTTTCGACCGTGGCCGCCAACTGCTTTTTCTCTGTGCTGAGCCCCAACAGCGACCTGTCGGTGCTTGGGCATCTTCTCCATATCCTTTCCCAGGCCGCCGTCACTGCAGCGTGCGCCCCGTTCTTCCTTCCGTGCATCTCGTACGTCAGCGAGCGGCGCGCCAGCCCGCTTCGGAGAGTATCGTCTGCGGCTCCGGCGTTGTGATGTATGTCTCCATACGGGCGAAGCGCAATTAATATCTCAGTTCGGGTGTGGTCTTCGATGGCGTGCGTGTTCGTCTGCCTGGCGGTGCTCGTCGTTCGGCTGTGGTACCTCCAGATCGAACAGGGCGCCTTCTTTCGCGACAAGTCCGAGAATAACCGTCTTCGCACCCTCTACATCCCGGCAGCGCGCGGCTTGATCCTCGACCGAAACGGCGAGGTGCTTGTGCGCAACCGCCCATCCTTCAACGTTGAGCTTGTCGCCGAAGACAGCCCCGACCCAAAGCAGACCGTACAGGATCTTGCGCTGCTGGTCGGAGAGGATCCGGCGCTCCTCCAAGAGCGCCTCACAAAGATCGGCAAGCGCAGGCGGTTCGAGCCGAAGCTGCTCCTGCGTGACGTCAGCCGCGACGTTGTCGCGCAGATTTCTGCCCAGCGCCATCGCCTTCCAGGCGTCACAATCTCGGTTGTCCCGGCCCGTGACTATCCCTACGGCGAGTCCTCGGCACACGTGCTTGGCTATATCCGCGAGGTGTCTGGCGAGCAGCTCAAGAGCCAGGCTTTCAGCGGCTACATGCTGGGCGACCTCGTGGGCCAATACGGCATCGAGTCGGATCTTGAGCGCTACCTGCGGGGTGAGCGCGGAACGCAGGAGGTTGTGGTCAATGCGTTCGGCAACAAAATCGGCGAGGCGTTCAGGAGCCCTGACCAGCCGGGCAGTAACGTGACGCTCACGATCGATCGGCGCTCGCAGATGGCGGCGGACGAGGCGCTGCAGGGGCACAAGGGGGCGGTCGTCCTTATGGATCTCTCCAACGGGGACATCCTCGCGCTTGCGTCGTCGCCCCGCTACCATCCCGGCGTTTTCACCTCCGAGCTGGCCAAGGGCGTGTGGGCTGCGCTGATTGACCCAAAGGAGAATCGACTCTCAAACCGCGCGCTGCAGGGGGTGTTTCCTCCTGGGTCCGTCTTCAAAATATTCGTCGCCGCTGCAGCGCTGTCCGAGGGTGTGGTCACGCCGAAAGAGAAGATTCGGTGCCCGGGGTACCTCAAGTTCGGCAAGCGCTCATTCAAGTGCCACAAGCACTCGGGCCACGGGCCCGTGAACCTATTTGAGGCGATTGTGCAGTCGTGCGACGTCTATTTTTACACGGTCGGGCAGCGGCTCGGCGTGGATCGGATCCACCACTATGCGGCCGACCTTTTTGGGTTTGGCGAAAAAACGGGGCTGGTCGATGACGACGAGAAGGAGGGCACGATTCCCTCGACAGCGTGGAAGGAGGCGTACTTTAAGAATCCAGAGGACAAGAAGTGGTATCCGGGCGAGACGCTCCCAGTGTCGATCGGGCAGGGAGCTGTCGCCACGACGCCGATCCAGGTGGCGCACTCGCTTGCGGCGGTGCTCAATGGCGGCCGGCTGGTGAAGCCGCGGCTCGTTAAGAAGATCGTGGCTGGCGATGGGCGGGTTCTCGAAAGCGCGCCGGATCAGGCGCAGGTGCAAAGGACGGCCGATATTGATCCCGCCATTCTTGCCCAGCTCAAGGACGCGATGGTGGGCGTGGTCGAGGATAAGCGCGGCACCGGTCACCGTGCCGCGTTGCCGAAGGAGTTCGGCATCGGTGTAGGCGGGAAGACGGGCACGGCCCAGGTCGCGTCGCGCGAGTCGGGCATCAAGGATGAGGACCACGCGTGGTTCGCGGGCTTTGCGCCGGCGGACCAGCCGCGCGTCGTCGTGGTTGCCCTGGTTGAGAACGGCGGGCACGGCGGTGTTGTGGCAGCGCCGATAGCGCGCAAAGTTCTCGCCGCATACTTCCGGGTGCCCGACGAGATCGAGGCAGCGCCGAAGCCCAAGCAGAGGCCCGCGAAGAGCCCGAAGCCTGTGGTAGCACCAGCCACCGTTGCGGCCCAGGGACGGGCGACAGGGGAGGGGTAAGGCCAATGTCCGTTTTTGACCGGCGCATGGCGGCGCACATCGACTGGCTACTCATGCTCATCACGCTTGTGATCTGCGCGGCGGGGCTCCTGGTGCTTTACAGCGCCGGGTACGACCCTGAAACGGGCGTCGACCTCTTTGGTTTTGCATCGGTCGACTTCGCCAGCGCGGCGTGCCTCAAGCAGGCGCTATACGTCGTTGCCGGCCTTATGGTTATGGCGATCGCGATGAGCATCCCGACCCAGTTCTTCTTTCGCTCCGCCTCGCTCCTGTATGTCGGCTCGCTGCTGCTCCTCGTGGCGGTGGCGGCCTTTGGGGTTGTCGTGAACGGCTCTCGACGTTGGCTCGACGTTGGAGTGTTTAACTTGCAGCCGGCTGAGTTCATGAAGTTTGCGCTGATCGTCGCCATGGCGCGGAGGCTCGCTCGCAAGCCTCCGGAGGACGGCAAGGCCTACCGGCTGGGTGAGCTCTTCGTGCCGATGATTATCATTGCGGTGCCGATGGGGCTCATCATGCAACAGCCCGACCTCGGCACGGCGCTTTCGCTCGGCCTCGTCGGAGTGGCGCAGATACTGTTTGTGGGCGTCAGGCCCAAGGCGCTCATAACCGTGCTGTCTGTGCTGGCAGTGCTTGCGTACCCGTCTTGGCTGATGCTGCATGACTACCAGCAGCGCCGCATTCTTGTGCTGCTCAATCCCGAGAGCGACCCGCAGGGCAGCGGGTACCACATCACGCAGTCCAAGATTGCGGTGGGCTCGGGCGAGCTCTTCGGAAAGGGATTCCAGGAGGGAACGCAGAGCCAGCTTGAGTTCCTTCCTGAGCACACGACGGACTTCGTGTTCTCGGTGCTTGCCGAGGAATGGGGGTTTGTTGGGTCGGTGTCTATAATAGTCCTCTTCTTTTTCCTCCTGTCCTGCATGCTTCGTGTTGCGGGGCGGGCGAGGGACCTCTTCTCATCGCTGGTCGCGTTGGGTATCACGGCGCAGTTTTTTGCCCATATCGTCATTAATATCGGGATGGTGATCGGGCTGATGCCCGTTGTGGGCATACCGCTGCCGCTGGTGAGTTACGGCGGCTCAGCTATGCTCTCGCTCATGTTCGGTCTCGGGGTTCTTCAGGGAGTGAGCATGCGCCGCCAGATGTTCGGCGAGCGGTGATCTACGTAAACGAGCCGGCTCGCGGAATGCACGGTTCCTTGGTAGGTTACGGCCGTATGAACGCTCGTGGTCGAATCCTTTCCGCCTTGGCTGCCGCCTCGATGGCGCTCTCCCCTGTCGCAGCCGCCCAAGTCCCCCCGGATGATCTTTTCAGGCCGATGACGACCGACCAGATTGACCAGTTCGTCGATGCCCTTCGCTCTAATATTCCTCTCGCTATTCGGCCCCAAAACTCCTCGCAGCAGGTCGACAGCGACCTGGCGGGCCTGTGGGCGGGAAGCAAGACGAAGGTTGAGAGCTCGATGGGCCCGCTCGTTCTCAGGTTCCGCCCGAAGACGGACGTGCTGCTTTCGCTTGCTGACGTGGGAGGGGTGGCAGAGAAGACGGTGCTCGATTACTTCGATGTGACGGTCACCATGAAGGGGGGCCGCGTCGTTGTCGAGCACAGCCATTTCAGCGACAGGCGCGATGTCGGCGGAGTGCTGTCGCGCATCGATCGCTTAAAGGACCCAACGCGCAGCGCCTTTATCCAGGGGCAGAAGCAGTCGGGTTTTTACGTCTCAATCCCAACTGCGCGCGACCCGATGGCATCGTGGGGGTTCATGGTGTGTCCTCGAGAGATGTCGGTTGAGTTCCTGGGTGGCAGCCGCTCAATCTCGCTCAAGCCCTCGTCGTATGAGCTGTCTGAGGTGATGTCCACGGCCGACATGAGCGTGCAGTCGACCCTCGCGACAGCGGGCCAGAAGGGCAAGGTGAGCGTTCAGCTCTTCGCCTCGCCAGGGCTGCCTGAGCCGAAGTCCAAGCGCGACGAGGCGGTATCGACCGTGCCGACAGGGGCGCTTCTCTACTCGCCGGCTACCCCGTTTGATTTTTCTCGGTTCGCGCCCTCGCACGATGTGCAGCTGGGCCTTGTAGCGCTCGTCGAGATGCAGAACAAGGTTGGGTACATCCGCCGACACTACTTTAGCCATCAGCGCCTGCTGCACAGGACCGACGAGCCCTCGCCGGTCAAGCTTGTCATAGGAAGGACTGCGGTGCGGAGCGATTTGGGCGACTGTTACATGGTATTTGAGCAGCGCTATTCCTGGATGACGTACGACAAGCAGCCTGCAACCTTTAAATAGCACCGCGGCCGGTAGCGCAAAAAATGGCGCGCGAAGCCCCATTTCGGGGCCTTTCGAGGGCCTCTTTTACTTGCGGCCCGTCTGAGGTACCCTCTGGCAACTTTGGGGCGACCCAGCCCGCCCCAGCACATCCCGAATCCAAGGAGGTAGCGTGGCAATCATCATTGACGACGTATCCCATACCTTTCACGAGTACCTGCTCCTGCCGGGGCTCACCACAAAGGATCATGTCCCGTCCAACGTGTCGCTTAAGACGCCGATTCAGCGCTTTCGCCCCAGTGAGGGGATAAAGGGGCACCTCAACACGCCGTTCGTCTCGTCGGCGATGCAGGCTGTTTCTGGCCCGGATCTCGCAATCGCGCTCGCCCGCAAGGGTGGTTCCGCTTTTGTGTTCTGCTCTCAGTCGATCGAGTTGCAGGCCAAGATGGTGCGGGAGGTAAAAGAGCATAAAGCCGGCTTCGTCGAGTCTGACTCTAACCTGCCGCCGACTGCGACGCTGCAGGACGCCCTTAACTTGCGCCGCAAGACCGGGCACTCAACTATTGCCATCACGGAGGGCGGAGGCAGGAACACCAAGCTCCTCGGTCTTCTCACGAGCAAGGATTTCTGGGAGTACAAGGATGACCTCACGCAGAGCGTGAATGGATTCTTCACCCCAAGAGAAAGGCTTGTCCTGGCAGAGGAGGGAGTAAGCCTTCAGGACGCCACGAACCTGCTGTGGAAGAACAAGAAAGAGTGCCTTCCTATCGTCGACAAGGCCGGAAATCTCAAGGCGCTGGTGTTCCGCAAGGACTACTACGATCACCACTCGTACCCGGACGAGCTCACTGACTCGCGAAAGCGCCTCGTCGTCGGCGCGGCCCTCAACACCTACGACTACATGGAGCGCGCCTCGGCGCTCGTTGAGGCCGGTGTTGACGTCCTGTGTCTTGACTCGTCGGACGGCTACACCGAGTGGCAGTGCCTTGCGGCCAAGGAGCTGCGCAAGAAGTTCGGCAGCAATATTATCCTCGGCGGAGGCAACATCGTCTCTGCGGATGCCTTCCGCTACCTTGCGGCTGAGGCAGAGGTGGACTTCGTGAAGGTTGGCATCGGCGGTGGTTCGATCTGCATCACGCGCGAGCAAAAGGGCATCGGGCGCGGCCAGGCCAGCGCTGTCATGGACGTTGCGCGTGAGCGCGACAAGTTCGTCAAGGAGACGGGCGTGTACGTTCCGATCTGCTCGGACGGCGGGCTCAACTCCGACACGCAGATGATCGTGGCGCTCGCTATGGGCGCTGACTTCGTCATGATGGGCAAGTACTTCGCCATGACCGAGGAGAGCCCGACCGCAAAGATCTCGTACCGCGGCCGGCTCTACAAGCCGTATTGGGGCGAGGGATCAAACCGCGCCCGCAACTGGCAGCGCTACAAGCAGAGCGAAGCCGCAGGGCTCGTGTTTGAGGAGGGCGTCGATGCGTACGTTCCGTACAGCGGGCCGCTCTCTGACAAGGTCGAGGTTTCGCTCGTCAAGCTCAAGTCGACGATGTGCAACGTCGGCGCGCTCACGGTCAAAGAGCTGCATGAAAAAGCCCGCCTGACGCGGGTGTCTGAGATGACGGTCGTCGAGGGGGGAACCTCAACGGTTGAGATGCTCGACAGGATGCAGCCGAGCATAGATTAGCGGGCTATGTGGTTCACGCGCCAGCAGTTTGAGGTCTGCAACGAGCTCCGCATGTGGGGCCTTGAGCCGCGCTTTGAGCCCGGCGATGTCGTGGCGCGCGGCTTCGCCGATCTTGGCTTCGAGGAGTTTCAGGTGCTGCCCGGCCCTAAGTTGCTCTCGCTCACGGCGGGAACTGCCTCGCCCCTCCCGTCGGACCACTCAAGCCACTTCTTCTGGATACCCTCTGTCGATGAGTGCATAGCGCTCCTGGAGCGGCGGGGCGTCCCGTGCATCCGTTGCGAGCGGCAGGATGGGCGGCAGTGGCGGGTGGAACTACAGTGTCAGGACGAGAGCGAGGTGCAGGTGGCGACCCATTTGCATGAGGCGATGCTTCGGGCGCTGCTGTCTGCATATAAGCGATCATTTAAGGGAGGTGCGGCATGAATTCGACCAGGCATCCGGTCATACTCGCGTCATCATCCCCGCGCCGCCGAGAGCTGTTGGGCCAAGCCGGGGTAGAATTCACGGTCGTCGTGTCAGGGTGCGACGAGACGCCGGTGCCCGGCGAGTCGCCGCAGCAGATGGTAGAGCGGCTCGCACTAGCAAAAGCGGATGCCGTGGCGCAAGGCCACTCAGACGCGTTCGTAATCGGCGCAGACACTACTGTCTTTATCGATGGTAAGGCGCTGGGAAAGCCCGAGTCGGAAGCCGAGGCATGCTCGATGCTTGCGACTATTGCGGGTCGCACTCACCAGGTGTGGGGAGGCATAGCCGTCGTCAACCGCACGGTTGGTATCCGGGAGGTGTGGTCGCACGCTACGGATGTTTCGATGGCTACGATGACCAAGGATGCGATTGAGCGGTATGTGCGCACCGGCGAGCCGATGGACAAGGCCGGAGCGTATGCGATTCAGGGCCTGGGACTGCAGCTCGTCGAGAGCGTGAACGGCTCGTACTCAAATGTAGTGGGGCTCAACATCAGCGCGCTCATGGAGCGCCTGAGACGGCTGGGAGCGGTGGGCTAGGTGAGCAGCGAATCGGTTGCCTCGCGCCTCGACACGGTGCTTCGCGAGATTGAGGCAGCTGCTTCTCGTAGCGGCCGTCCGGCTAATTGCGTAGAGCTCGTAGCGATAAGCAAAAAGCAGCCCATCACACTCATGGAGGAGTACGCAAGCGCTGCGCGGGCACGCGGGCTCACAGTCGTATTTGGCGAGAATTACATCCAGGAGCTCAAGAAGAAGCGGGCCGAGATAGTAGATGACGTAATCTTTCACGTGACGGGACCGCTCCAGGGCAACAAGGTGCGTGACGCCGTCCGGCACGGGGACGTAATCGAGTCGGTTCACTCGCGCGAGATCCTGCGCGAGATCGCGACCGAGGCGAGGAAGGCTGGGAAGAGGCAGCCGATTTTCTTGCAGGTCAACATCGCCCTCGACGGGGCCAAGAAGGGATTTTCCCCGGATGATATCCAAGCGGTGCTCCATGAGGCTGCAGCTGACACCGACGCGCTCCGCCTTGATGGGCTCATGACCATCACCGCCCTCTACGACGAGCCGGAAGGGGCCCGTG
>CANIHJ010000036.1 GCA_947467385.1 Deltaproteobacteria bacterium | reverse complement strand
GATCCGCGATCGTGACGGCAACTCGCAGCACGCGCGTGTACCCCCGCGCGCTCATGCCCAGCTTCTTCATCGCCTCGCTCATAAGCGTTCTTGCGCTGTGGGTTATCTTAGTCTGGGACCGCAGGGTGGCATCGAGCACCTCGGCGTTGAGCACGCCGTTTCGGGAAAGCTGGCGCTCTCGGGCCGCAAGGACTTGGGAGAGCGTGGTGGAGGCTCCCGCCGTGCGGGCGGCTTGGGACCACACGAGATCGTCAACCTCTACCGCCTCAAGCTCCACGTGCAGGTCGATGCGGTCGAGAATCGGCTGCGAAAGCCGCGCCACATAATCCCGAACCGCATGGTGAGAGCACCTACAGCCGCCCGCAGTCGTGCCGAACCGCCCACACGGGCAGGGATTCATGGCGGCGATGAGCTGAAAGCGCGCCGGATAGTTGATAGATGCCCTGGCGCGCGCAACCTGCACCCATCCGGTCTCAAGGGGCGAGCGCATAGCCTCAATTGTGCCGCGTCGGAACTCGGGGAATTCATCAAGAAAGAGCACGCCTCGGTGTGCCAGACTCACCTCGCCGGGACGGGGGAACGAGCCGCCTCCAATCAGACCCGCGTCGCTAATGACGTAGTGCGGCGACCGAAAGGGGCGCAGGCCTGCGAGGATAGCCGCCGTATCCTGGCCCGCGATGCTGTGAATCCGAAGCACCTCAAGCACTTCATTATGGGTCAGGGGCGGCAGGAGCGACGAGAGACGCTCAGCAAGCATGCTCTTCCCGCAACCCGGTGGGCCGATCATCAAAAGGTTGTGGCTGCCTGCCGCCGCGATCGCAAGCGCCCGCTTGGCAGGCCCCTGCCCCATCACATCATCGAGCGTCTTAGCTGCCGCAGTGCGCTCAACAGCGCACGGCTCGCAGTATTGCGGACGCTCCTCTCCTTTTAGGATCCGGATGGCTTGCGGAAGCGAGCGAACCCCGATCACCTTGATGCCTTGAACAACCGCAGCTTCACTGGCAGTCGCCTCCGGCACCATCACGTAGCTGAAGCCCGCCTGCGCCGCCGCTAGGGCGTGTGCCGTCAGGCCGGGCGTGGCCTTGACCTCGCCCGTAAGCGAGAGTTCCCCCACTGCCAGCACCTTCTCAAGTGCCGGCTGCGGAATGCCCCCCGCGGCACATGCTAAGGCCAGCGCAATTGGAAGATCAAAGGCGACACTTTCCTTGCGTATCTCGGCAGGCGCAAGATTAACAATAATCACTTCGGGCAGGTCGAAACCGGACTGCGCCACCGCGGTGAGAATCCTGTCACGAGACTCCCGCACCGCCGCGCCCCCAAGCCCCAGGATCGTGAACTTGGTGTGCTCGCCAGTGCGCATGTGAACTTCGACGTCTACCGGGATGGCATCCAGGCCCAAGATACAGCTGGAGTTTGCTTTGGCGAACATACCGAGTGTCGTTCGCAGCTCCGCCGAAAAAGTTGCGCGCAATCCTGGCGCTTGCCCCCTGGCACAAGCGGTGGGATGCGGTACGGGTTATGCTTACAAGAGGGAGCAGTCAGATGCTGCAGGTGAGGCTTCAGTCACTTGCCCCATCTTTGCGGCAAATTTTTCCCAAACGGGCATGGCACCAGAGGAACAAAACGCACCGGCAGCGCAGTCACCCGAGCCCCTTGAGGGGATCTGGGAGATGATCCCCCCAGAGGAGCGCCTGGAGGTCCTGGCTTCCGCCCAGGCTCGGGGCCTTGAGGCCTGCCTCATGCTGCTCCTGATGGCTTTTAGCGCAGCCTTGGGCCTCAGAAACCCCTGGGTCTTTTTTGCAAGCCTCCTGGTGATGCCCTTCGCGTTTCAGAGCGTCACGAACAGGGCTTGGCGCCTGGTTAAGGCGCTGCCGATGCTGGAATACGCAACGGCCCGCACCAGCGCCCGCGTGTACGCCCAAATCGCGGGTTCGGGGCATGCGGATCCGCGCCTCATGTTCCGAGCCTTCCTTGAGCCAGCTATCCGCGATGATTACCCCGATGAGGCTCTCGAGAGAACTTCACAAAAGCCTGTGTGGGTGTCGCTCTTTCCAGACACCCTTGTCATCGCCAGTGAGAGCCGTGAAGGCGCTAGGCTCGAGCTCGCACACAATATTTTTGGGAACTTCTCCATCTCTGCAGATGGCGGCGAGGAAGGCGATGAGAGCCAGGTGCGCAAACTTACTATCGAGGTAGAGTCTCATCCCGGAAAGGTCTCACGGTGGCACATAGCAAGCCCCCACCCCACCAAGCTTTTCGCATGTGACCGCCTCGCGCGCGCCCTCATCGAGAAGCATGAGCGCATGCGGAAGCTCGAGGAGGAGCGTCGGCTCGCTCGCGAACGGGAGGCCAAACAGAAGCTGGCTCAGCCACGGGCCCACGCGCCCCAGCTTCATCACTCCGCCGCGCCGTAAGGGCGACACGGCGTTTCATCCCACCCACAGGGCAGAGCACTTAATGAGACATCGTTCCAGCCTGTCAGCATTTTTTCGCGTTTCTAATGATCGTTAGGGAAACACTCAGAAGAGCCACGAGCATCTTAATCGTTGAGTAAAAAGCGTCTTCTCCGAATAGGCTTTGGGTATGAACTGCGCACAATCACTTCGCTCCCTTCTACGACTCACCGCTACAACGGCGCTCTGGGCAGCAGCGCTCACCGCTCCTCTTGTGGAGGCGCGCGGCGAGCGCCAGCTCTCTGGCCCGACCACCCTGGGATCGAAGGATAGGGTCTCGGTCATCCTTGATCGCGAAAAGGGCGATGACGGCACATACGTTGTACTTAAGGTCGTCGTGCCCCAGGACGTCAAGATCGACGCATTCATGCTTCCATCCCCGCCCCGCATCGTGCTCGACCTCGATGGGGCCAGCATCAAGCGCAGTGAGAGCTACGCGGTTCCGGCAAATGGAGTGGTGAAGCAAGTCCGCCTCGGGGCCTATCCAAGTAAGCTGCGTGTGGTCGTCGATCTGACGAAGGCGGAGGCTCCCAAGTATGACTGGAAGGCCGGCAAGCGCCAGGTTATTCTGCGAATGCTTGAGGATGCGGCAACGCCGCAGCCCCCGTTGCAGCAGGTTGCAAAGGCTAGCGAGCCTCCGAAAGACGCAGCTCCCACCGAAAAAGCCGCTGCCGTGCGTGAGATCCACTCCCTTCCCTCCGAGACAGCGCCGAAGCTTCCCGCAGGTGACGCCAACTCACGTGACCTCCCCGATGCCACCGAGCCCAAGAGTGCCTCTCTGGGCGAGAGCGAGTCTGCTGACGTAATGCCAGCTCAGGGTGTCGCACAAGCGCCCGCAAAGGTTGAGAGCGTCGAGATAGAGAAGGAAGTGCTCGCCCCGCCAACCTCCGAGAAGGAGCAAGTCAAGGATGTCGCTGAGGGTGGCGCAGCTGCAGGAACGCTCGGAGCCGCTGCCGCATCATCATCGTCCGCTCTCCCAAAGCAGGGCCTCCCAGTAAGCGGCAGCCTCAAGATCGTCGGCTACCGCTTTGAATACACCGAGCCGGGCAAGAAGCCGGTCCTTAAGATCACGCTCAATTCCGACGGCGCCAAGGCCCAGATCAGCAAGGTCGACGCAACCACCTACAAGATCGTCGTCCCGAAGAGCTCCTTGGCGAACGAGGATCTCGTCCTGCCGCAGTTTCCTCCTGCCGAGTTTGTTGGCTTCATTATGGTCATGAGTGAGGAGGTCGGAGAGTCGGTGGAGATCACCATCAGCATCGAAGAGGGAGTTTCTCTCACCACCCTCGTGCACGGCGACGAGATCTGGGTGAGCCCTCCTGGAGCCTAAGCAGCTGCACGAGCTGCTCCGCGCGCGACACTTTCATCCGGTGGTCCTTGTCGGCCTGGTTCTACGGCTTACAGGCGCTCAATCTTGAGCGAGTCGCCGTTAAGCTTAAGCAGCGAGCCCTTACCATTTATTGAGGTCTCAAGGACGACATCGCGCTCCCACAGCTTCGACACGTGCTTAAGGGTATGCTCTGCGTACTCAAGCTGCAGGTCGCGGCCGTCGTGATAATGCTTCAAATACAGCGTCCTGTTCCTTCCGAAATCTGCATCTTCAACCTTGATGCACGGTATCGAGCCACTACCGACGTTTTTGATGAGGGTCTCGCGCACGTCCTTCCAGCTCTCCTCGTTAGGAACCTTAGTCACTACGCGCTCCTTACCCCGCCGCTCATGCTGGAAGAGGTTGAGCTCCTCCATCAGCTCCTTGGTAAGAAACCTGCGGAGGAACGACTGGTCACGGTCGCTCTCGCGAACCTCAAAGATCTTCTTGCGGCCCGGAGTGTCTTTTTCGTCCTGCGATTCGCGCTTGACTGGCTGGTCCTCCTCGTCCCACTCCCGGCCCGTGTCGCCCTCGTTCCAGCGCCGCTCGATGTCATGCCACATCACGAACCCGAGGTGGTACGGATTAAGCCCGCCTGGGTGCGGCCGAAGAACCTGGTTGTGGCGCACAAGGAACTCAAGGTGCATGCCCTGCGGCAGCCTAAGCTCGTTGAGGATTTTGTGGTGCCAGTAGCTAGCCCACCCCTCGTTCATGATTTTGGTCTCCATCTGGGGCATGAAGTACCGCGTCTGGCTGTCGACGATGTGCAAGATATCCCGCTTCCACTCCGGCAGGTACGGGTTGTACTGGGCGATGAACTGAAGGAGGTCCTCCTGCGGCTCAACTGGAGTCTTTGAGAGGTCTGGCGACGCATACTCCTGGGGAGGATGGATCTCACGCCACGGATCAGGCTGGGATTGGGCCCGCTCCCATGACCTCAGACGCGCCTCGCCTTCGGAGAGCTGTGCAATAGCGAGGTTCTTCGAGCGCTGGTAGCAAATCGCATGCGCGTGGTCTATCGCCGTCTCGACGGCGTCGATGCCGATGGAGGGATCCTCCATGTAGCTGCCAATGCGACTAGCCTGGTTTTTGAACATCTCAAGCACGTGCTTTGCATCCGTGCCGGAGGTGAATGTGAAGTTATTCGCAAAGAAGTCGTTGTGCCCATACACGTGCGCAATCGTGAGCACCTGCAGCAGCAAAGTGTTGTCGCGCATGAGGTACGCAAGGCATGGGCTTGAGTTGATTACCATCTCGTACGGCAACCCAGCGGCCCCGTAGTCATACATCGTCTTCTGCCGCTCGTACGCCTTTCCGTACGACCAGTGCGAGTAGTGCGACGGCATTCCGGTGTAGGCCATATAGCCTAGCATCTCGTTATGGTCGCAGATCTCAAACTCCTGCGTGTAGCACTTGAGGCCGTAGCGATCCACGAGCTCCTTGATCTTCTCGTCCCACTCCGCAAGCTCTTCAATATTGAATGACATACGCTCCTACGGTGCTGCAGCCGCTGCGCCCTCGCTCCCCTGCGGGCCAAACACCTTCCCGTGGGCCGAGACGCCGCTCGCCTTGTCTTTCATGAGAAAGCTTCGGAAGCCCTCCCACAGGTCCTCCTTCTTCTCGATCGTGATCATGTGAAAGTTCGGCGCCTTGATGGCGCTGAATACCTCAAGCATGCTGCCGCTGTAGTAGGCGCTCCCCGAGGGCTTAATCTCGCCGTATCCAAAGAGATTGCACACCTTGCACAGCTCCTCTGCTGCTTGCAGCGCACGCTCGTTGTCGGAGTAGAAGTTGTCACCGTCCGAACAGTGAAACGCGTACACGTTCCAGAGCGACGGATGGTAGCGATCCTCGATGATGTCGAGTGCCTTGCGGTATCCCGAAGAGATGTACGTTCCGCCCGACTCCACCTTGTGGAAGAAGTCGGCCTCCGTAACCTCCTTCGCCTCGGTGTGGTGCGCAATGAAGACGACCTCGACGTTCGTGTACTTCTGGCGCACGAACTGAAAGAGGAGAAAGTAGAAGCTCCGCGCTAGGTACTTCTTAACCGTGCCCATCGACCCCGAAGTGTCCATGATGCAAAACACGACGGCGTTCGACGCTTCCCTCGTCGTCGGCGCGATGTGGTAGTAGCTCATGTCGTCTTTGTGGAACGGGAAGCGCTGGTCTTCCTCGTCAAGGTCGATGTCTCGGCTGCCCTGCACCGCAAGCTTGCGGCGAATGCGGTTCTTGGCCGTCGCCTTCTTGTCGAGCCGCGGCCGAATACCGGACTTGCGGTGCCCCTTGCGCTTGCGGGCATCGTCCGACATAACCTCGCGGATCGCCTTTCGCTCAAGCTCGGGCAGCTCAAGGTCATCGAACATGATGGCGATGAGCTCCTCAAGCGTGATGTCGGTCTCAAATGCGTCGACTCCTGGCTGGTTTCCTCCCTGCCCTTGCCCCTGGCCCTGCCCATCCTGGCCGCCCTGCTCAACGACATCGCCGGGCTTCTGGTTTCCGTCACCCTGGGCCACCCCGGCCGAGTTATCGCCGTAAATGAACCGGTACTCCTTCACTGAGCGAATCGGAACCTTGATGATCTTGTCGCGGTCCCTTCCGATAATCGACTCCTCGGCAAGAATGTCGCCGATATTGTCGCGGATCGAGTCCTTAATCTTCTGGCGGTGGCGGTGCCTATCCCGAGCGCTGCGGTCCGACCGCTGCGATGTTGGGGTATAAGGCCGAAATATGGTCGACATCAGCTATGCGCCTCCTTCGCGCACAACCCTAGTCCTTCCAGAGGTTGTTGGCAGCGTACTTGAGGATGATATCGACACAGCTAGCCGGATACCCGTTCCTTATAAGCTGCTCAACCATTCGGTTGTACTTTTTGTACTGGTCGTCGTCGCGCGTGCGCGCCTTCGTGATGATGCGCGAGACGTCCCTGACGCTCGCCATCAGCTTCTTCTCTATGGCCTCCTTGAGCGGCTCATAGCTCTCGTAGCTCACCTTCTCGCCACGGCGGCCTGCTGACCACAGGTACGCGATGACCTCCTGGCGGAAGCCGTCGCACGCCGTCCCGATAATCGCAATCTGCTCCTCAATCGACTTCATAAAGCCCTCATCGGGCTCCATCGTCTCGCCGGTGCTGCGGTCCTTAAACTTCTTCTTGGTCACGTACGACTCTGCGTGGTCGAGGTAGTTTTGAAAGAGCGACTCTGCCTGCTCCTGGTACGAGTAGACGAACGCCTTCGTGATCTCCTTCTCAAGCACCTCAAGGTACTCCTTGTGGAGCGTGTCCTGGAGGAACTCTAGGTAGCGCTTCTTGACGTCGTCAGCGAAGTCCGACTCCTTCACCATGTGCACGAGCGACTCGCGCACCGAGATGGGGTGGATAGCGTTCTGCTCGATGTTGTCTGAGAGAGCGTTGTCGAGCGCCTTCATGATGAAGCGTGTCGAGATGCCGTTCATGCCCTCGCTCTTCGCCTCTTCCCGAAGCTCAACAACGTCAATCTTCTTCGTCTTGCCCTTCTCAACGACCTCCTCGCCGTTGTAGAGCTTGAGTTTCGTCATAAGGTCGCACTTGTTGGTCGGCTCAAGGCGCGACAAGATGGCGAACATCGACGCAATCTCGATCGTATGCGGGGCGATGTCAGCCGTGAACTGCGACTGGCGGATGATCTTCTTGTAGATCTTGACCTCTTCCGAGAGCCGCAGGTTGTAGGGCACCTTGACGGTTACTATACGGTCGAGAATAGCCTCGTTCGTATGGTCGCTCTTGAACTTCTTCCACTCGGCCTCGTTGGAGTGGGCGACGATGCAGGTGTCGACGTAGATCATGCCGTGGCGCCCGGGCGCCGGAATCGACTTCTCCTGCGTCGCGGTGATCATCGCATGGAGGTACTCGGTCTCGTTCTTGAAAACCTCGATAAACTCCACCATGCCGCGGTTTCCGACGTTGAGCGCACCGGAGAGATCGAGCACTCGCGGGTCACCCTCAGAGTAGAGGTCGAGCTTGGAGATGTCTTCGCCTCCGATCAGTACGCTTGTGTCCTGGTTGTTGGGGTCAACCGGCGGAACCACGCCGATGCCGCGCTTGGCGCGGATGCTGAGGTCATATGTGCGGATCGGGAAGTCTTCCCACTTGCCCTGGTACTCCTCCTTGAGGCGGTAGCGGCACACGGGGCACAGGTCGCCCTCGATCTCGATGCCGAGCATCTTGGAAAACTCCTTGCGCAGGTGGCGCGGGACGAGGTGCAGGGGCTCCTCGAACATCGGGCAGTTATCGATAGAGTATACTGGGGGAAGCTGCTCAAGGCCCTTCTTGAGGCGCTCGACGAGCGAGCTCTTGCCGGAACCGACAGGGCCGACGAGGTATAGCACCTGGCGGCTCTCCTCGCCCTTGAGCGAAGCGGAGTGGAAGTAGCGCACGATCTGGTTAATCGTCTTCTCCATGCCGAAGAACTCATCGCAGAAGAAGTTGTAGACCTTAAGCTTCTCGCCCTTAAAGATGCGCTTCATGCTCGGGTCTTGCTCGAGGTCAACCTCGACGACACCGCGGTCCATAAGCATGTCAAAAAGCCGCTTGTGGGCGAGCTTGTGGAAGCCCGGTGTCTCTCGCACCTGCTCAAGATACTCAAGCATGGTTCCTTTCCACGAGGTCTTCTTGCGAGTCTCGCGGTCTTCGGTGATTAGCTTCTGGAAATCGTTATTGCCCTCGTTGCTCATGAACCTTCTCCTCCTCTAGCGCGTCTTAGGAGAGTAGCCCGTAAGCACGCCCCGACGCTTTTTCACAGACCACGTTCCGCTTCCGGAGACCAACAACCGTTCGGCTCTCATGGATACCGAGGCACACCTTCACTGCTACAACGCGAGGGTGTCCTCGTTGCTAACTGCTTGCTGCCCCGTTTCCTGGGCTGCGCCGTCAACCAAGAGATGCCTATATCTCCAGAGTACGCGATGGCTCGGCGCCTCCACAACGAGAAACACCCGCCACATCGAGACCTTTGGCTCCGCTAGTCTTCTAGTCTGATGCCGGAGCTCCCGATTAAGTTCGCCTAAAGAGTTAATTCGGCATGTTAATTTTTTGTCTTTACGAAAAGTTCCTGCTGGCTTGCGAGAATGTCGCAATTTGGCGCATCGAACCTGCTGCGGCATCGCGCTCCAACCATTGAAAATCGAGGAATACAGAAGTCTTAGGGATGAGCTGGCAGATCAGGTTATGCCGAGGCTCGAGCTTCAATCGCTCGTGGGACACCGTTCGATTGCGCATCACGAGGCGCGAGCCACTCACTGCGGCTGATGTCTTTTTGGTCATCAGTGGCGCACGCTAAATGATGGCCTTACTTGCGCCCTGTCCACTAGTCAGCGAGAGCAAAATTTTTAGTTAATTATTGAGGTTAGCACGCCTGCAGTATAGACTCCCGCCGACTCCAACTTGAGAGGAATCGGCATGACCACGACCCCGGCCTGGAAGAGAGTTGCAACAGAAGCTGATGCAAAGGAGCACGGGCTCAGGCAAAGCGAGTTTGAGGCGGTTACTAAGGCCCTTGGACGGCCAATCAACATGGTCGAGCTCGGCATCTGCTCGGCACTTTTTTCGGAACACTGTTCATACAAAAGCACCAAGGTTCACCTGCGCGGGCTACCGACTAAGGGGCCGCGCGTCATCATCGGCCCAGGCGAAAACGCCTGTGTCGTAGACATCGGCGACAACGAGGCTGTGGTGTTCAAGGTTGAGAGCCACAACCATCCATCGTTCATTGAGCCGTTTCAGGGAGCGGCGACCGGCGTGGGCGGCATCCTGCGCGACGTCTTTACGATGGGAGCGCGCCCGGTGGCGCTGCTTAACTCGCTGCGCTTCGGTGACCCGTCCCTGCCGAAGAGCCGCTATCTGCTGCGCCGTGCGGTGAACGGCATCGGCTTTTACGGCAACTGCATGGGGATCCCGACCATCGGCGGGGAGCTCTCATTTCACTCATCCTTCAACGGCAACTGCCTCGTCAATGCGTTCGCGCTCGGTGTTGTGCGCCAGGATGAGGTGTTTCTCGGCACGGCCGCGGGTGTGGGCAACGTGGTGCTGTACGTCGGCTCAAAGACCGGCAGGGACGGCATCCATGGCGCGAGCATGTCTTCGGAGGAGTTCGGGGACGACTCGGACGCGAAACGGCCAACCGTCCAGGTAGGCGACCCTTTTCAGGAGAAGCTGCTGCTTGAGGCGTGCCTTGAGGCCTTTAAGAGCGGTTGCGTCGTTGGCGTGCAGGACATGGGAGCTGCAGGCCTCACGAGCTCCTCCTTTGAGATGGCTGACCGCGGCGGCAATGGCGTGCGGATGCACCTTGACCGTGTGCCGCAGCGCGAGGCGGGCATGAACCCGTACGAGATCATGCTCTCTGAGTCGCAGGAGCGGATGCTCTTCATCGTTAAGGCCGGACAGGAAGCGAAGCTCATAGAGATCTTCAAACGCTGGGAGCTCGATGCGGTGGCGATCGGCGAGGTAATCGCCGGCGGCAACGTGGAGCTCTTCTGGCACGGCGAGCTTGTGTCATCGATCCCGGCGCACCTCCTCACGAGCGCGGTGCCCGAGTACAACTGGCCAACGACCGCGCCGTCCGATTTGGCGCTGCGGGCACCCATATCAGGCAGGGAGATCCCCGCCCCGGAGGATCTATCGCACGCGTGGCTTAGCCTGCTTGGCCACCCCAATACGTGCTCGCGCCACGCGGTGTACAACCAGTACGATTCAACCGTTCGCGGCGACACGGTTGTCCATCCAGGAAGCGATGCCGGAGTTGTGCGCCTTAAGTCATCTCGCGGCTGTGAGAAGGGCATCGCGATCTCGCTCGACTGCAACTCTCGATTCTGCGCGATCGACGCCCACCAGGGCGCTGCGCTGTCGCTAGCCGAGTCGTGCCGCAACATCGCAGCTACCGGCGCAAGCCCGCTTGGAATATCGGACTGCCTCAACATGCCCAGCCCTGAGAATCCGGAGACGATGTGGCAGATTGCCGGCAGCATCAAGGGACTGGGGGAGGCCGCCCGCGCGTTCGACATTCCGGTGGTGAGCGGCAACGTGAGCCTCTACAACCAGACTCATGGTCAGGGGATTCAGCCCACGCCTCTTTTGGCGCTCGTTGGGCTGCTCGAAGACGCCTCAAAAGCAGTGCCGTCCCACTTTCGGCGTCCGGGCGACGTGGTGCTCCTGATCGGCGAGACGCATGAGGCCGATATCGGCGGAAGCGCTTACCTGGCGGCCCTGCACGGCATCGAGCGTGGCGCGCTCCCAAAACTCGACTTCGTTCTTGAGCGAAAGACGTGTGAACTCATTCGCTCTCTCGCTGACAAGCGGCTACTGGTGTCGTGCCACGACCTCTCTGAAGGGGGCCTTGGTGTGGCTTTCGCTGAGTGCTGCTTCCGTGACTATGAGGCGCCACTGGGGGCATCGCTCACGTTGGCCCGAAAAAACACGAGGCCCGATTTTGCGCTCTTCTCCGAAAGCGGTGCGCGCTTCCTGGTGAGCGTAACGGCCCAGGATGCGGCTGCGGTAAAGGCAGCTGTGCAGGCTGCGGGGCTTATTGTCTCAGGCGAGGGCAGCGTCGGAGGCGAGGCGATTACAGTTGAGGGAGTGGCCTCGATACCGGCGGCGGCAGGCTTCAAAGCCTGGTTTGGCGGGCTCGATGGGATCTTTGAGGCATAGGAGGCAGGATGGAGTCGCTCGACAAGTTTCACGACGAATGCGGACTGATGGCGGTCTGGAACCACCCGGAGGCCGCAAACCTCACCTACCTGGGCCTGTATGCGCAGCAGCACCGCGGCCAGGAGGGCGCGGGCGTCGTTTCCGTTCATCGCAACGGCGATGACGAGCCGCACTTCTCGGTTCACAAGGGGCTGGGGCTCGTAGCGGATGTCTTCTCTGACTTCGACTTCAACCAGCTCCCGGGTGCCGTCTCAATCGGGCATGTGCGGTATACGACGGCAGGAGGCAACAAGCTCGCCAATGTGCAGCCATTCGTCGCAGATATCTCGCTTGGCTACACGGCGGTTGCACACAACGGGAACCTCGTGAACGCCGAGGAGCTGCGGCGAGAGATGATAGACGACGGGTCTATTTTTGCCACGACATCAGACACCGAGACGATTCTCCATCTCCTCGCAAAGGGCCGCAAAGAGCAGCCCCTGGTTGAGACTGTTATCGGCGCGCTCCATAGGCTTAAGGGCGCCTTCTCGCTGCTTCTTCTGTTTGAGGATCGCCTCATGGTCGTTCGAGATCGACATGGCCTGCGGCCTCTGGCTATTGGCGAGCTTAATGGAGCCAAGGTATTTGCGTCAGAGACGTGCGCCTTTGATCTTATCGGCGCAAAATACCTGCGCGATGTGGCTCCGGGCGAGCTCATCGAGATTATGCGCGATGGCACCATGCGCAGCTTTTTCCCATTCGGATTCGCGCGTGAGGCGCCTTGCATATTTGAGTTCGTCTACTTCGCCCGCCCCGACTCGAACGTTTTTGGGAAGAACGTTTACCAGCTCAGGAAGAACATGGGTGCGGAGCTGGCGCGTGAGAACAAGGTCGAAGCCGACCTCGTCACAGCCGTTCCAGACTCAGGCACCGCTGCAGCGATCGGCTACGCCGAAGCGTCTAAGATACCGTTTGAGATGGGGCTCGTGCGCAACCACTACGTGGGGCGCACGTTTATCGAGCCAAAGCAGAGCATCCGTGACTTCGGGGTAAAGATTAAGCTTAATCCCAATCCGGAGCTGCTCAAGGACAAATCGATCGTGGTGGTTGATGACTCGATTGTGCGCGGCACAACGAGCCGAAAACTCGTCGCGATGCTGCGGCAGGCAGGCGCGCGAGAGATTCACCTGCGCATCGCCTCCCCCCCCACCACCGACCCGTGCTACTACGGCATCGATACTCCGGACAAGGAGGAGCTCATCGCCGCAACTCACTCGGTTGAGGAGATCGGCCGATACATTGGGGTCGACTCGCTGGCATACCTCTCGCTTGAGGGTCTCTATAGGGCGGTTGACTCAGCACCTGGTAAGTTCTGCGATGCATGCTTTAGCGGCCAGTATCCGGCCGGCACCCCGCTCGTGTCCCTGCACAAGCGTCAGCAGATGCTGTTTGAGGTAAAGTAGCCCTAGGGCTGTGGGGATAGCTGGAGCCCTTCTTCCTCTGTTCCTCTGTAGCCCGGCTACTTCCTCTGTAGCTCTTCCTCTTTCCTCTGTAGCCCGGCTACTTTTCCTCTGTAGCCCGGCTACTTTCCTCTTGTTCCTCTGTAGCCCGGCTACTTTCCTCTTTCCTCTGTAGCCCGGCTACTCTTTCCTCTGTAGCCCGGCTACTTTCCTCCGTAGCCCGGCTACTTCCTCTGTAGCCCGGCTACTTTCCCTCCGGGCTTACTTGCCTCCCACACAACTTCCCTCCCCTTCGTCCGAACCTCCTTTCATGGCAAAGCCCATCAAGTACCACCCGCACGGTAGTGTCCTCTTCTGTACCTTTAGCGTTGAGGAGGGACTCTTGCTGCTAAGCAATCCACTTTGCCTCGCAATCATCAAGAGCTGCCTCGCGGCCGCGCAGTTTCTGTATCCCATCACCATCTGCCACTTCCTTGCACAGGCCACACATATCCATATGATCCTCGTGGTCAAAAACCCCGACCACGTCCCCAGCTTTATTCGCCACTTTAAGACCGAGTCCGCTCACATGCTTAACCGCATCCTTGGAAGAAAGAAGCGAACTATCTGGTGCGACGGATACGACAGCCCCTTGGTCCTCACCCTCCGAAGAGCACTTCTCGCCATCGCCTACCTCTATGCAAACCCGGCCAAAGACAACCTTGTGTCCAGCATAGACGACTACCCAGGATTCTCGACCTGGAAGATGTTCCAGTCCGGCTGCCTTTCTGAGCTCTATACAAGGCTCCGTCGCTTCCAGTTCTTCCCCCTCTCCCCCAAGCAGCACAACCTGAAATCCTACGAGCAGGAGGCTCAGCGCCTTACTCAGGAGTCCACAGAGGCTTTCCCCTTCACCATAGAGCCGAACGCCTGGATGGATGCCTTTAACATCACCGACCCTGCACAGCAGCAGAAGATAAACGACCGTCTGCGAGAGCGAATCTCGCACCTTGAGCAGCGCGCCGCTACCAAGCGCCTTAAGGACAGCAGGTCAGTTATCGGAGGCAGTCGCCTCATCTCTCAGCCCCTCTCTCTTTCATACCGGCCCCAGCGCTCCGGCAAGCGGATGTGGTGCCTGTCGGATAAGCGCTCACTCCGCGTATCCTTTATTGCATTTTTTAAAAAGCTTATGGCTACCGCTCGTGCAGTTCGGGAGAAATGGCGCCAGGGGGACGCCTCCGTGCGCTATCCTCCGGGGCTATTCCCACCGTCTATGCCGAAGCTTGCCAACGTCTATAGGGCGTAGGCACACCACCCCTACCACTCACGCGTTCTCCGGTACGCTACGGACTCGTGTATCTCCAG
>CANIHJ010000035.1 GCA_947467385.1 Deltaproteobacteria bacterium | reverse complement strand
TCCTTTACCTTCCTAATGGCGCCCTGGTTCGAGATCTTCCCGTACACCAGAACCATCACTATTCCAAAAAGCGCCGACACTACGGCCAGCTGGAGGGTAGGCGACAGGAACTCAATAGGCTTCCAGAGCCAGGCAAAGAAGAGCGCGAGAGCCGCGTGGATAGAGCCGATCACGCTACTCAAGATACCCAAGTCCCTGAAGCTGCTTTGCGATCTCGTCGACCTCCTCTTTGGAGGGTTCCTTGTTTGAGGTCTGCGCCATCGTGCGCTCGGCCTCGGTCTCAACAGCCCGCTCGACGAACTCGTCCACGGAGCAACCAAGGATGCCGGCGGCTACCTTTGCCTTCTGCATGACCGTGTCGCTCAACTTAACTTTGTTCCCGCCACCAAACATACGCCTACACCCCTTCGAAAAAAGAGCCGTGTAAACTATATACCAAAGGTGACCCTGCCAGAAGTGCCGGAAAGCCCATTCATGGACAAAAAAAGCCAAAAAATAGGGCGTGTTAACGCCGGTCCCTAGCCTCCCGCGCGCTTCGGCGCGATGCCGCGCTTGGCCAGCTGCTGCATGACCGTTTCACAGTGGTCTCCCTGCACTTCGAGCACGCCGTCCTTTACGGCCCCGCCCGCCCCGCACACCCGCTTGAGGTCCTTCAGCAGGGCTGTGAGCTGCTCTACGTTCATCGCCAATCCCGAAATCGTCGTGACGGTTTTGCCGCCCCTGCCCTTCGTCTCGCGGCGCACCCGCACGGCGCCGCTTCCTACGACCGCCTTGCGGCGGTCCTGGGTGCAGGTACAGGCCTTAGTCGGCTTCTGGCAGCTCGGGCACACAGAACCGTTATCGGTAGAGTAAACGACCCTATACTCAGGTTCCTTCGGTGCCATCGCCTGCAAAAGCCAAAATATCTTGCCGTTAGTAAACGCCTCGCCTGTTGACGCCAACCAACTGTGATTTAAAGAGCCGCTTGTCGAGGGGCCGTAGCGTCCTCTCCTGGCGCGGCGCGAGAATCTCATAATGTCGCGCCTGGGTGATGAGATCAACGATCCGATCGCCCTGCGAGTCGTCAGTTTCCCAGTTCAGCCGGGATGGATCCGGAAGGACGAACGGACGTGAGTAGCGCCGCAGGCTCTTTTCACCCTCCATATTGAAGTAAAACTCAAAGTACGACAGGACCAGCTCTCGCGGAGTGCGGTAAATCGGCTCCCGGAAGCGCAAGCCCGGGAAGTTAGACTTCGCCACGGCACCCCACAAGCCCCTGTGGCGGAAGGCACAGATCATGTGGTCGTCGTCTCGCACCGCGCACAGGTCTATGAGGGCCGGCGCGTAGCCGGCCCGACGAAGCGCCGCCGCCGCAAGGAGCGAGCCGTCGAAGCAGTGGGTCATGTTGTCTCTGAGCGCTGCCCTCGCCGAGAGGTGGCCGTCGGCGCAGCGATACGGCAGAGCATCCAGGAGATCCTGGACGCGCTCCGGGGTGCGCAGTGATTTCAGTGCAGCCAGTTCGCGCTTTAGCCACATGAGTCTCGCCCCTCCTCGCCCTGCTTCCTGCCTGTCAAACAGCACCTCAGCTTTAACGCATTCCGCGCTAGTTTTCGGTACGCGGTCTGGGCAGGTATCGCAAGCCCCGGTGGTACAACGGCAAAAAAGAGGCGCACGGTAAGCCCGTGCACCCACCGCCCCATCTCAGCCGGCGTGAGTTGATATGCGCCATGCTGCTTGCGGGCTCGCTTGCATTCCGAGAGGAAAGTGAGTTGGTTCCTGGGATTTGAGCTTAAGCCGTTTCCGCCGAATGCCGCGACTGGGAAAGCGACAAAGAATGGAGTTGTTGCAGCCAAGGCGCGAAACGTCCAGTCATAATCGGGAACGACCTTGAAGCTTTCGTCGAACCGGCCTACCTCCGAAAAGAGTGACCGGTGGGCAAAGAGCCCTACATGCGGAAGAGACATGCGACGGGGAAATTCGCGAGACGCTTGCGGCCACGGAGCGCCGAGGGCTTTCCATGGCTTCCCGTCAGTCAGGAGCGCCATGACCAACCCATAGACGAGTCGGCAGCCCGAGCCGTTGGGCCCGATACCATCCCGAAATATGGTGGCGAGCGATTCCCTGTCCCACAGGTAGTCGTCCGCCCCGAGGAACTGAACCCAATCGCCCCGAGCGAGCGTGAGCCCCTTATTCCAGGCACTGGCGACCCCCGTGTCCGGCTCGGAGACCCACTGCGAGACGATATCTTGGCTTGCGCGAACGATGCTGACGGTTGAATCGGTTGATGCACCGTCGATAACGATGACCTCCACGTCGCGAAAGGTCTGGCTGCGGATGCTATCGAGTGCCGTGGTCAAGGTGCCACCGGCATTGCGTGTCGCAATGATGATCGAAAGTGCTGTCATGCGTAGGGCCTTAAGCGCCGCACCAAGACGCGGAAAAGCCACGCCGGCGATGCGCATATGATGATCGAGGAGAGCTGGCACCGCAAGCGCACGATGCAGCCCATGAGCTTGCGCCTGTACTGCCGAATTTCCGCGGAGTCGTTCGTCCA
Organism: Deltaproteobacteria bacterium; assembly: GCA_947467385.1. Classification (GTDB taxonomy): domain Bacteria; phylum Bdellovibrionota_C; class UBA2361; order UBA2361; family OMII01; genus OMII01. The sequence continues at coordinate 12,271 of CANIHJ010000035.1, read as the reverse complement.
CATGCTGCCAAGCAAGAGCAGTTCATAGGCGCGGTACGTGAGGCCACACGACTGGAAGGCGTCGAAGTGGTTCTGGGCTAGGGTTGCCCACGAGGTTGCCGACACCTGCTTGCACTCGCTGCCGAGATGCCTTCGCCATATGTAGAGGACTTCCCGCGTGCCGTGCGGGCGCGCTCCCCGATGCATGGCGCGCACCCAAAAATCGACATCCCACACGTCTTTTGAGCCCAGGGTTTCGTTGTAGCGCCCCGCTGTCCGCCACAAGGCCTTGCGAAGGGGCGCGCAGCCGTGCAGCGTCCAGTTCGTTCCTAGGGAGAGCCTGCGTGCCCGAAGGAGCGAGGGTAGCGAGACGTTGCTGCCTAGAATCGTAATTTTTCTCGAGGGGCTTCGCTCCATAATGAAGCTGCCGGCGATGAAGTCGCACGCCGGATTATCGGCAAAAATGGCGCGGATTTTCTCTAGGGCGTCATGGGGCAGCAGGTCATCGCCGTCGAGCGGGACAAGGATGTCCCCTTGAGCGGCATCGAATCCTGCGTTTCTGGCCGCCGTAGCGCCCCGATTCGGATCCAGCCAAAGAACCCTGGCATCGCCGGAAGCCTCCACCTCGCGGCAGATGCTGTTGGTGAGCGCATCCGGCGATCCATCATTTACGAGCAGGACCTCCAGCGGCTGGATAGTCTGGGAGCGAACGCTTGCCAGCGCGTCACGCAACAGGAGGCCCTCCCGATAGCAGTTGATGATAACGCTTATTGAAACCACCTGGCATGTCCCCCAGGGGCAATACTACCAAAACATCAGCTGGCACGGCAGCGGGTAAAAAACACCGAAGATTGTGGCCGTTCGCCCTAGCCGCGCCTCACGTCAGTGCGTATGAAGCACCGGCAGGAGCATCCGAATGCGGGAGCCTGAGCCCGGTGAAGATTCCAGCTCAAGCCAGCCGTGGTGCGCCCGCGCCACGCCGAACGCCACCGAGAGCCCCAGCCCCTCTGTATTAGGCTCCCCAGCTGGGGATGCGAAGAAGGTGCACATCTCCTCAAGCTGCTCAATCGACACGCCAACGCCCGAGTCCTGCACCTCGACCACCGCATATGTGTCCGGCGCGGCCTCCGCGTTGCGTAGCTGGGTCCGCTCGACAAAGGTTGTACGCACTGAAACCGTTATCGCCCCCGATTTGGATATGGCGTGGATGGCATTTATGAGGAGCCCCTCAAGGGCATAGGTGAGCGCGGCCTGGTCGCCGTATACGCGCAGCTCTTTCGCAATCTCCCCGAGCGAGAGCTCAATGCCGCTTCTCAGTACCGTGCGAATCTCCTCTATGGCGCGAGACACAACGGTCTCAAGCGCGACAGGTCGCATCTCTCGCGGACCCTCCTCAGAGGCCCATAGAAGCCGCTGTACGAACAGTTTCTGCTTTTGGCACTCGTTGAGCGCGGCTTCGACGAAGCGGCGTTCATACGGCTCAAGCTCCGGCGAAGCTGTTGCCATGCTGAGGTAGCCCGAGACGACAGCAAGCGAGTTGTTAATATGATGCGCGATGGGTCCTATGACTCCGGACAAGAGCTGCATGTCTTTGGCTACTTTGCCTAGGAGCTCGTCACTTGAGGCCTTGGGCAGCTGGCGCGCAATGTGCGTCGCCTTCTTGAAGGCCGCGAGCTCTCGCTTCAAGGTCAGGTCCATGCGGTGACGTGCCATTCCAAACTCAATAGCAGATGTCAGGTCGGAGTCTCGCAGGGGCTTGGAGAGGAACGCAAGCGGGTGTGCGGCATGTGCCTCTTCAACAATCTGTGGTTCGTTATAGCCGCTCACAAAGATGGAAGGGATGTCTAGTGCCGAGTACAAGACCTCCGCGACGTGGGTTCCGCGCGAGCCACTGCCAAGCTTAACGTCCATGAGCGCCATGTCGGGGTGAAAGTCGTGGGCGAGCGCGAGCGCCTCAGTCTCGGTTGAGGCGATACCGACCACTCTGTGCCCGAGCCGCTCAAGGCGCTCCTTAAACTCAAGGCCAACGATCGCCTCGTCTTCACACACGAGAATATTGAGGGGGTGCATGCTCGAACTCTCCCGGTAGCGGCACGCACTCGGGGATAGCGAAACGCACCCCTATCTCCGTGCCGTTGGTTGTCTCCACCGAGAGAGTAGCGCCGAGCTGTCGCGTGAGCGCCTGGACTACCCGAAGCCCCAACGTCTCAGGAGCCTCAAAGTTGACGCCTCGCCCTATTCCCGGGCCACGATCAACAACCTTTAGCTCAATCACGTTCTCGCTGCTGCGAAGGGTTACGCCAAGGTAGAGCGCGCCTTCGTCAGGCTGGCCATACTTAAGCGCGTTCGTCACAAGCTCATTGAGAACGAGACCGCACGGGACCGCCTGTTCGATCGGCAAGCGGACCTTCTCCAGGTGGAGGTCCTTTGTTACATCTTTGTGGCCGTGGCAGTATGATTTGACTAATTCATTAACGAGGTCCTCAGCGTACTCATCGAACTGCACTGCCGACTGGTCGGCTGTGTTGCAAAACCGCTCATGAATCATCGCCAGGCTTCTCACCCGCTGCTCGCTCTCCTTGAACATGGCGCGAGTAGATTCCTCGGATATGTAATGGGACTGCAAGCGCAGCAGGCTACAGATTACCTGCAGATTGTTTTTGACCCTGTGGTGCAGCTGCTTCAGCACCTGCTGCTCTCCATTTTTGTGCAGTTCGTCCATGGCCTCCAGTATCAGCCAAAGCAGATGATTCTCCCATAGGCAGAATAGCAAATGGCAGCGGTGAGGAGACAGACCTGAGCGCGGTCATGGGCCAGGCGGGTTGATGCTAGCGTGGAGAGGGAAGATTGCCCTCAACAGTCACCCGGTCGCCAGTTCCAATTCCAACGCGTTTCGTGGTTCCCGCGGCGAACTCAAGCACATAGCGACTCGGCGTACCCACCGTCCTCGAAACCTCTGAGAGCGGGGGGACATCCTCAATCACCCCAACGACGCGCCAGTCTTCAGAAACAAACACCATGTCGAGCGGGGTGAGGGTGTTTTTCATCCAGAACGAGTGATCATCATCGCTCGGAAACACAAATATCATGCCCTCCTGCGGGCCGATTGACTTGCGAAACATGAGGCCTCGCTGGCGCTGTGCATTGTCGGCTGCGACCTCCATCGAGAACGGCGCGGTCACCGAGCCGTCTTGCCGGGTGAACGTGGCGGAGATGCGATCTTTCTCTTGCGCCGAGCACCCAGATATCGCCAGGAGAATTCCCGTGGCGGCGCCAACCAGCAGTGAAGTTGCTCGACGAGACAACGCTGGCCGCTTCCCTGCCCCGCGCATGCCCTAACTGCGCGCTCCCAGAACCGCCTGGGTAAGCTCTGGAGCAACCTGAAAGAGGTCGGCTACCAACCCGTAATCCGCGACCTCGAAGATAGGCGCATCGGGATCCTTGTTGATGGCAACGATCACCTTTGAGTCCTTCATCCCGGCTAGGTGCTGAATTGCGCCCGAGATACCGACTGCGATGTACAGTTTCGGAGCCACAACCTTACCAGTCTGACCTACCTGCCAATCGTTAGGCGCGTAACCCGAGTCGACCGCGGCACGCGAGGCGCCCACTGCTGCCCCGAGCGCGTCCGCCAGCGGAAAGATGACTTTCTCAAAGTTATCTGAGGAGCCGAGGGCCCTGCCCCCGCTCACCACGACCTCGGCGTCCGAAAGCTGAGGCCGTTCTGCCTTTGACATCTCATAGCCCAGGATCTCCCCGAACCGGGGCTGCTCGTGAAGCTCCGCGTCGGCGCTTACATTAAGCTCCTGCACTGCGCCCGGAGAGCCTTCCTTGACTGCCGGCGGGAACGCCGTGCCGCGCACCGAGACAACGCGGGTGCCCGGCGCCAGCTCAACGTCTGCGATAATGTTTCCGGCGTACATGGGACGCCTGAGAGACCCGTCTCCGTTCACGCCGATGATGTCAGAGGCCTGTGCCGCATCGAGCAGCACCGCAACTCTTGGAAGGGCGTCTTTGCCGGTGCTGCTTGCAAGTGCCAAAACCGTTGATGCGCCCGCCTCGCGCGCCGCTAGCGCGATTGCGCGGCTGTAGGGCTCTGCGCGGTACTTCTCAAAGAGCGGAGACTCGGAGAAGTATGCCGTGCCCAGGCCGTATCCCGCAGCTTCAGTAGCCGCCGCTTTTGCGCCGGCGCCGAGCGCCACGCCAACGAGTCCATCACAGCCCCACGCCGATGCGAGCTGCCGTGCGGCAGATACCGCAACAAGTGAGCCCTTGCTGACCTTTCCCTGTTCGTGCTGAATGAAAATGAGAGCTTTTGCCATAACAAATCTTTGCCTCTTAGAGAACTTTGGCCTCGCCCTGCAGAGCCGCTACGAGCTCCGCAACGCTTCCAACCTTGCGGCCCGCTTTGCGAGTCTCTGGGAGCGAGAGCTTCTTAATCGAAACCTTGACGTCTGGCGATACTCCCAGCGCGTCGAGTGTAATCTCCTCAAAAGGCTTTTTCTTCGCCTTCATCAGGTTCGGAAGGGCCGCGTACCGCGGCTCGTTGAGGCGCAGGTCAGTTGACACGACGCACGGCATCGGGATCTTGATGGTCTCAAGGCCGCCATCGACCTCGCGCGTCACGATTGCGCTTTCGTTCTCGATGGTTACTTTCGACGCAAAGCACGCCTGGGGCAAATTGAGCCGGGCCGCGACGAGCTGTGCCGTCTGGCTGCTGTCAGAGTCTATCGCCTGCTTTCCCATCAGGATCATCGAGTACGAGCCGCGCCTGAAAACCTCTGCGATAACGCGCGAAGCGAGGTCTGAGTCCGCCGGCCCGTCGTGCTTGACGAGGATCGCCGAGTCAGCACCCATTGCGAGCGCATACTCCAGGCGCTGCCGCACGTCGGCTGGTCCCACGCTCACGAGCACAATCTCAGTTGCGAGCCCCTTCTCCTTAAGGCGAATCGCCTCTTCAACGGCGATCTCGTCGAACGTATTGATGATCCACTTAATGCCGTCTGTTTGGATGTTAGAGCCGTCTGGCAGGAGCTTAAGCTTAATCTGCCAGTCCGGAACCCTTTTTACTGGAACGAGTATCTTCATCCCTCTGTTTTACCCCAACGGGGTGTGCGCATGCCAGAGCGAATGATGCCCGACTTCCGACGTTGCCTAAACACCCCAAGTGGCCGAGTGTCAGCGAGTTTTAGCCTCGATTAACGAGCGCGCCCCGTCAAGCAACCGCAATAAGGGTTTCGGAGAAGGGCGGGCGCAGTAGCCGCGCCCTCCCCACCTTCGCCGATTGTGCGAGGACGGGGTGGGTCTTCTCAAGTCGCGTGATCTGGTTGAGGTGATCGGCCGTCTGGCTTATCAGCCGCGCCACATCGCCGTCTGCGACCCCTGAGAGCCTCAGGAGACCTGAAAACTCACCCCAGGACTCGGAGTCCATCCAGGTAATTATCGTCAGTGCGGCATCAGGAAGCACGGCGAGGTCGGTCGAGCCCGGGCCGGAATAGCTCGCCTTGACTCGCTCAACGAGAGCCTCCATGCGCTTGAAGAGCTCTGGCTTGATCGGGTTCTGCTTGAGGCGGAAATACGGCCGGTGCGGATCCCCAGCGATGCTCGCCACCAGTCCCACGAACTCAAACAGCGCGCAATCATCGAAGACCCCGTCTGAGATACCTTCGGCGAGCTGCAGCACGAGGCTTGTGCAGAGCTCGGCCGCCCAGTACCCCTTATCGGTGAGGCTGCCCCCCTCGACGTACCCGAGCTTCCGAAGGCCGGCCAGTGAAAGAGCCAGCGACGTTTCCTGCTTCTTCTCAATTTCGTCAGCTTCCTTGAGCTTTCGGCGCACCCGCTTCTCTGCCTTCTTTCTCTTCTCCCCGCGCAGGCTGCTGTCAGCCTCTATATCGCCCTGCTCGAGAATCGCCTCTTCTCGCAGGCGGCTGGCGTCGCGGCGGTTGAGGAAGGCTCCGAGGCTGCGCTCAACGGTAAACTCAAGATCGTCGACGTTGCGGTACTTCAGGAGGTTAAGCACCGTGGAGGGTGCTGCGAAGTAGGACGACTTCAGAGGCTCAGGCGGGCGCTTCGAAACCTCAAGGAGCACCCGTGCGTCTGAGAACTTGCTCGGTGTGATGAGGCACACCCCCACGGAGTCCTTTCCGCGACGCCCGGCCCGGCCGGCCATCTGCTGGAACTCGGACGAGGACAGTACGCTGAATCCCTCGGAGCCGCGCCTACTGTGGGCGGTAACGACGGCGGTTCTTGCCGGGAAGTCTACGCCCGCCGCAACGGTTCCGGTCGCTATCATCATGCGCAGCATGCCGCGAGACATAAGCTCCTCAAGCAGCAGGCGCCAAATGAGAAGCTGCCCCGCATGGTGCGCGCCGACTCCCGTTGCTATCAGCGCCGTGTATTGCGGATAGGCTGTGATGAATTCACGCTCGAAGCTGTACTTCTCGATGATGGTCTGGATTTCAAGCTCAAGCTTCTGCTGGCGCTCAGGGGGCAGAATGGCGAAACGGTTTTTTGCGAGCGTCTCGATGTCAACGTCGCACTGCTTGCGCGCTGTGCGGAAAACGATCGCGGGGAGTAGGTCGTCCTTCTCCAGCTCGCGCATGATAATCGCCACAGGAAAATCAGGCTGCATCATTATGGGCGCCCCCGTCCGCGCGAGCCACGTTGCCCGCTGCCCGACCGACCGCTCCCCGATCGTCCGCCCCGGTCTGAGCGCTCATGGCGGTCCCGTCCCCGTGCACCTCGCTCGCGCGGTCCCGAGACCCGCGTGCCGGTCATGTCGAGCTCAACGCCGCTGTAGTAGTGCGCTACCTCCGGCGAGAGGTGCCCCTTCTCGTCGCTAAGAGGGATGACGCCCCACTTTGGGTGCAGAAAGCCGTAGCGCAGCTCAACGGGCCGCTGAACCTTTTGCACGATGCGGCACTCCTTGTTCCGGGTCTCCTCAATCCACGACGCGATCTCCTCGGCATTTGAGATAGAGGCTGAAAGCATCAGGAGCGTAGAGCTGCTGGGGGTCAGGATAATGCTCTCCTCCCACACTGCGCCGCGCTGTGGGTCTGCGATGTAGTGAACCTCGTCGAGGATAACCAGCGAGTAGCGGCCGTGGCCGCGATAGAGCTCATTGCGATAGATCTCGGTGGTCGCGATAACGATGTCCGAGTCTCCCTCGATCTTTCGGTCGCCGGTGAGGAGCCCCACGGAGTGATCGGGGCCAAAGGTCTGCTGAAACTCAGAGTACTTCGTATTTGAGAGCGCCTTGAGCGGGGTCGTGTAGATCGCGTGCTGGCCCTTCTCAAGGAGATCTCGCATCGCCTGTATCGCGATGTACGTCTTCCCGGAGCCTGTGGGAGCAACGACGAGGGTGTCGATGCCGGCGGCAAGGTTGGCTATTGCGGACTGCTGGAAGTCGTCAACCACGAAGGGTGCCTTGCCTGGCACCCCTATCCCTGAAAGGAATCTCTCTCGAGACTCCTCAATTGCCTTATGTTTCATCATGAGTTGCCGAACCTTTGCTAGACGGTGGGGACCTGCTCAATCGCAGGGCTGCCGAGCTCGAAGCGGCAGGACACAAAACTACGAATGGAAGCGGAGGCGCCCTGCCGCAGATCATCCAGGGAGCCGTCGAAGCTGATGGCTCCGTCAAAGAGCCCGACGATGCGCTCGACAACTGGCAGGAGCCGACGCAGGTCGTGGCTTACAATCATCGTGATCGGGCGATACTCGCGGTGCAGCTCCACAATCAGGTCGATGATGACACTGCTCGCGACTGGATCAAGCCCGCTCGTCGGGTCGTCCAGAAGCAGTATCTTCGGGCGGCTAACAAGCGCCCGGGCCAAGGACACGCGCCGGCGCATGCCGCCGCTAATCTGCCCGGGCATCTTGTACGCTGCGCGCGAAAGCCCAACCCGAGCCAGGATCTCACTAACCTTGTCGCACACATCCTCGCGCTCATCAACCGGGAGCGAGTTCGTGGGGACCTTGCCGCCGACCAGCGGGAAGGCCACGTTGTCGTACACCGATAAAGAGTCGAAGAGCGCCCCCTCCTGGAACATGAGGCCCACGTCCGCCGTAGAGAGGCCCTCGTCAAAGGTGACCGATCCGGACGATGCGCGGGCAGTGTTGGCGATAATCTTCAGGAGTATGCTCTTTCCCCCGCCGCTCGGGCCGATGAGCCCTGTAAGCGAGGCTGGCTTCAGAGTAAGGGTAACTCCGTTAAGCACCTCCTTGCTTCCGAAGCTTCGGTAGACGTTGTTAATCCTGAGCACTCTCGAAACCTGTCCCTTTCTTCTTTGGCCTTACGCAAAGCTTTCGCACGTCATGTCCGAAGTGCTTGGAGAGCTCTCGAGCTCTTCGGCCGCAGGCGTACTATTCCTGAAACCGCCGGACTGCACCAGCTCAAGAAGCCGCACCTGCTCACATATCGAGTTAAGCGTCAGGAGGGTCTTCCTCCAGGCCGCCCCCCGGCACATCTGCGACGCGAGCTGCTTGAGCTTTCCTCCGCACGAGCTCTCGGGGAAGTCCTCCTTAAGGAGCTCTATGTAGCGGAAGAGGATTTGCAGCATAAGCTTCTCGTTGCCGCTCAGCGCACTTGGGCTTCCTGCCATGATCTCGCTGAAAACGAGCGGGTTCCACATGCTTGCCCTGCCGATGAAGAGGCCTGCAACTTTGCCGCGCAGGCGTGCCGCGGCCGAAACGTGGTCAACCACATCGCCACTGCCGAGCACCGGAACGGAAACCGCGTCTGCCACCTGCTCAACGAGTGACCAGTCAGCCTCGCCGCGATAGAGCTGGGAGCGCGTCCGGCCATGCACCGTTATCGCCTCAACGCCCTCGCTGACCACCATCTTGGCCAGGTCGATGGCGTTTCGGGAGCTTTCGTCCCAGCCTGAGCGCATCTTAAGTGTCAGGGGTATCGAGATTGCCGATTTGACCCCCCTTACAATCTTCTGCAGGTGCTCGGGCTGGCGCATGAGCTCACACCCTCCCCCACGCTTGACCACCTTGGGCGCCGGGCATCCGCAGTTGATGTCCACCATGTCAGCCCCGATGTCCTGAACCATGAGGGCCGCATCGCGCATGCGATCGACGTCGTAGCCGAATATCTGCACGCAATACGGCCGCTCGTCGGCCGAGAACTTCATCATTTCGAGCGTGCGCCGCGAGCCGCGCGTCATTCCTTCTACCGACACGAACTCGCTCACAACCAGACCTACTGCGCCGGGGTTAAACTCCTTGATAAGGCGCCTGAAGGGGCGCGTCGTCACGCCGCTCATCGGCGAGAGCACAAGGCCTGGGGACACCGTTATGTTGCGGACCTGATACTGCTTAATCACCCAAGCACCCACGAACTTTTCTTGCCAACACGTCTATCGAGAACGGCTTCTGGATGAAGTCGCGCCCGCCTACCTCGAGGATCCGCTGCACGACCTGCTCGGAGCTGAAGCCGCTTACGATCAGCACCTTCACCCTCGGGTCAAGCCCGCGCAGTCGCATGAAGACCTCCTCGCCAGAGAGCCCCGGCATGAGGAGATCGAGAATCACCAGATCAAACGGCACGCCGCCGTCCGAGAATTTTTCCACCGCCTCAAGCCCGGATGCGGCCGTCTCTACCTTGTACCCGAGGTGCGAGAGGCTGAGCCCCAGCACGTTGCGCACCGCGTACTCGTCGTCGACTACGAGCACGCGTTCGCCCTTGCCGCGCGCCGGCCCCATGCTCTCAGTGCTGCTTTTTTGCTCGGGCTGTGCTGCTTCCGCAACAACCGGCAGGACTATGCGGAACTCCGTGCCCACGCCCCGGGCCGAATCGACCTCAATCGCGCCGCCAAGTTGATTGACGATTGCGTTGATAGTGAAGAGGCCCAGGCCAGTGCCCTGCTCCCTCTTTGTCGTGAAGTATGGCTGGAACAGCTTGGCCTTAACCTCCTCATCCATCCCCTCACCAGAGTCTCTCACCACCACGGCCCCGTAAGCCGGCGCCGGCGGTTCCGCCCCGAAGAGCCGCGTTACCTGATCATTCGGGCAGCGCTCCGTGAGCGAGATCGCTATCTTTCCGGCTCCCTTGATGGCGTCTCGGGCGTTGACGATGAGGTTTATTACTATCTGCGTGAGCTGCGCTTCCGAAGCTATGATCGAGAGACCTGTCTTTTGTGGAGCCCACGCGATCTCGATATTAGCCGGGATGGAGCTCTTCACGAGCGTCAGAACCCGCGTCACCACATCGCCGATGTCGACCCTCGTTGTTGCCTCCTTCGAGTCGATCTTTGAGAACTTGAGGATCTGCTGAGTGAGCGCGGAGGCGCGCAGGGCCCCCTCCTCCATCGCCGCGAGCGACTCAGCATGGTCACCCTTCTGCGGCAAGACATGGCGCAGGTACGCAACGTGCCCGAGCATTCCGGTCAGAATGTTATTGAAATCGTGCGCGACCCCTCCCGCCAGCATGCCGAGGGTCTCCAGCCGCTGGTTGTGAAAAACTAAGGTGGACTGCTCCTCAGAAAGCGAGGCGAGCACGCGAATGACGAGAACGTCTCCAGCATACGAGGCAAGCTTCACCACCCGAGTCGAGCCGTTCTTGGAACGGAACTCAGCCCGAAACTCACGGGTCTCCCAGCGAGCTGCCCGCGCATCGTGCCAGAATTTCGTCGCCTTCTCGCCCCGCACCTGGTCGGTTGAGGTTCCGAGAAGCCCGGCGAAAGCCCTGTTGAGATCGATGCATGTCAGGTCGCGCGCAAGAACGCAGTGCGGCTCCGGAAGCGTTTCCAAAATCGAGGCGAGTGTGTGTTCCGACATCCAAATCCAGGCCGAAGATATGCGCTTGTTTTCCCCAATCCGCTCGATTCCGACCTCTTGCAGGGCCTAAAAATCACGAGACGGTTTCAGCCGGACAGCCCTCTATGCCGAAGTTTCCGGGGCTCCTTCCGGCAGGGGGTTGAGCCAAGGAGGGCTCACGTGGGCTGTGTAGGTTCCCGACACTATACCTGTTGGATTAGCCCCTTATCAATGCACCGTGTGCCGACTCTCCAGTCGGACGAGCGAGGGATGGTCCTTCGCGCCTGTTGCTGTAAGGGCTTCTTTTTGTTGGGCATTGTTAGGTCCTCTGGGTAGCCGTTCCTAATCCGCACAGAGCTTCCCAGTTTGTGCCCCAAAGCGACCGAAAAAGTTGGAACGCTCTCCCCACTTCACGAATCTCAACTTCCATGGGCAGTGAAACGCTGTCCATACTGCAGTATTGTAACCTGAAACGAATGTGGTAGGTTTTTAAAACCGTGAGTTTTTTAGCGGGAGTCAGTTGGTATGTCTGAGTCTGAGTCTGAGTCGGGTACACTGAAAGGTGTAGTAAAGTGGTTTAATGATGCCAAAGGTTTTGGCTTCATCGAGCACACAAGCGGCCGAGATGTTTTCGTCCATTATTCGGTAATCGCGTCCGAGGGGTTCAAGACTCTCAAGGATGGCGAGACCGTCGAGTACGAGCTTAAGGAGGGACCGAAGGGTCTCCAGGCTTCTCGGGTCCTGAGGACCAAGAAGGCTGACGAGGTCGAGGCAGACGCTTCGGCGTCTTCCGAGCAGGTTGAGGAATCAACTGCGGGCTCGACCGAGGAATCGGCCGATTAGTTTCTGACCTTGGCTCCGACGTGCGCCGTGTTCTCGTGCGCACGTCGGAGGCACTTTGCATTTCTCTTCCACCACACCAATCCTATTAGGAAACCTCCTAAGCGAGGCCTCGGCGACCCTGTTGCTCTGCAGGCGAGAGCCGGGTTGCTCTGCAGGCGAGAGCCGGGTTGCTCTGTAGGCGATCCGGCGCGCGTCATCGAGGCATGCCGTTTGCGTCCGGCAATGGGAGATCCACCTCGCGGCGCGGGCGGCCCACGGCAGTGGCGTTCTGTGCGAGAACGTAACCGTCCTTTCCTTGCCGAGAGCGAACTCGGAACCACTCCCCAACCCTGCCATCGACGAGCACCTGGTCTCCCGGCTCTAAGCGGCCCATGACCTTCGAGACGTAGCTAGGGCTCGACACTACATTTGTGCGAACAGTGACCTGATACAGCTTCCCCTGCACATCCCTGTCGAACGGGGTCCGAGCCGCCGGCTGATCGGGGCTGCTGCCGTCACGCCTTCCTGGTGCCCCCGGCAGCCGCGGATTATCGCCCGTATTACTGCGGGCGACCCCTTCGCGATACTCCCGGCCCTCAACAGGCCCCTTTGTGTTGATCTTCTCAAGCGCCCGAGGCTTCTGCTCAACTGCAGCGGGCGGCGGGGGGCCCGAAGGCACCGGGGCGTCCTTGCCCTGCCCTTGGCC
>CANIHJ010000034.1 GCA_947467385.1 Deltaproteobacteria bacterium | reverse complement strand
CCCAAGAGCGATCCAGTGCCCCTTATTTCTCAATTTTGCCCGGCTATCTGCGCCGAACTGTTCGTCGAAAAAGCTGGTAGCGTTGCCAACGTCTGACAAAAGCTGGTCGTCGCATCGCGTGTCGGTAGGGATGGTGAACACCTCAGACCTGATCCCGATCTCTCCGGCGAGACACCTCCTGAGCTCACTGACGCGCTGGCGCGCCACGCACGGAACCGCAAACAGCTTCTGCCAGAAATCCTTCCTGAGCTTCATCATATCGACATGAAGCTGATCGGAATCGCTCTTGGTGAGTCTCGGGACTGCGCTTAACGCTCCGGACTCGCTGCTCCAAAGCTGCTCCATTCGTTCCAGCCTATCCTTGACCACTAGGTGCAGCCCTCGCGTCTCTTCAAGCAACTCGCGCCCCCGGTGCTGCCTCGACCGTGGGGCGAGTCTTGGCTCTATCACCTCAAGCTCGGTGATAGTCGATGACAGCCACCGATCGGCTGAAATGACTTGGGCTTGGATAGTGGTCCCAGAGGGCTTATCCTTTCCCAGGATGATGGCACTGAGAGCCGGGAGGCCTGACACAACCCGCCGGGAGACCTCAACCGCCGCCTCCAAGGACTCAAATACCTCGTTGGCTGAACATGCCCGCTGGGCGGCTGCTTTTGATGGGCGACTATGAGATTCGGGTGTCATGGGCAAATTTTGGGAAACAGGCAACCTATCAAGGGGGAGATAAAATGCAACTTTTAGGTCGCTACCCCGCCGACGTTGGACACATTTAGGCCCGGGCAAGTATCGCCAAGATTACCTTTGTCCCCAATCTGTTCAACGGAATATGCGCCCCGCTGCAAGCCCTGCTCGGCTGGTTTTCAATGGCGCCGCTCAAACAAGACGTTACCGTTAGTTCGCTCGAACGGACTAGCGGCGGCGGCCTTGGGTGCGGCAGCACCTTCACTATTCAGCTACCGCTTACAGCATAGAGCTACTTAAGTGAGACGCTCTCCATCTCAGCCCCGCTGTCCGCGTCAATAAACGTAAGCGTAGTGACGCCCTCAAGCTTGGTGTCCGCAGCCGCCTTCTTGAGCCCCGAGAAGAACTTCTCCTTGGCAAACGGCGGCATCGCCTGCATCGGAAAGTTTCTGAAGAGGAGGAGCAGCGTACCGTTTTTGCCGGTTTCGTAGCTCATGAACTTTGGCCCAGCGACGGGGTTAGCTCGCACGATCTGTATGAAGCCCTCAACACCGCCCGGCGTACTTCCCTGCTGCTCGGATCTGATATTTTGCTGCGGCATGCCCGTGTTATTTCGAACCGGAGACGCCGGCTGAACAGCATCAGCCTCATCAAGCGATGATACGAACGCAGAGAATCGTGCGCGCGCATCCTCCGATGGAGCTATCTTGAGTGCGCTCGCCCCAAGCTCCTTCGCTTTCGGGAGATCCCCACTCTGCGCGTAGGTGATCGCGAGATACGCCATAGCCGGGAAGTTCTTCGGATCTTTCTTAAGAACCCCATTGAGCTCCACGATCGAGTCGTTGTACTTGCCCAGGAACGTCAGTGTGCTTGCATAGCGTGCCCGCGCACCGAGATCGTCCGGCTCTAGCTTGAGGTAGCGCTGGTAAAAATCCGCCGCCTTCGTGAAGGCCTTCTGATCGAATGAAACGTCGGCTATCATGACGAGCGCTCCAGGGTCGTTCGGATCGGCCTGCAGGATGCGGCTCAAAACATCGATCGCCTCAAACACAAGCCCCTGCGGCGCGCTCGGGTTTGCGCGCAACTTATCCCCTAGGATGCCGGCGAAGATACGCAGCTTTCCTATATCCTGCGGATTGGCTTCGATCTCCTTGCGCATCGCCACAAGCTGCGGGTCATCGAAATCCTGATCCTGCCCTACGTGCGCTGCAACATGAGTTGAGTCAGCCATCGGTGGCCGCCCCGGCTGCACGGCGTACTTAATCCCAAAGCCGAGGGCAAAGATGGCCACAGCCAGAATGCCGGCCTTGCGATACAGCGCGCCGGAGGGCACGTCGAGCCCCTTGCCGCAGCCCGGGCAAAATCGCATCTCCTGAGTGACGGAAGCCCCACATCGGCGACACGCCGTTATATCCGCAGTCATCTATAATCTCCGTAGGTTAGGGCCTCTAAGAATCAACTATTTGACACCAAAAAGCCAGGGCTGCATCCGATGTGTCAAAGTCCGCATCACTTATTTGTAGCTCGCATTGCGCCCGTGGTATCAGGGCGTCGGCGCTGCTTTTATAAGGACTTGTCGTGACTACGAATACTACTCCCTGCTGCTCCATCCGAGTGCCGCGAAACCGAGATCCCAAGAGCATGTCTCTTGTTATCCCCTGCTATAACGAGGAGGAGGTGCTCCCAGAGCTTCGCCGCCGTCTTCAAGACCTCGTGGCGCAGTATTCGTTTCCGATTGAGGTCGTCTTGATCGACGACGGAAGCAAAGACAACACGTGGCCGCTTATCTGCTCGTACGCCCGCGAGGACGGGTTCATTAAGGCCGTTCGCCTGGCGCGCAACTTCGGCCACCAGACCGCCATTACGTGCGGTCTCGACCAGACCAAGGGCGAAGTCGTCGTTATTCTCGATGCAGACCTTCAGGATCCGCCTGAGCTTATCCCTGAAATGCTCAAGGACTGGAGCGACGGATACGACGTCGTTTACGGGCAGCGCCGCCAGCGCCACGGCGAGTCGCTCTCCAAGAAATTTTTCGCCTTTGCATTCTACCGCATATTCGAGAAGGTCGCCGGCCTTAAGGTTCCGCGCGACACCGGAGACTTTCGGCTTATGGACCGCCGCGCGGTGAATGCGCTTCAGTCGCTCCGTGAGCGCCACAGGTTCGTTCGCGGCATGGTGTCGTGGATCGGCCACCACCAGAAGGCACTCCAGTACGACCGTCCGGAGCGTTTCGCCGGGGTCACGAAGTACCCGTTCCGCAAGTCGCTGTTCCTGGCTATCGACGCTATTACGTCTTTTACGTATGCGCCTCTCCGCGTCGCCTCATACCTTGGGGTTGCAACCTCGGTTTTGGCGTTCCTCTATATCTTCGTCATATTGGTCCTGAAGGTTATGGGAATAAACTTCCCCGGATACACGTCCATCATGGCGTCCATCCTCCTCCTTGGGGGAGTCCAGCTCACGGTCTTGGGGATTCTTGGCGAGTACGTCGGCCGAATCTTTGAGCAGGGGCAGAATCGGCCGCTCTACCTCGTGGACCAGGTTCAGGGAGAGCCGCTTGAAAACGCTAATCACGGAAGGCAACAAAAAGCTTCATAGCTGTCTAGCTACACAGGTTTAGGAATAGGTTTTATGAGGGTTGAACGTATGGCTCCAACACGCGTAGCGATTATCGGCGGTGGATTTACTGGCCTTTCAGCAGCGCTTGATCTCTGTCGTGCCGGTTGCGAGGTAACTGTCTACGAGAAGGACTCCGACATCGGAGGCCTCGCCGGCACGTTTGAGCTGAGCCCCGGCGTTCGCGTCGAAAAATTCTACCACCACTGGTTCACCTCAGACGTTGATGTGCTCAACCTCATCGACGAGCTGGGCCTCGGTCATCTCAAGCGCAACGTCGCCTCCAACACCGGGCTTTATTATGTGAACTCAATCTTTCGGCTCGCAAGCCCGCTCGATCTCCTTAAGTTCACCCCCATCCCTTTTGTCGACCGAGTCCGCACAGGGTTCATGGCGCTCTACGCGCGGCGCGTCAACGACTGGAAAAAGCTTGAGGACATATCGGCCGAGGATTGGCTGATAAAGATCGGTGGCCGCAAGGCATACGACACTGTCTGGAAGCCGCTCATGGCCGGCAAGTTCGGCGCTGAGGCTCCGAACGTCTCTGCCGTGTGGATGTGGAATAAGCTCAAGCTGCGCGGCTCAAGCCGCAACAGCAAGGGCGGCGAGAGTCTCGTGTACTTTGGCGGAAGCTTCGGCGCCCTGACTGACGGGATCCGCAAGGCCCTTCAGGATCGCGGCGTGACGATCAAGCTCAATACAGGCATTCGATCGGTGCTTGTTGAGAATGGCCGCGCCGTAGGTGTGGAGACAGACCACGGGCGCGAGACAGCGGACGTGGTTCTATGCACATCCGCGCTGCCGCAGTTCCTTGAGATGACTCCGCAGCTCCCCGCCGACTATCGCGCACAGTGTGAAAAGATTCGCTTTCTCGGCAACAGTTGCCTCGTGCTGCGCCTCAATCGCTCGCTCTCAAGCACGTACTGGCTCAACGTAGCCGACCCGTCGTTCCCGTTCGTGGGCATCATCGAGCACACGAACCTCGACGCAAAGGAGAACTACGAGAACACACATATCGTGTACCTCTCGAAGTATCTTCCGACCACAGAACGGCTCTTCTCACTCAGCCCGGATGAGTACCTTGAGTACTGCATTCCGTTCATCCAGAAGATCTTCCCTGAGTTTGACCGCTCGTGGGTCATCTCACGCCATGTTTGGAAGGCGCACTACAGCCAGCCGGTGATCGTGAAGCACTACTCGAAGCTAATACCTGAGTTTAAAACCCCGATTGATTCTTTGTGGCTCTGCACCATGGCGCAGATCTACCCGGAGGATCGCGGAACGAACTACGCCGTGCAGTACGGGCGGCGGGTCGCTGCGCAGGTTTTGGGCGATCTCTCGACAAGGGGCATTAAGACAGCCTCCAGTGAGGAACGCATGGTTGGCAACCGCAGTAACGTGGCTTAAAAGTTACTCTTATAGAAGGTTTGGTAGGATGACTCGGCATATGAAAGTAAAGAACCACAAGAATCCCCAGGCGCCCGAGGGCCAAGACAGCCCCCCCGCAGCGGTTGCAGCTTCAGAGGTCAAGAGCTGGACGGGCTATTTTCTTGCCCGTGAGTGGGTAGCCTTCGGCATCTTCATCGCCATCGGCATTATCCTGCGCTGGACGATGCTCGACATGCGTCCGTACCACCACGACGAGTCGCTCCACGGCATGTACGGCCGATACTTCTACGACTTCCCCAACTCAAACTACTACAAGTACGACCCGATGTTGCATGGGCCCATGCTCTATAATTGCATGCGCTTTATCTATGCGATGTTCGGGGACTCGCTCTGGGCGGCCCGCACACCGGTGTGCATCATGGGGACCCTCTTCATGTTCGTCCCGTTCCTCTATCGGGCGCACCTGAAGCGGTCAACGGTGCTCATCCTGACGGCTGCCGTTGCCCTGTCCCCGACCCTTGTTTATTGGTCGCGCTTCCTACGTGAGGACTTCTGGGTTGTTTCCGGGATGCTCCTTGCGTTCTATGGGTTTACCGTCTCTCCGCGCCCGCTCAAGGCCTTCTTTGTGCTGTTCGGCCTCACGATTCAGTGGTGCACCAAAGAGAACGTCTTCGTGACGCTCGCAATCTTCGCCGGCTATCCCGTGTTTGAGGCTTTTTTTGATGACGTGGTGACCCCGCGCAAAGATAGCCTTCACAGCCTCTTCACTCGCGTGGCGCGGCTTGCCGGGGCTGGCGTCCTTGCGCTTGCCGCAATCAAGCTCCTTCCGGAGGACATGTTTAGCATTAAGGTGGCCAGCGTTGTCGGCCTTATTTTTGCCTGGTTTATCATCGAGTGCCTGTACGAGTCTGCGGTCCGCAACAATACCGAGAACATGTTCGGCAAGATCGGCAGCTATATTCAGCAGAACACCTGGGAGACGATTCTCGGCTTTATGGTGTCGGCAATCGTTTTTTGCTGGTTCTACGCGGCAGGCTTCAGGTACCCGCAGGGAATTCTCGACGGACTTGGCGGAAAGGCCATCGACTACTGGGGCGCGCATCATGCCATGGAGCGCATCAAGGGCCCATTCAACTTCCACCTCTATGTCACGGCGTGGTACGAGTTGCCGTTTTTTATCGCCCTCCTGGCTCAGGTTGTGCTCTTCTACCGCAGGGCGTCTGGCGAAATTAAGTTCATCGCTGCGCTAGGGCTCGCCGTTATGGTGCTCTCGTGCCTTGTGACGAATCCGGACACTATCCTCGATAACAGGTGGTGGAAGTGGGCGAAGCTGAAGGACCGTCTCGACATCATCGGCCTCTTTGTGCTCCTCTTCCATGCGCCTCTCGTCACCATTCAGCACATGCTGCGTGGCGAGCGCACGCTTGCGACGGCTGGGTACTTCTTTACGGCAACGCTCTTCTCCTATAGCTACCTTGGCGAGAAGGTTCCGTGGCTTTCGATGTACCCGCTTGTGTTCGGCCTCCCGTACCTGGCCCTCTTTTTCCAGGACTACTTCACTAAGTACCCGATGAACTACGCTACCTTCCCAGTCCGTAAGGCGCTGCTGTGGGTTGGCTCGATCTCGATGCTGCTGGGACTGATCTTCGTGTTCGAGCAGTGGAACCTTCCAGATGACAGATTCTCGCTTGAGAACAGGCTCTTCCTTATTTTTGGGCTGCTCCTCGTGTCGACCGCAGTGGCCGACTCATTCGGCGAGTTTCTTGGAACGATTCACCTTGGGCGCTGGCTCACGATTTTGACTTGCATCTTCCTGGTCCGCGCGGCGGTACAGACTAATTACGTCTACGCAGGCAAAGAGACTGAGTATCTCAGCCAGGTTCACACCACGTACGAGCTGGCCGAGACGGCTAAGCAGATCGTGGATGAGGTTAAGTACGAGCGCAACGGATATAAACCGAGGGTGTATGCAACTGGCGAGTCCACCTGGCCGCTTACGTGGTACTACCGCAATATCCCCGACGCGTACCGCTTCAACGCAAAGCCGGAGGAGATGTCGAATTTCACGTACCAATATCAGAAGTGGTCGGACGGCCAGAAGGAGTCCGACTTTCCGGAGGGCTACTATGTTCGCCGCATAAACCTGCGCGGCTGGTGGGTTCCAGAGTGGAAGCAGGTCACGCTCAAGAAGTTCCTGAGGTACTCGATCAACCACTACCCGTGGAGCCCATCAGGCTTCTCGTACGCGACGTTCCTAGTCGCCAAAGACACGGCGAAGTTTAAGGAGGCGCAGCCGATGTTCTAGGTCTCCAAAGAAAGGTGGCACAAAGTGCAAAGCGCCGGCGAGGCTCATGAGAGTCACGCCGGCGCTTCTTTTTTAGGCCAAACGACCGCAGGCACTCCCGCCGCTAGTCAACCTCAAAGAGCCAATAGTCCCGATCGTGCACAATCATCGTGAGGCATGAAAAGTCCTTGTCGAAGGCCCCTGGGTGGTACTTCCGCTCAAGGGTGCCGAGGACGATGTACCTAATGTTTTCCCTCTTCGCCAGCTCTTTGCGCGCGGCGCAATCGTCGCCAGTGTAGATCTGCTTGGTCACCTCGGTTCGCCTGCCCGTTTCCGCATGGTTCTTCGTCAAAAGCCCCACGTGGTTTGACCATCCGAGATAGCTTGGCTGCCCGGAGAGCGTCGAGATGAAGCTCGTGTAGCTGTAGGGATTTCCCTGGCCCTCAAGCACCCGGCCCTTTGGCTTGTCGCGTAGCACACGAATAATCGTCTTTGAGCCGGGGTGGTCACGGTCAGGGCTCCCAAGACCCTCGCTCCAGCCCTGCTCAGACTGCTTCTGCATCATGCGCTTTGGTATGGTGAAGGCGTACAGCTTGGTTGAGGCGCCCAGCACGACAAAACCCAGCACAAACGCAACGAAGGCTGGGAGCCCAGATATGCCGGAGTCCTTGAGGGCCTCCTTGTAGCGGTTGTAGACGCGCAGCGAGAGGGCGACAGCCGTAAGCCCAAGAAGCGCCCAGTCAGTCGTATAGACCTTAAATATCGTGTTCATTCGCTCGTTATCGCCGCCGTATGAGTCGTTGAGGAACGCGATCTCGGGCAGCAGCACGAGCCCGAGGCTGCACACCGCCAGGGCCTCGATGAAGATGTCTCGCCAGGTCTGCTCCTGCTCCCGCTGCGTGAGGAGCCGCAGCAGCTGAAAGCCGATGAGCACATACACGAACAGCGCTGCCTTTTCATACAGCAGCGTCACCGCCAGGAAGGCCGTCATGAAGAGGGTCGGCAGGCCGATGTCAAAAAGCAGGATCGTTGCGGCCGAGATAAAGAAGAGGTGAAAGCCCCAGTGAGTCCACAGCTCCGCCACGGTGGTCACGGTCACGGGGTCGCGCACAAATTCAAGCTTTCCGCCCTCACCCGACGATATGTGGCTGCTTGAGAGGCGCAGCGCAGCAAAGAGTATTATCCAGAAGCTCACCGAGACAACGTCGATCTTCTGGAGGACTCCCGACGACAGCTTGCCTACGAGACCCGCCTTGTATGGGAAGAGAAACCCCGAGAAGCCGATCGCCACAAGGGCCGCGAAGATGCTCGGAAGCCTGTTCTCCGGTTCGTAGACCTTGTACGCCACAAAGAGGCCGAACACGAGCACGAGCAGGCAGCTGGCGGCACGGATTGCGTCGAACTTCGTTCCCGCCCGCACGCGCGTGAAAAGCTCGGCATACCATTGGGTCTGAAACACGATCCATGCAACGAGGCCGATCATAATCGAGGTACCAGCCCACATCGGCACCTCCCATGCGTTGCTGCCGACCAGGAAGAGGGTCGCAGCGGCAACGAACGTGACGCTGTAGATTGCTCGCGAAACTACAGGTGCTGAGCTGCTCACAATCCGGTACAGGATTAGGATACAGAACGGAAGGGTCCCGAGGTTAAGAAAGTGCGGGTGCGCATCCCCAAGCAGGAACGACCACGCCGGAAACTCATCGATCGCGCCTCGAATGACGCGGGAGGGTCCCCACCAGCCGACGTCAGCCACGAACCCGCCTCCTTCGGCGCGCATCCAGCTAAAGACTCCAGCGATGTTAGAGCCAAAGGCCAGCGCCACTGCCGTGAAGGCGGACAGGAGCACCGATCCGCCAAAAACAACCCGCACGATCTGAAAGATCGCTGCGGCATAGAAAGCCAGCGAGAACGAAAGGATAGCGTGGTACGCATCCCACGTCGCAATCCCCAGGAGCGAGTGCATCATCGCGCCGAAGCGGTACCAAAACACATAGTAATTGAGTGTTGAGCCCTCCATCCAGGGCTCCTTCGGGATCACCGGCGAGTCGATGGAGGAGGAAAGGAGCGCATAGTCGCGCAGTCGCTCCCCCATGGCGATGAAGTCCGGCCACAGAAGGCACAGGTTATAGGCCGTGATAAAAACGGCGAAGAACACGACAAACGGCAGGAGATCCTCTGTCTTGAACTCCTTCTTGCGGCGCCCGAAGGTGTAGGCTGTCATGCCGATGACGGCCAGGAAGCCGGCGATATAGAGCGCGGCATCTATAATGCCGGAGCCTAAAGAAACACCCGTGATCATCAGGGTGCGTGCGAGCAGAAGCTTCAGCACAGGGGCAACGAGGAGCGCGCCGAAGACGAACTCGAATAGGGGAACGGCGAAGAAGCTTCCGATGATTATCAGGATGCCGACGAGAAGTAGCGTGTTCATTGTGTCACTGCGCTCTTATGCGTTTAGTTAACTTTCGAGAGGTAGGTCTTGTAGATGGCGGTGTTGCCAAAGGATGCCACCTTCGTAAAAACCTCTGGATGCTCCTCAAACTTCGCAAGGGCGAGAGGGCGGTAGTTCGCGCGCTCCACATCACCGAGAATGACGAAGTCGATTCCGTACTGTGCGAGGTACCTCTTGGTAAGCTCAAGGTCGTCGCTCGTGTAGATCGCCTGGATGGCGCGCTTGCGCTGGGGAACCTCCTCATGCGAGAGGCCACGCTGTCTGACGTGGTGCTCCCATCCTAAGACGGTCGGAAGGCCGGTGTGCATCGCGATGCGGGTAAACTCGCGGTAGCCATCGCCTTGCGCCTCGACGATCGTCGCGATGCCGTCCACGTTGTTATTGAGCCACTGGATGACCTGTGCGTCTTCGCTAAACTTGTAGGGTAACCACGCAAGCCCATCGAGCGTATATATGCGCTTCAGTCCGCGGTCGATAGTGACCACCGCCCACACGTTGAGGGCTGTGCCGAGGATAATCATTCCTATGGCAACAGACACGACTGAGAGCAGCGCAGAGCGAGCAACGTTACGCCCTGAAGCCTTCAGCATCTGCGACGCATAGTACAGCGCCACGACCGTCGAGATGCCCGAGAGCATCCAGACCGCCATGTAGCCCTTGAAGAGCGTGTTCATGCGATCGAGCAAGAAGAAGATCTCAAGAATGACAACAAGGAACGCAGCAAACGAGGCGAATATGCACACAGCTTTCTTCTCGTCCGAGCCGTGACGCGCCCACAAGACGAGGTACGACACGGCTACGACGATAGCTGCGTAGGCGACGGTGCCCCATGGCTGGTGGCCGATTCCCTTTGAGACGCTCAAGAGTGGCGCAAGAAAGGTCGCAACGACGAGCAGCGCCGCAAAGAGGTACGCCGGCACCGAGATTGAGCGCCTCGTCGGTGAGGGGGCGAATGCGACCACGCCGATCGCCACAAGCGTTCCTACCATCCAATAGCCCAGGACCCTGAGCAGCTTCCAGAAATTATTAAACTCCTGGTCGTAGACCCAGCCCCAACCGCCGCTGGGTCGGAAGCTCACGCCGAGATTGTACAGGTACACCGCAAACCCTGCGCACGCACCAACGATGAGCGCGTCCCACGCGAAAGCGACGCTGCGCGAGAATACGGTCACGAGCGCGGTCTCGCCGAGGCTTGGGGTTCCGTCCTCGTACGTCGGCGGCTTCCAAAAGAGGGGCACGCGCGCCGTGACCATGAGTATGCCAACGACGCCGCCGAAGGTAATGAAGTCCCAGGTGTTCATGCCGAAGAGCGCCCCAAGCATGAAGCCCAGCAGCATGCGCAGCGTAAAGCCGTGCACAGAGTAGCGGCTCTTGCCGTCGAGGAAGAGGAGCACAGCGAGGCCAATGACGGTAACCGTGAAGGGAATTGCGATGACGTGCGCATGCAAGTCCGCGAAGAGAAGCGACCAGGATGTGTACTCAAGAAACGAGGGTGACGTAAACACGCGCGTGGAAGCCCAGAAGGTGTCGAAATGGGCTTTTCTGTACCAGCGCGGATCGGGATCGAAGAAGAAGAGCCGAAGCACCTCTGGGTCGCTCGCAATAACGAGCAGCACGGCAGCCCACGCAGCAAACGACCTCTTGCGCGTGAGGAGGAGCAGGACACCAAACAACGATGCGCCGATAAGCCCGCCGAGTGTGGCCATGGCCAGGTTGTATCCGACGGCAACCGGTATCCCCGTCAGTTTGAGGATCGCAGCGATAAAATAGATGCCCAGGTAGTAATAGCTCATCGGGCTGCCAACAGCCCACGGGTCCTGCGGGGGCAGCTCGTTGTTGCGCACAAAGAAGTTTAGGAACGTAGAGTCCATGGGCTTCTCTCCCCAGAAGATCTCGGGATTGCAGAGCCGGATGATGCCGAAGAAAAGAGTCAGCCCAAGAAAGACGCTCTCGACCGGAATCGCATACCGTCTAAGAAGCTCACGCAGGTCGTCCTTGCTCAAGAGCTTTGCGCGGTACCCGCGATACCCGGCGTAGAGCATCGCAATAAAGGTGACGTAGATAATCCGATTACCCTCAGTTGCGAGGCCTCCGAGGGTTAGGAGCCAGCACAGCCCGGAGAAGACAAAGACGCCGCAAACCTTTGAGAATCCGTAGCCACGATCCGGGGCGTTCGGCGCCATCCACGCTATGTAGGGAAGCACCGCAAAGCTTAAGGCCTCAAGAGTTGCGAGCCAGATTAAAAAGCTTATCAATCCAAGGTCTTGCACGGCGTTTGGGGTTCCTGAAACGGGTACTCTGAGCCTTAACTTGTACCGTAGGGGCGCAAGGGCGCGCCATACCCTATTATACGGGGTGGGTCGAGCAAGCAGCGCGGATCTGCTAGGGTTCTCGAATGCCTATTATAGATGTGTCGAGCTTCCGGCCGCCGGCCCTCATGTCCGCGGCGAGCATCCAGACGATCCTCCCCTCTCTCGCCCGGCGCCCTGCGGACCCCGGCTTCAAGCGCGAAATCCTTGAGCTGCCCGACGGCGATTTCCTTGAGCTCGACTGGCTCACGTCAGGCGCGGGCGTGCTCGCGGTCGTAAACCATGGGCTTGAGGGCTCAACTGCCAGCACGTACCTGCGCGGCATGGCGCTGGCGCTTCGCGCTGCCGGCTACGACGTGCTCGCGTGGAACATGCGCGGATGCGGCACGGAGCGAAACCGTCTTAAGACCTGGTACCACAGCGGCCAGAGCGACGATCTGCGCCTCGTCCTCAAGCGCGCCCTTGAGGCCCACAAGGGCCCCGTCGTCCTGATCGGCTTCAGCATCGGGGGGAATATCCTTCTTAAGTATCTCGGCGAGGAAGGAAATCAGGTTCCATCGCAAGTGAAAGCGGCGGTGGCTATATCAGTTCCGATGGACCTTGAGTCATCCGCCGATGAGCTCGCTCGGCCATCCAAGTCGATGTACATGAGCTACCTGCTCAAGCCTCTGCGGGCGCGCATCCTCGAGAAAGCAGCGCGGTTTCCAGGGGAGTTCGACGTGCAGGGCATCGACACGATCCGTACGTTTCACGAGTTCGACGCGCGATTCACCGCCCCTTTCCATGGCTTCTCGTCGATTCAGGACTACTGGGGCCGGGCGAGCTCGCTGCCCTACATTGGCTCAATAACCCTGCCGACGCTCGCCGTGAGCGCGCTTGATGATCCCTTCCTGTCGACACAGTGCTTCCCTTTTGAGACTGCGCGCGCGAGCAAGTGCGTGTTTCTGGAGGTGCCCAAGCATGGCGGGCACGTGGGCTTTGTTTCAGGCCTTAGCTTGCAGTCTACGTGGGTTGAGCGACGAGCGATCGAGTTCCTACAGCCGTACATCTCTGATCAGGGAAGCGCGCGGGCGCTTCGGGTTTGGGCGTAATCAGCAGCTGTGCCGCTGTCGTGCTACTGCAGGAACACGCACGGTTTTAGCTGCTAATAGTTTCTCAGGAGATCCGCAAGCCCTCGCCTAACGGCCGGAATCACTCCAGCCGCGCTTCGGACGATATGCCCGTGCTTCCCCCATATCTTGCCAAAAGAGCCCTCTGCGTCAGGCACTCGCGCAGGGTTCGCCTCCTGGCTCTCCCGCTCCGGGCTCGGCATCACGTCAGGCACCACACGGCCGCGATAGAAGCGGAAGGCGAGAAGCTTAACACCGAGCTCCTCAAGCTCCCGCACGATCGCGCGGCTTTTGCCTGGATCGGATGTGTCGCCGTCCGTCACTGCGATGACGATATCAACCCTGTTTGCTGATTGAGGATCCTTCCTGATTTCGTCAGCTATCTTCCGCAGCGCCTCGTGCTCGCTGGTGCCCCCCCTTGGGGCAAGATGCTTGTACGCCTGCGCGATGTGCTCATAGGTTGGGTCCGGAGTGAGCGGCAGAACGTCGATCGCGGAATCTGAAAACCCAACGATTCCGAGGCTTCCCCGAAGGTCGTGCTGTGCGATGCTTGCGCCGGCTGACAGGGTATTAAGGGCTCCAGAAAATGAGACGCACAGGTCCCGCAAGAGGCCCATGTCCTCCTGCATGCTTCCTGAAAGGTCAACGCTAAGCCAATTGCGGATGTGCTGCGGCCTGGTGGTGACATGCGCTCGATAGACGTCCCTCCTCATCACCTCAGCCGACTGGGGCATCGCGAGCACACGCCCCCACTGGCTGATCGCCTGGTCAACATCAAGGGCTGCACCGTCGCGATAGTGGCCCTCGTGCGATTTTTTGTACTCGTGCTCTTCCCGCACTATCTGCTTATAGATTCCGGCAAGCTCGACGATAGTGTCCTGGACACGGCGCACCGTTGCGGCGAAGTCCTGTGCCTCCTCGGCAGTAAGGTGCTTCTGTGCCATCTCCAGTGCGCGCTTCTCGACCTGATCGGCTGCCTTCTCCTGGTCACTCTTGTTGGCTTCCGCCCGCTGTTTCATGACCTCACGAACAGCTTTTTCGAGGTCCTCAGGCGAGACCTCCACGCCCTCAAGGTCTCCCGCTGCAGTCCCGTCGTTTGGGTCAACTCCTCTCGCTTGGTCAAGCGCGACGAGGCGCTCGAACGCCGGCCGCAGGGTGCGGTCGATGACCGCTTTTCGCTGCGATATAGTCCCCTTCCAGCCCTTGGTGCTTAGAAGCCCTAAGGCTGGAACGAGGTAATCCTCAATGATGTCTCTGGTGGAAAGGCGTTCACCAAAGACCGCGATAGGCGCCTCGACCTCCGCCCGAACCTCTGGCGAGACGCGCAGGTCCGAGGCAGTCCCCATGCCCATGTTAAGAACGTAATACGAATACTGGGTGCTGAAGGGCAGTGCCGAGAGATCTCGCTCCGGGAAAAGCTGCGTCCTATAGCACTCCGTAACCGCTTGGCTAAACTCTCGCGTCCCATCAGGTGTGCGCACCTCATACACCTGCGCCTTGTTTCGCGTGTTCGTGTTCACATAGATATCCATGAGGGCGTTGTAGAAGCGGAAGTACGCCTTGCCTAGGCCATCAGGCCGCTTCGATTCCTCGATACACGCACGATACCCCGCGGGATCATCGTTGAGCTCCTTAAAATGGCCGAGCTCATGAAACATAATAAAGCGAACGATAAGGGGATCTGTGATTCCCATTGAGGCGAGCTGGTGGGCGCCGAAGATTACCTCCCTGGTGGTGTGATCGAATGCGGTCTTGTCGCCATGCCGCACAGAAAACGGCAGACCGGTGAGCATCTCATACACCTTTGCCATTTCGTTAAGGCGAAAAATGGAGAGAGCCTCTGGCAAAACGGCCTCGTGTGGCTGTTTGTGCTGCGACGATTCCTTGCTGGGCTCGACCATACGTGCTCTCTCGTGATGTCCCTACTGCGCAAGATGCTGCCTCAGTCGCTCCTTGAGGGCGTCGAACCTCGCCTGCACCTCAATGAGCTCCGCGGCCTTGCTTCGCCTCACCATGGCCGGGGCGAGATCGCCATCTGGCCAT
>CANIHJ010000033.1 GCA_947467385.1 Deltaproteobacteria bacterium | reverse complement strand
CGTTTCAGCCCCCTTCACACAACTTCCCTCCCCCAGCTCCGATTCTCTCCCCGTGGCAAGCACAGGGGATCCCTGACTTTCAGGCGCCTCTGCTTATGCCTCGGTTCATCGATACCGCACAGGCTATCGATGAAATCCCCTCCTACGACTCCTTTGAGCCATCCCCTGATGACTTCCACTCTCGGCTTTCTCGGTGACGGAATGAGGGGGCGCGTAACCGATTCGCCTTCTTTCGCTTCGTAGCTCAGGCTACAAACTTAGGCTCGGCCCAATAAGTGTCTCTTAGCGCTCAAATCTTGCGACCACTCACGCCATCCATGACTACACCGCTGCCTCTGATCGGCTACTTGCTGAAAGTGATTTGTTTTTCCTATTCTTAGGAGCGCTATCGCCGCGCCCATAAGGTTACCCCCTTTGACACTGAGCAGTTTGACAAGGGCTGGGACGACTCGTTTTCGTGGGAGATTATGACTTACCCTGTTGTGTCCGGAGGTTGGGAGCAGGCCTACGTGCAGCACGACACCCTCATGGCGCGTCCGCTCACGGGAGTCGCCAGAATCGACCTCAATGCCGAGTCTTTGGCACGCGAGGTTTCACTCAAGCTCGGCGTGCGCAGGGCTTTTTCAATCTTGGAGTGTTGAGCATGTTGCCTCAAGGTGCGCCACCATCGGTTAAGCTCTTTATTGCGCTCCTTTTGAGCCCCGATTTGCCGCTCGATCAGGTGCTCGGGATGCTTGAGGAGGTTTTTGGCTCGGCTGATTTCATCGGCACGCCGCATCCCTTTGACGTGACTGATTCCTACGAGGCAGAAATGGGCCCGGGTCTCGTGCGCACCCTTGTCGGTTTTACCGGCCCCCACCACGCCGACATCCTTGTGCCGGGCAAGCAGGCCTGCATAGCCCTTGAGAGGGGATTAGCGGTTGATGGCCAGCGGACAGCCAACCTCGACCTAGGCTACCTCGACGAGAACAAGATAGTGCTCGCAAGCACCAAGGGCGCGGGGCAAAAGATCTACCTGAGTGACGGCATCTACGCCGACTTGATTGCGCGATACGGCGAGGGATCGTACAAGCCTTTTGAGTGGAGCTTTCAGGAATTTACGGATGGGTGGTACAACACGGAGTTCCAGGCGCTCAGGCAGTTGCTACTCGAAGGCTCGCGCAAAAAAGCTCTTAAGGCAAAGGTACCATGACGCTGGTTGGAATTATCTCAGACACGCACGAACACACCCGAATGATTGCCAAGGCCGTCGCCCTCCTAAAGATGCGCGCGCCAGCACTCGTGGTTCATTGCGGGGACATCATCTCGCCGCCAACGCTTGAGCGCTTTGCTGGCCTGCCCATGCGGGTCGTTTATGGCAACAACGACGGTGAGCGCTCGGGGCTCAAGAAGAAGTGTCTTGAGTTCGGGTTTGGCGAGATTGACGATACAATTTGCTTCACCCATGCCGGGAAGACCTTCTTTGTTAACCACGGAACGAGCGTGCGGGTCCTCAATGAGGCGATTGATTCTCAGAGCTACGACTATGTTCTCCACGGGCACACCCACGAAGAGCGCAACCAGGTGATTGGAAGCACTCGCGTCATTAACCCGGGTGCGCTCTACTCGGCCGAGCGCTACACCATAGCGTTCCTTCGCCCAGAGACCGGTGACGTTGAATTCGTTGAGATCTCCGAATAGGGCTGCTACTGAGCGCCCTGCCCCTTTTGGTACAGGCCAACCAGCTCAGCCTCGGCAAGCACATGCCCGGCCATCGCTTGCTCAAGCTCGCGCTTCGTCACGCGACCGAGGTTAGGCAACACGACATCGAGCGCGTAGAGCTTGTGGAAATAGCGGTGCTTTCCGATCGGCGGACACGGGCCGCCGTACCCCTGCCTTTTCCAGTCATTTGTGCCAGCTATCGCGCCATCATGGCTGATGGTGAGGCCTTCCTGAAGCGCGCTCGCGCCGGCTGGAATATTGTAGAGCACCCAGTGCACCCACGTTCGCTGCGGCTTATCGGGATCGGGGGCGTCGGGGTCATCGACGATAAGAGCGAAGCTTTTCGTGCCGTACGGGGTGCCGCTCCATGCAAGAGGTGGAGATACGTCCCCACCTTCGCAGGTGTAGTCGCGGGGAATGTTTTTCTGGTTTCCAAAAGCCGATGACGTGAGGCGAAATCCTTCCTTCATAGGGGGTTCAGCTTCGCCTCGCGCAGTCATAAGGAGTATCGCCGAAATCATGGCGACAGCGAGCGCAAGCAATCGCCGTTGAAGCCCTGAGCTTGCCGCGTCCTGAGCCACGCGAGAGCCGTCGCCTATACTGAGGCGATGGGATAGTCCGTGTAGCCTTTTTCCCCGCCGCCGTAGAAGGTGGCTCGATCGTATGGGTTGAGGGGCACGCCACGAGCCAAGCGCTCTGGCAGATCGGGATTGGCGATGAAAAGCCGCCCGAAGGCGACCGCATCTGCGATGCCAGCTTCAACAACCCGCATCGCCTCGGCTCGGTCGTATCCGCCTGCTGATATAATCGACCCCGCGAATGCCTTGCGAAATATCTCTGTGGCGTGGGGAGCCTGGACGTTTGTCCCGTCCTGGCCGCCGGCAAGTGAGGCGCGCGGCTCGATAATGTGTGCGTATGCGATCCCTCTGCTGCTTAGCTCCGTAAGCACGTAGGTAAAGAGACCCACTGGGTCGCTGTCGCTCATGTCGTTAAAGGTTCCATACGGAGAGAGCCTCACTCCCACTCGGCCATTCCCCCACACCGATATCGCCTGGTCAACGGCCTCCAGGAGCATGCGGGCGCGGTTCTCAATCGAGCCGCCGTACTGGTCGGTGCGCTTGTTCGAGCCGTCCTGGAGAAACTGGTCCAAGAGGTAGCCGTTTGCACCATGCACCTCAACGCCATCAAAACCTGCACGCTCGGCATTCTCAGCAGCCTGGCGATACTGCATAACGATAGCTGCCACTTCCTCTGTCTCAAGGGCGCGCGGTGTCTCGAACCCGACCGGCTTCCAGTCAGCACTGAAGGTCCCGCCCGAGGGCTTAATCGCTGAGGGCGCAACAGGCAGCTCCCCGCCGGGCTGGTGCGAGCGGTGCGAGATGCGCCCAACGTGCCACAGCTGGCAGAACATCCGTCCCCCTGCCTCATGCACGACATCGGTCACGAGCGACCACCCCTCTACCTGCTCGGGAGAGTGAATGCCCGGAGTTGCGGGATACCCCTGCCCCTGCTGCGATATCTGCGTCGCCTCTGAGATAATAAGTCCGGCCGAGGCCCGCTGCGCGTAGTATTCCGCATTGAGCCCGTGAGGCACGTTTCCGGGCTGCTTGCTGCGCATACGCGTAAGCGGCGCCATAATCACGCGGTTTGGAAGCTCAAGGTCTCCGAGTGTGAGGGGCTCAAAGAGAGTTGTCATAGGGCTGTATCTTCGATCCGCAGGGGGAAAGAGTCAAAAGAGTTATTTTGGTGGCTGCGTTTACTCACCATCCAAAGCAAAACGGCCGCCGAGGTCTCCCCCAGCGGCCGTTTTAGTGGCCTACAGCATCCGCTTGCTACGGCTGCTGGGTGACCTGCAACGGCACAGGCTTGGAGCGGAACGGGTCGTCCGTAAAGACCCCGCCGATCATGATCGCAAGCAGGATGAATGGGATAAGGATGTAGGTCCAGATGATCCTATTCTCGTACTTCCCGTGCATAAAGAAGTAGATAACGAGGCTAGCCTTAACCGAGGCGATAACGAGCGCGCCCACGATGTTCCACTTTCCCAGGTCGACTTGAGCCGCGAGGATAGTGACCGCCGTGAGAAACAGGAGGGTAAGAAGCACCTTAAAGAAGAGACTCTCCGGCACAACGTGCCCGATCTCGTCATGCGAATGATGATTTGAGTGTGCCATAGCGAGTGAGCTCCGAAGTTATCCTACGAGGTAGAGAAGCGGGAAGAGGTAGATCCAGATCAGATCCACCAAGTGCCAGTACAGTGCGCTCAGCTCTACCGGGGTATAGTAGCGGCCTGAATAGCGATTCTGGCGAGCCGGCAAGATTCCGTAGATCACCATGATCACCATTCCGATGATGACATGCAGGGCATGCAGGCCCGTCATGCAGTAATAGAGCCCAAGGAAGTTCTTGTACTCGTAGAAGTGCTCGTTCCACACAACCGGAAACATTCCGTGGTGAGCCTTGCCCGTGTACTCAATCGACTTGATGACGAGGAACGCGAGCCCGCACAGTACGCTGATGCCAAAGTTCCTGATGACTCCCTTGTTGTCACCCTTCTGCGCCTTCGTCACCGCCACCGCCGCCGTGTAGCTGGAGAAAAGCAGGATGACCGTGTTGAGCGCCCCTAAGGGAAGGTTCAGGTGGTGGCTCGCATCATGAAACTCCGCGAGGTGGTAGTAGCGCATTATTGCGAAGCTGCAGAACATGACCGCGAAGAGAAGAACTTCGGTGGCCAGGAATAGCCACATGCCAAGCTTGGCCGCCCCATACGCCGTCGGAGTGTCCATGTGGTGTATGTGCGGAGGTTCGCCTGGTCCCACGTGGTGGTGCTCTGCTACTGCTGCGTTCGAACTCATACCTTCCTTGCCCCTCACTATGTCCTGTCCCTCGTTACGCGTGCTTGTGAACGCCGTAGTTGTACGGATCCTCAGTCACCACAGGGATCGTCTCAAAGTTTTCATGAATCGGCGGCGACGCTGTCTGCCACTCAAGGCCCGTTGAGTTGTACGGGTTCCTTGGCGCCTTCACCTTGCCAAACTTCGCCGTCCACAGGAGGTTGACGAGCGCAAAGGTATAGCCAAAGCCGTTCAGGTACGCCCCGATCGTCGAGATCGTGTGGAGCGTCTGGTACTGAACCGGGTAGTCGTAGTAGCGGCGAGGCATGCCTTCCATTCCGAGAATGAACTGCGGAATGAACGTCAAGTTAAAGCCGATGAAGAGCATCGCAAAGGCGGTCTTCGACACCGTCTCATTGTACATCTTGCCGCTCATCTTCGGGAACCACATGTGGAGCGCCGCCATGAGGCCGATAACTGCACCGCCTTGGATCGTGTAGTGGAAGTGCGCCACAACGAAATACGTGTCGTGGTAGTACACATCAACCCCAAGCATCGCCAGGTACATTCCCGTGGTGCCTGCAACCATGAACAGGAACACAAAGCCCATCGCGTAGAGCATCGGGGTCTTAAAGGAGATAGATCCCTTGTACATAGTGCTCACCCAGTTAAACACCTTGATGGCGGTCGGGATGGCAACGAGGAATGTCACGACTGAGAAGAACTTGGCCGAGAAGTCCGAGATGCCCGCGACGAACATGTGGTGAGCCCACACGATGAAGCCCACGGCAGCGATGGCCATCGAAGAAATAACGACCATTTTGTAGCCGAAGAGCGGCTTGCGAGAGAACACAGGAAGGATCTCGCCAACAACGCCGAAGGCCGGAAGCACCATGATGTACACTACAGGGTGCGAATAGAACCAGAAGAGGTGCTCCATGAGGACAGGATCTCCGCCCTTCGTTGGATCAAAGATGCCGGCCCCAAACGCTCGCTCAGCGATAATGAGAAGGAGCGTCATGCCGACGACCGGCGTTGCAACGGTTTGGATTATAGCCGTGGCGTACGAGGCCCAGATAAATACCGGCAAGCGCATCCAGGTCAGGCCCGGGGCGCGAAGCTGGTGAATGGTCACGATAAAGTTAAGCCCCGTCAGGATCGACGAGAACCCTAGCACGAAAGCAGCAAACACCATCAGGCTGACGTTAGAGCTTGTCGTGGTGCTATAGGGCGCATAGAACGTCCATCCCGTATCGACCGGATTGAGCATGGCGACACCGCCGATCAGGGCGCCGATGACGTACAGGTAGTAGCTAAAGAGGTTGAGCCTCGGGAAGGCAACGTCTTTTGCCCCGATCATGAGCGGGATGAGGAAGTTTCCTATCGTGGCCGGTATTCCTGGGACCACGAAGAGGAAGATCATGAACACGCCGTGCATCGTGAAGAACACGTTGTAGGTGTGGGAGTCCTTCACGATGCTCGGGATCGTTGGCCCAGCGGTCGCAAGCTCTGTGCGCATTATGAGCGCCGCGATGCCGCCCAAGATAAAGAACACCATGATCGACGAGAGGTAGAGGAAGAAGATGCGCTTGTGGTCAGTGGATGAGAGCCACGACCAGATGCCCGTCTTCCAGTTGAGGTAGTTAAGCTCCTCGTGTCCTGCTGCTGATGATGACGCATGTGCTGCCATAACGCCTTAACCTCTTACGTTTAGCTTAAAGTCTTTAGGTACTCGATGATGTCGTTGACGTCCTGCTCAGAGAGCTTGCCTTCGTACATCGCTGGCATGACTGGGCCATACCCTTCGACGATCTTTGCCTGTGGCTTGTAGATCGACTCCTTGATGTAGTCGGCATCAACATTAATCTCGGTGCCGTCGCTCATCTTCTCTTTGCGGCCCCAGAGGCCCTTAAAAGAGGGCCCAACGAGTTTCGAGCCGTCGATGCTGTGGCACGTCGCGCACAGGTTATCGGGAGCATTCACAAGTGCCTTACCTCGCTCCGCTGGCGTTGCTCCAGCTGCGGCCGGCTGCTTTTTAACGGTCGGCTGAGACAGCTCTACCTTGGTGGTGCCGTCAATGGTCTTCATGAACTCAATGATGCCCGTGATGTCATCATCCGAAAGCTGCCCCTGGTAGCTCGGCATGCCCTGCGCCGGATAGTTTGCAACGACCTTGGCCTGCGGATAGAGGATCGACTCGCGAATATAGTTCTCGTCGGCCTTGTAGCTGGTGCCGTCCGCAAGCTTCCCTTCCCTGCCGAATATCTTGAGCCAGGTTGGGCCAACGCGCGGCGACCCGTCGAGGCTGTGGCACGTCACGCACTGCTTTGCGACGTAGAGCTCCTTGCCCCGATCCGAGGGCTTGAGGGACGCAAGCTTCTTTGCCTCGCTGTCATCTGCGAGCCAGCGATCAAATTCGGCGCGCGGAAGGACCTTGAGGCGCGCGAGCATTCTTGAGTGATCGTTGCCGCAGTACTCCGTGCAGAAAACCTGGAAATCTCCGGTCGTGATGGGCTTAAACCACTCGTACGTGTAGCGCCCTGGGATAACATCCATCTTCGTTCTCATGACCGGAACGAAGAACGAGTGCAGAACGTCCTTGGAGGTCATCACGAGCTTGATCGGCTCATCAACCGGAACGACGAGCTCTCCCGTCGTTCGCTTGCCGTTCTTGTACTGAAAATCCCAGGCCCACTTGCGCCCGGTGACGTTTATCTCCATGGCGCCTTCCGGAACGGTGCGCATGTCAACGAAGGAATCGTAGCCGAGCCAGGCAACCCATATGCACACGAGCGTTGGGAAGGTTGTCCAGATCACCTCAAGGGCGTTGTTGCCATGAATATGCGGCGTTGGATGATCCTTGCCGTCCTTTTGGCGGTAGATCACGGCAAAGTAAAGCATCACCCCTACAATTAACACCGTGCACACGACCGATATAATCGTAACGACGTCGTGGGCGTAGTCTACCTTGTGAGCGAAATCCGATCCCTGCTCGCCTAACAATCCCAACATAAATCTTCTAATCCACGTATCCTTACAATCGCGATCGCCCTAGGTGGGCATCCCTTCCTTTAGCTTCCTCTTCCTCACCGCGGTGATGATCACTGCCGCAAGCACCAACAGGGTAAGCACGCCTCCGACCCGTAACAGGCCGACGACCGCCCACGTGTACCTTCCTTGCAGCGGATCAAATCTGAAGCAGTAGAGGAGCAGGTGATCTATCGCCGACCCGATCTCCCCCTTTGAGGCTTCAATCAGTGAGAGGCGAACATCCCAAGCAGGAAATTCTATGCCCGTGAAATACTGCGAGATCTCACCGCTCGGCGTCAATATCATAAGAGCGGCCGAGTGGGCAAAATCCTGACCGTCCCTCATGTATCGAAACCCCAGCTCCTGCATGAGAGCTGTTACATTCTGATCGCTGCCAACAAGAAAGCGTACCCCACTTCGATCCGCCGTCGCTTGACCAATGAGCCGCGAGTTGAACTTATCCATCACCTTACGGGCATCCTGTGGCGTTTCGGTGGGATCGAATCCCACGACCAACAGGGAGTAGTCTTGGGAGAGCGCGAGCGGGATGTCGTTCAGAAGGGTATACACCCCATCGAGGAGGAGGCCGCACAGGCGGGGACATTTGTAATATACTGGTGCAATGATGATTGGTTTGCCCGGAACGGCGAATTCCTTAAGGGTCTTGGTGGCCCCCTCGACATCCGTGAACTGTCGCGAAAGATCAACCTTTCCGGACAGTTGGGTAAAAATACCAACCTTGGAATCGAGCACTTCTTCGGGCCTATCAACGGCGAAGAGTCCCCTTGGGGCCAAAGAGCACGCCAACAACAGCACCAGCGAGGCGCCAACAACCCTTTTTAATTGAGCTTTTACGCCCATAACCACATGCCGCCAAACAGCCGTCTGCTTTGCTGAAGGGGTGAAGAATGCGCCAAATTATTGTTTGTTGCAAACGACTCCCCTTCTTTTAACACGCGGCCTCCTTGGGGTCAGCTAACATACGTTTGACATACATAACATGGATAAGTATTCTTCCTCAGGTAGTTGAACAAACTGTACAAGAACCTTCCTTTTGAGCTCGGGGTCACCCATGGATATCTGGAAAAAGTTCGAAGAGAACAACATCACGCACAGCGCAGCGCACCACCTTCAGGCGATCCTGGAGCTCAGGGAGAAGCGTGGCTACGCGCGCGTTACAGACGTAGCTCGTGACCTCAACATCACTACGGGCAGCGCCTCGATTAACCTCAAGGCCCTCAAGGCCAAGGGCCTCATCCTTGAGGACGAGAACAAATTTCTGTCCCTGTCCCCGGAAGGCGAGGTGATCGCCCGGGCGGTCCATATGAGAAAGAACATCCTACAGAACTTTCTCGAGAACATTCTTGAAGTCACGCCCGAGCAGGCCGAGATAGACGCGTGCAAGACTGAGCACTTAATAAGCGCAGAGACTGCGAAGAAGCTTCAGGATTTCTCTGAGCGATTCCAGAAGAAGGCCGGAAACGCCGCGTAGCCGTTCTTCGTTGCCCTTTTCCGAATCCCCGAGTATGAGTGTTGTCCATGAAAGCAGCACTCAAAGAGTCCCTTAAGACAGCCATGAAGGCACAAGATCGTCTCCGCCTCGAGACGATCCGGGCGCTTCTCACCGAGATTCAGTACGAGGAGATGCAGAAGGCAGTTGAAGAGCTTTCCGCCGCAGAGTGCACCGTTATCTTTCAGCGTGAAGTTAAGAAGCGCCAGGAAGCCATGCAATTCGAGGAGCAGGCCGGGCGCCAGGACGCCAAGGAGAAGCTCGTGGGCGAAATACGCATCATCGAGGAGTTCTTGCCCAAGCAGATGACCCCTGAGCAGCTTGAGAAGACCATCCTTGAGTTCAAGTCCTCAACGCCGGGCGCAGCGCTGCCGCTCGTCATGAAGCACCTCAAAGAAAACTTCGCCGGACAGTACGACGGTAAGAGCGCAAGCGAGATCGCAAAGCGTGTCCTTGGGTAACTGTGCCAACCTTCTCGTGGCAGAGCTGCTTTCCTTATACTGTCAGTGAGCTCTTTGCCTGGCACGCCCGCCCCGGAGCTTTCGCTCGCCTCTCGCCTCCCTGGCGCTCGGTAAAGGCAATCTCCGCACCGAAGTCTCTTCGTCCGGGCACTGAAGTGCAGCTTAAAATCTCCGCGCTCGGCCCTTTGGGGTTTTCGTGGCTGCTGCGGCACGGCGAGTACCGGGAGGGCGAGCTCTTCACCGATGAGCAGGTGCGCGGGCCCTTTCGAGCGTGGCGCCACCGGCACATCTTTGCTCCCCTCGGAGCCACGCAGAGCTCACTCAATGATGAGATAGCGTACTCGCTTCCGCTTCCCGCGCAGCCCCTTGGCTTTATTGTTGCTCGTGACCTGAATAGGCTATTCCGTTTCAGGCATTCACTGCTCGCCCGCGACCTTGAACTCCATGCCCGCTGGCGCGCGCTCCCGCGGAAGCGCATCCTCATAGCTGGCTCGTCTGGATTTGTCGGAAAGGCGCTATCCGCTTTCCTCTCCACAGCGGGCCATGAGGTCCACACCTTGGTGCGCAGGACACCTGTCGCTGAGAGCGAGCATCAATGGGACCCCGCCCAGGACTCGGTCCCCCAACATGCTATTGAGGCCTCCGATGTCATCATTCACCTCGGTGGTGAGAACATCGCCTCCGGCCGATGGACAGCCGCAAAGAAGCGGCGCCTCATGGAGAGCAGGGTCAACTCCACTCAGGCCCTTGCGCGCGCAATAGCATCAAGTTCTATGAAACCTGCCGTATTTATTGTCGCATCAGGCGCGGGCTTCTACGGCGACACCGGAAGCTCGCTCGCCGACGAGTCTGGGTCGCGGGGCGACACATTCCTCGCAAGCCTAGCAGACGCGTGGGAGCGCGCGGCGCTGCCCGTTGCCGAGCATGGAGTTCGAGTCGTGAACCTTCGAATCGGTACCGTCCTCAATGCTGCCGGGGGAGCGCTGAAGCTCATGCTGCCAGCTTTTCGGGCCGGGGTGGGCGGAGTGCTGGGAAGCGGCCAGCAGCGCATGAGCTGGATTGCGCTCCAAGACCTTCTTGGGCTGGTCGAGCACGCGATCTATACAGAGTCGCTCTCCGGGCCGGTTAACGCGGTGGCTCCCCAGATCGTCACAAACCGCGAATTCACCAAGGCTCTCGGCAAATACCTCAAGCGCCCGACGATTCTTCCTGTGCCGGCGGCGGTGCTGCGCTTGCTGTTCGGCGAGCTGGCCGACGCAGCGCTGCTTTCAAGCTCGGCCGCAGCTCCACGCAAGGCCCTTGAGAGCGGGTACTCTTTTCTCTTTCCCGATATAGCCTCGGCCCTCTCTTTTGAGTGCCCATAGGAGGTCGCCGCAACTTTTTTCCCTCCCGGGCGAACACCTTCCTCAAAAGCCTTTGCAGGAGGGAGCATGAAGCCAATTGAGGTAAAAGTCTTAAAGACGTGCCGCCGGACAGATGCCGAGTCAATCCAGCGTATTCTCGACACAACCGAGGATATAGAAACTTTCATTAGCCACTGGTTTATGGAGCGCTCAGGAACCCTCTCCTTCGTTCCCGGGCGTGACGACTCTACCGGCAAGGTTCCATGCCTGTGCCTCATTCCGCGAATCGATCGCGTTGACGTCGCTGAGCTCTACTATCCCTTAGCGGACCTCATGAGGCGCTACCCAGACATTCGCCCAATCGACTCGTTTATCACCGGCTTTGACTCGCTCGGCCGCTGCATCTTTGACGACAAGGCTTTTGACGCCTTTGAGGAGAAGCTCGGGTATTCCTACCACGACGATCTGTGCGGGCTTCTTGGGCCACGCGAGTCGCTGCTGCAGATCGCCCTGAGCTACGTTATGACCGACAGCGGCGAAGTCCAACTTTCCCAATACGAGCGCCCCGATGTGATGGAGCCAGGCTCCGAGCCGGAAGAGCTCAACCCCGACGCCATCTGGAGCTTAAGCCTCGTGTACCAGTCGCCGAAGCCTGTTCGTGGGTGCACTCCCATGTTTGGGAACTTTCTGTTCGTCCACGCCGACAGCCATGCGTCGTGCTGAGCTAGGCTGCGGGATCACGGGGAATCCAAAACTGCGCCAGGACCTCGCGCCCGTGCGCGACAAGCGTCGCAGCCTTGCTCGGCGAGATCTGCGTCCGCTGTTCGCCCAGGGCTACCCCATAGCGGCTGCGAATCATTGCGCGGTATGCGGAGGCAAACTCCTGCGCATCCACCTCGCTCTGCCACACGCTCTTCCACACCACAGAGCGGGAACCGTCAGGAGCCACGAAAAGCACGGCCCTATCTCCCTTCCATCCTCCTGAAGCCTTGCTCGCTTGCGTCTTGGATATCTCCGCGCCCTCAAGGATAGCGCGAACAGCGAACTCCCCCAGCACATCGCTGTAGAGAGGCGCCGCTCCCGGCGCAGCAGAGGCAAGCCCCTCGGCCGTTGGGTTCTCTGCCTTGAAGCGCCGCGACAGGTAGTCGCCAGGCTGCAAAATCTCATGCGACGAGCGCGGCGGCTCCTTGAAGGCCGCATCGACTGCGGCATATCCGCCGCTTCGCAGTATCGCGTGCACAAATTTTATTCCGTGCACGTAGGGGAAGAGGATCATTGCCTCGAGGGCCTGGGGGGTCTGCGTCGGCAGGGCAGCGGTGGTTAAGGCGAGCACCTTGTCTTCTTCGCCCGTGTCGATGCTTTTTATTTTCGCGAGGGGTGGCTGCCCCCTCTGCATGCGATCGATGTCGTTCATGACAGCGGCCGCATCTCCTTCAACGAGGCTTGCAAGCGCCATCAGCTGGTCCCCGTTGTCCCCTGTGGGATCAAGAAACCGGTCGAGGCCATAGGACTGATCCTGCAGGGCGTGCGTGAGCTCGTGCCGGGCAACGCTCTCTTGAATCGACGCAGGTATCCAGTCCGCCATGACGAACCGTTTTGTGTCTGGATCGTAGTAGCCCCCAATCTGGCTAAGGTAAAACTCGATTACCCCATGCACATAATCGTACTCGTCGGGCACTATTCCAACAGCGCGGTAAACGACCTGTTCCATCTCCAGCTTCTTGGGGGGCAGTTTTTTTGAGACGCTCTGCCGAAGGAACTCTCCAATCTCTTCACGACTTGCGATAGCGCACGGCACCTCTCCTTTGGGGGTGAGAGCGCGAACAGCCGACACCTCTTTCATCACCCCTTGGAGGAGTGCGCATTGGGGCTTTTCAGCTATCGCCGGGAGCGCTCCCGTAGCCGCCACCACGAGGGCCACAACAGCACCCCGTGCTGCTCGCCCCGTAAGCCTTATTCTGTTGTTACATATGCTCGACGGTGTGCCCCTCATCCTCTTGAGGAGTAGCACGAGAGCCCGCTCGCACAACACCCCCAAGGCGCGTACTCACATCTGCCCTGTTGGCCTCCTATCGCTATGTATTTTTCGGCTAGCTTGCTACACTCCCTCGGAGCATGGCGCAGCGAAACTCCCTATCCATCATCAAGGCCCAGGAGAACAACCTCAAGGACCTCGTCGTCGACCTCCCGCACGACTCGTTCATTGCCATCACCGGCCTCTCCGGCTCGGGAAAGTCCTCGCTCGCCTTCGACACCATCTACGCTGAGGGGCAGCGCCGATACATCGAGACGTTCTCGCCCTACACGCGCCAGTTCTTCGACAAGGTAAAGCGCCCAAAGGTAGACCTCATAGAGAACGTGCGCCCTGCCATCGCAATCCAGCAGCGCACCAGGATCTTAAACTCGCGCTCTACCGTCGGCTCCATGACGGACATAAACGACTTCCTGAAGATCGTGTGGAGTAACCTGGCCAAGCCTGTGTGCCCCGTGTGTGGACTTGAGCTCTCGCGCTGGGACGCCTCGACACTCGCATCACTCCTTGAGCGGTGGTGCGAGGCGAAGCCGGATGCAACCTTCGTCCTTGGAATTCGGGTCAAGAATGTTGCAGAACAGATCGATCGGCTTCAGACCCTTGGTTACTCGCGCTACTTCCGCCCCTCCACGGCCTCGCTGGAACAGTTCGAGGATGCCCCGCCCCCCAAAAAGAGCAAGGAGGTTACCGTCGCAATTGACCGGTGCCGCAAGCAGGGGTTTGCCCAAAAGCAGGTGCGGGATTCGCTTGAGCAGTGCTTTTCGCTCGGCGGCGGCAGCGTGCAAGTTATTGAGCTGCGCGAAAAGCCGCTTACGCCCCTAGCCCGAATTGGGGTTCACAGTGGGCCGCGCGAGATTCACCGCTCGTATGAGCAGCACCTGTTTAAGAGCTCGTACCACTGCGGCGACGGGGATATCTCTGTCGAGCGCCCACGGCCGGCCCTGTTCTCGTACAACCACCCGATAGGCGCGTGCCCAGAGTGCAACGGCTTTGGAAAGATCCTTGTGGTGGATCCGCACCGCTGCGTTTCAGATCACAGCAAGACCATCGAGGGCTTCGCCGTGGAGTGCTGGCGAGGCAAGGCGTCTTCGTCGGAGCACCGTGAGCTCCTTAAGTTCTGCAAGTCTCAAGGCATTCCAACGGACGAACCGTGGTCCACCCTTTCGCCCGAGCACCAGGACCTCATCTTCAACCACAAGTCCCGGGCCTTTGTCGGCATCAATCCATGGTTTAAGTGGCTTGAGCGTAAGAAGTACAAGATGCACGTGCGCGTGTTTTTGGCCCGCTACCGTGGGCAAGCTGATTGTCCTTCCTGCAATGGCACCCGCCTTAAGGCAGACGCTCTCGCGTACAGAATCCTCGGGCTGACTATCAGCGACATCTCTCACCTCTCCCTTGAGGATCTCTACGGGTGGTTCGTCAAGCTTGAGGCCTCGCTCAAGGCGGAGAAGCGTCTGCCGCGGCAGCTTCAGGACGTGTTTAAGGGC
Organism: Deltaproteobacteria bacterium; assembly: GCA_947467385.1. Classification (GTDB taxonomy): domain Bacteria; phylum Bdellovibrionota_C; class UBA2361; order UBA2361; family OMII01; genus OMII01. The sequence goes on along the minus strand of CANIHJ010000033.1, from coordinate 630 downwards.
ATTCTTGGCCGGCTTCGCTACCTTGTGGCACTTGGGCTTCCCTACCTCTCTCTCGATAGGCAGTCGCGCACGCTCTCGGGCGGCGAGACCCAGCGGGTTAACCTCGTATCCGCTCTCGGAAGCAACCTGATCTCGACTCACTTTGTTCTCGATGAGCCCTCAGTCGGCCTTCACGCGCGTGACACCGACGCGCTCATCAAGGCGCTCCGCGATCTCGCCGATCGGGGAAACTCCCTCACCGTTGTTGAGCACGACCCAGAGTGTTTGGCGGCTGCCGACTACATCCTTGAGCTTGGACCCGAGGCAGGAGAGCGCGGCGGCGAGATTACCTACATGGGCACCCGCGAAGGGTGGCGTGGGCTTGAAATGGAGCCTTTTGTGGCACGCGACGAGCGCCCTGATTTTTCGAAGTCGCTCTCGATTCGCGCCGCCAAGAACAGAAACCTCAAGTCGATAAGCCTTGATATCCCGCTTAACTCGTTTGTGTGCCTTACCGGTGTCTCAGGCAGCGGAAAGAGCTCGCTGCTCAAGGAAGTTATTGAGGCCTCCTGGGAGCTTCACCAGGGTGTTGTTCCCGGCGAGTGCACGGTCGATGCCGAGGTTCGCGGATTTGAGCAGCTAAGCAACGTG